>PFNQ01000016.1 GCA_002792115.1 Candidatus Woesearchaeota archaeon CG_4_10_14_0_2_um_filter_33_13 | reverse complement strand
CTTAAGAAAAAGATACAGTTGCTTGAGAACAAAGTTGCAATTCTTGCAGTACAGCAATCCGCAGTTGAGTTGGATCCTTATCTGAAATCAGCAATTAAGGAAGAACTGGGATTGTCTTCATCGCAAGAGATTAATTCTGAGAACGTAATGCAATTAGAGCGTTTAATTGTGAATGGTCAAGATAAGCCTTCGTGGCAGAAAATTAAGTCCTTGTCTGGAATAGAACAGTTTTCAAACTTAAAGACCTTGCAATTAATGCACCAAAATATTTCTGACATTTCTCCAGTGAGTTCTTTGACCCAATTGGAAAATTTGCATTTAGAAGACAACCACATTTCTGACCTCTCTGCATTATCAAACTTAACAAATTTAACCTATTTAAATCTGAGAACAAATCAAGTTAGTTCAATCGACAGCTTGAGTATGCTTACCTCTTTAGAAACAGTTTTCCTATCTAATAACCAAATAACTGATCTTGTTGGGTTGCGCCATGCTAGCAATTTAGTCTCTCTTTATCTAAATGATAATGAGATTACAAACTTGCTTGTTGACTGGAATGTGCCAAGGTTAATAACTCTGCAACTAAGAAACAACCATATTTCTAGCATTGTAGTTATGCAACACTGGAATTTGGGGGCTTTATTAAACTTGGACTTGAGAGGAAACCAGTTAAACACCCAATCTTGTGAAATGCGTACACAATTGTATAACAAGTTTAGCCCCGGTGCAGGTTTGCCGGCAGGATTTCAAACGAACTGTTAAAGTCTTTATTTTTTATTTTTTTCTAATTCTCTTAACCAAGTTAAACCAATCTTAATCATTAGTTTGTTAAACTTATCAGAAACTTTGTACGTCTTTTTGTATAAATCATAATCAATCAAACCCATACCTCGCATTGGAGTTAGAATACGGTCATAAAATTGTCTTTTGTTATAAGATATCATGGTCTCTTTATCAAGGGGGGATCTGCCCTTATCTTTTATAGTTTCACCATCATGAAGTTTATTAGCGAAAAGACTCATCTCAGTTTTACCAATTTCTCCGCCGTTGTCCCACATATATTTTATTAACATTTTAGCTACTACTTCTTGTTGTTCTGTAGCAAAAACTATCTTGTAGATATCTTCTGGTAAATTAAATTGATCAAAGAGTATTACCATAAAGGGGAGATGTATAGATTAGTATATAAATATTACTAAATGGTATACTGAGGTAGTTCCCATTTTAGAGAGAAAGATTTATAAAACACCCCCTTTATTTAGTCCATATTATGGGAAGAATTAAAACCACATTCATCAAAAGGAAAACAAGGGAACTTTTAGCTAAACACGGAGACAAGTTCTCTGCTGATTTCGATCAAAATAAGGCTATAACTAATCAATACACTGATGTAGGTAGTAAAAAGTTACGTAATGTTGTATCTGGTTATATGACTCGTTTGAAGCGAAAAGAAGAATAGAGTACCGTTCAAGCTTTTTTTAACTTTATAATAATTTTCTTTTAGTCGCAGTGACAAAGTTATAAAAGCAATACCAATTTATTTCTAATGATGTCAATACGAACAGCATTAAATATTGTTAGTAAAAGATTAATTTCTGCTGAAGACTCTTTATTAAATTTAATGGAGAAGGAAGAACTTAAATTTAACCGGCAATTAAGTAAAAAGTTTAAGTTAAATAATATAGGATTAGATCCAATTAAAAAAAGAAAAGTTACTTTTCCTCAAGATGTTTTGCCTAAGGAGAATATACCTTTAGAATGGTGGTACTTCACTGGACATTTAGAAGAAACTAAAAACAAGGGCAAACGGAAAAAGCAGAGGTTTGGTTATGAATTTTGTATCTTTAAGTTTCATCCTTCTGTTTTAAGGATTGGTCCGTTTCCGTTTTCTAAAATAAGAACAGAGCCATTCCTAGTTTTTCATTTTGCACTTACAGATAAAAATTCCGGAGAATTCTATACTTATCAAGATACGGGTTTAAAGCACCCACAGAAAATTAATTATGATAAACTTCAGTTAGGTCTGGAAAAAACAAATCTTTCTTTCAATAAAAGTTTTAATCTTAAAAGTAATAATGATCTAGTTCATTTAAATCTTAAGTTAATTCCGTTAAAGAAAATCGTCAAACATTTTGAGGAGGGTTATTCTGTAATGGTTAAGAATCCTGAACAAAGAACATATTACCTTACTTTTAGCAGATTAAAGACTAATGGTACTCTAAATTTTGGTAGTCAAAAGTATAAGCTTTCCGGTTTAAGTTGGTTTGACCACCAAAAAATGAATCTTCCACATCATTCTCCATTAAAGGGATGGGACTGGTTTAGTATTATTCTTGATGATAAAACAGAGTTAATGTTATTTGTTCTTAAGAATAAAAGGGGAGTAGTTCATCAAATGGGCGGAACTTATATTGATCAGGATTCCAATGCAATCAATCTTTCTATTAAGGATTTTAAAATTAATCCTTTAGGATCTTGGAAAAGTGATAAAACAAAAATAATATATCCTTCTGAATGGGAAATTAATATTCCTAAATTAGACCTTTCTTTGAGGGTAATTCCTGCAGTAAAGGATCAAGAATTGGAAAGAGTGATGGCTACACCCCTGGCTTATTGGGAAGGTGCTTGTGATGTTCAAGGTAGTAAAGGTAAGAAGAAAATTACAGGGTTATCTTACGTTGAGTTAGTTGGTTATGATCAAAGATTTTGGACAAAGTTTTTACAGAAATCTTTTAGATAACTAAAAAAACAAGTTGAAAATTATGTTTATTATTGATGCCAACGATCTCTTACAACTAAATGATTTAATTTTCTAAGATTTTCTGTTAACTCAATAAATCTTTCTTGGGCATAGAAGGTTAGAATGCCATCGATTTCAGTTCCATTTCTGTATCTTTCTGTAAAGTATTCAATTTCTCCGTTTTGATATAAGTTCATTCCTGAAGGTATAGATCTTTCAAAGTCTTTTAATCCCAATATTTCAGCCATCTTACCTTTTATTCTAGATAATCTGGTTCCGTTTCTTTCTATTATTAACCGATGTAATCTTTCGGCATCATTTGTGTGCAATATTCCTTCTAACGTGTGTAACAAATCTTTTGCTCTTCTTTCATCGTGTACATGTGTAACATACTTTGCGATTGTTCTACGTTCATCTTCGCTTAACGATGCTAACATTTCTGGAGTGATATATTGATAAGTTATAGTTAAATCAGTTTGAAGTTCTCCTATTGGTGGTTGAGTATTTCTATGTGGATCATAATGAACTAATGCCCGATACATTTGTGGGGTCCAGTTTAGTCCGTATGGTTTTTTGTATTCTTCTTGCCAGAATTGTTTTAAGAATTTTCTCTTATCTCTTAATTGTCCGTACTTTCCTTTTGGATGACAACCAACTTCTATAAAACCAAGTCTTAGACGCTTATTATTACTAGAACAGAGCGGGATACCTCTGATGGAAGAACCGGGAAGTTCAAAAAACGTTTCATCCAATGATGACACAGGAAGGTAATACTTTGAAGTTTATAATAATTTTGTTTTAGCGGAAATATTCTTTTACTCCTTTATGGTAAGTTGTTCTACGTTTAAACATACCAGCCATAATCCACCAAGTTATAACTCTAGTTTCATATTCATCGGGAGTGTGAATTGATTCATGAATATCAACTTCCATTTTCATTGCTCCCATCAAATCGTCTCTTATTCTAATGGCTCCGTCTTTATTTTTATAAGTCCATCCATACAATCCTTCATTTCCACTTTTAGGAAATTTTTTCATTCCTTGATTAGGAATAAATCTAGTTACGTCAGTTCTATGTTGCATGAATCTTTGCAGGTAATTATCTGTTGGCACATAACTTAGTGGTTGGCCTTTATCTTGTTGATACATTAAAGTGTACTTTACTGTTTTTTCTAGGGGTAGTTCATAGTGAGACATTCTTAAATCACAAGATAGAAAAAGGATTTACTTACTTATTTTTCTAACTCTTTTACTTGAGACAAAAAAGTCAACATTTCTTTTTTTAAAGAGGGAATATTTTTAATTTGTGAAAGACTATCTCGTAGTTGTGTGGATTTTGGAATTCCTTTAGTAAAAGCTTGAGCATGAAATTTAACATTGTTAAAGTGGATGTTATATTTTTGTGCTAATTCTAAATAAGCAAAGAAATCTTTTACTTGTTGCACTTTACTTCTTTCTGTATACTTGCCGGTCTTATTATAATCTGCAATTTGTTTAAACAAGTAAGGATTTCCGAGACTTCCTCGACCAATCATGACATAATCACAACCAGTCTCAGTTTTCATTCTGACATAATCTTCTACTGATTTAACATCTCCGTTTCCAGCAACAGGGACAGAAACATTTTCTTTAACTTTTTTTATCCAATTCCAATCAGCCTTACCAGTATATCCTTGTTTTTGTGTTCTGGCATGTACAGCAATCATCTTTGCTCCAGCTTCCTCACAAATCTGAGCAATTTTAATTACATTAATAGAACCCGTTCTAATTCCTAAACGAATCTTGACAGTTACTGGAATTCTAACTGCTTGTGACAAAGCTTGAACAATTTCTTTAATCTTATTTGGTCTCTCTAATAAAGCAGAGCCGGCACCTTGTTTGATAATTTTAGCGGCAGGGCAACCAAGATTAAAGTCTAAAATTTCACACTTGTCTTCACAATACTTGGCAGATTGTACTAAACTGTCTGTATTTTGTCCAAAAAGTTGAATCACTCTAGGTTTTTCTGCTTCTACTACATCAATCATTTTGATGGTGGCTTGATTTTCTCTAGCCAAAGCATTAGCAGAAATCATCTCAGTTACGGTTAGTCCAGCACCGTATTTCTTACAAAGAAGTCTAAAAGCCACATCAGTCACTCCGGCCATTGGTGCCAAGATTGTATCTGAAGGTAATTTTGGTAAGTTCATCTTTATCATAAAAAGATTTAGTTATTTTAAATTTATTTGTCTTAATTTTTGTTAATTGCGGGATTAGAAAATCTCTAATTAAATAAAAAAAGAATGAAAATGGGTAAAAAAGAGGTAGTAAGTCTTTTTAATCCAGTTGAATTATTCGCACTGTGGATAGTAGCCAGTTCCGTTTAATTGATATCTCTCACAATTCTCAAGGCACTTTTTCCAGTCATTTTCGGTTGGTTGCCCTCCTTTATCGGCACTAATGCATTCAAATATTTGTACGCAATAATCTTTACAGGTTTCTTCAGATCCATCTGAATCACATCCAGAAGTTAGATAACCTATTCCTAGTGTTAATCCTGCTCCTAAAGCTAACGTTCCGGCTGTCATTTTTACCTGTTTTAACAATTGTTCTAAAACCATTTTATTTCCTCCAAGAGATTAAATGTATTTTTCAATGGGGGGATGGTAATTAAATGTTTTTCTGTATCCTAAAATATTCTTTTGATAAGGCCTATCAAACAATCAAGTTAAATTATTCTCATCTGCTTGTTTAATCTCAAAACTTTATAAATACCCTGAGATCTTTTCAGAGGGTTAAAAAAACAGAATGTTTTTTAAAGAAACCTCTTTTCTACACATTTACATGGCTAAGAGAGCAGTAAAAGAACCAAAAGCAGCAAAAAAAGAAGCTAAACCAGAACTTGTCGAGGAAGATAAGGCTGTAGAAAACGTAAAAAAAGAAGTTTCTAAAGCAAAAACTATCCAGCCAGAATTAAACTTGGCTTTAGTTGGGCATGTTGATCATGGTAAAACTACCCTTACAGAAAGATTTTCTGGAAAATGGACTGATACTCATTCAGAGGAGTTAAAGAAAGGCATTACAATCAGATTAGGTTATGCGGACTTTTCTATTTACAAATGTGACAAATGTAATTATTATACTGCTAAGGAAAAGTGTGTTAAGTGTAACGGGGCAACTACTTTTCAAAGAAAAATATCTTTAGTAGATTCTCCTGGACACGAATCTTTAATGGCTACTATGTTATCTGGTGCAGCGATTGTTGATGGTGCTCTTTTATTAATTGCGGCTAACGAGAAATGTCCGCAACCTCAAACAAAAGAACATTTAATGGCTTTACAAATTTCTGGAATAAAGAATGTTATTGTTGTACAAAATAAAATTGATTTAGTTTCTCATGAAGAAGCAATAAAAAATTATCAACAAATTAAAGAGTTTTTGGCTGAGAATGATTACGCCGATGTTCCAATTATTCCAATCTCTGCTAGAGCTAACGTTAATATTGATGCCTTATTAAATGCAATTCAAGAATTTGTTCCCACACCTGAAAGAAAAGTTGATGCTGATCCAGTGATGTTAGTGGCAAGATCATTTGATATCAATAAACCTGGGGCAAAACCAGGTATCATGCTAGGTGGAGTTTTGGGAGGAACAGTTAAAGAGGGCATTTTCAGAGAAGGTCAAAATATTGAGATTGTTCCTGGATATATGGTAGAAGAAAAGAATAAGAAAATATGGAAACCAATCTCTACTAAGATTGTGAAAATATTTTCTGGTGGAGCCCCAGTTGGACAAATTGGGCCTGGTGGAAGTATGGCAATCTCTACTACTCTTGATCCTAGCATTGTTAAATCGGATTCATTAACTGGTTCCTTAGTTGGTCTAGCCGGAAAATTGCCTCCCGTTCATTATCAAATTTCTTTAACAACAAATTTGTTAGATAGAGTTGTAGGGGCTAAAGAAGAAACAGAAGTTAAACCATTAGCTAAGAACGAAGTTCTAATGCTGAATGTTAACTCTGCGGCAACTGTTGGTGTAGTTATTGATCCTTCTAAGAAGAATACTACTTGTGTATTGAAGAAACCAATTGCAGCTAATCCTGGAGAGAGAATTACTATCTCTAGAAGAGTTGGCGATAGATTTAGACTTATTGGTTATGGTATTTTAAAGTAAATGTTCAAAAAAGCAACTCCACTCTTCTATTTTAACGGAATGATTATATAATTGATTACTTCTCTAGTTGATTATGTCAGAATGGTTTTTTAAAAGAACTGAGAATTGGTTTTATCTTTTACTTGTTTTAACAGTCTTCCTTATGCGTCTATTTGTCTATCTTGTTCCAGAAGTGGATATCATTTTTTTTGGAATAGTGATTCATCATTTTTGGTTTGGATTGATTTTATCGTTGATGATATTTTTATTACCAACAAGGTTAAGAGTAATAAAAATAATCTTGCTGGCTCTTGGATTAGGGTTAATGATTGACCAGATTATCTTCTTACTTTTGGGTGGAGGTAAAGATAGAGAATATTGGGCCTTTCCATCTTTATTTGGGGCCGTGATTGTGACTATAGCAATTTATTTTTATAGAGAAAAATTATTGAAAGTGTTTAAGTTAAATTAATGTTTGATTAATTAGATACTTCTTCTTAGTAATTAATAACACTTTTATACTCTTAAATAATGATATTAATATGGTAAGAATAATTAGTTATAATATTGAGTATTGCGAAGGCATTCCCGGGCTATGGTATCAATACTTGGAATTCTGGAAAATATTTTTTCCACCAAAACAATTAGATCAAAGAATGGTTGATGAGCTTAAAAAACTTAAACCAGACATCTTGACTTTAATAGAGGTTGATACTGGGTCTTTTAGAAGTAGAGGTACAGATGAAGTACGATTTATCGAAGAAAAGATGGGGTTAAAGTCTTTTGTGGAACGGGTTAAGTATCCTTTAACTGGTTGGCTTAAATTGTTTCATCATACTCCCATTTTAGATAAACAGGCTAACGCAATTGTTTCAAAGTACAAGTTGAGAAAGATTAAATATCATGTCTTACATGAGGGAACAAAGAGAGTTATTATAGAAGCGACAATTGATTGCCCCAAACCAGTTACTCTCTTGGCGGCTCATCTTGCATTGGGAAAGAAAACTAGAGCTAAGCAAGTTGATGAGTTGGTCAAGATTGTTAATTCTATAAAAAATCCCGTTATCTTAATGGGTGATTTTAATACTTTTAATGGAGTGGCAGAGATTGAAAAATTGTTGACTAAAACCAATCTAAGAGATAAGATTGCACTTGAAAAAGAATCTGTGCCATTTACTGAACCAGCCTGGCATCCAACTAAAAGATTGGATTATATTCTTACTTCATCGGATCTAAATGTTAAGAAATATACTATCTTACATTTTAACTTTTCCGACCACTTGCCAATAATGATTGAGTTTGAGTTTAAGAATAAAAGCCATGGTAAAAAGTCTTATGTAAGCAAGATTGGGGAAATTAACAAGAAAAAATAAGTCTGAATTTAATATCTCTTTTTTCTTTTAATTGACTCTAAATCTTTTTGCAATTCTTTCTCAACTAAAGTTAACTCTTTTTTTGATCCTTTTCTAATCTTACTTATTTCCGTTTCTAAACCTTTTTCTATAATTTTAGCTTCTTTTTTAATACCTTGCTCTACTTTAATTGCTTCTGCTTCTAATTCATGCAGTTCTTTAAAGAAAAACTTGTTTATCTTTTCTCGGAATAAAGCGATTAATATTAATGTTATTAACATCACAAGGACAAAAACAGTTTTCATACTGAATCCAAGAAATAAATCTTCTCCGAAGGAATTAACAATCAGATATCTTGGGATGTGGCCTAAGATAACTAAAACAATAAATTGTCTGTATCTCATTTTGGTTAGTCCCAGGATTAGACTAATTGCGTCGCTTGGAAATATTGGTACTAAATATGAAATAAATGCTAAGGTTGGTCCACGGCGTTCAAACAAAAAATGAAAGTGTTCTAAATGTTTTTTATCAACCAGCTTTTCTAATAATGGTTTGCCATAATATCTGACTAATAAGAAGGACACGGATGCACCGATTGCAACCGAAAAAACTGCTAAGGCTGTTCCTAAGAATGTTCCATAAAGAAACCCACCGGCTACAACAATTGGTGAGCTAGGAATTGGAAGAGGTATCGATAAAAGAAGCAATAATATAAAGAGAGGATAACTTAATATTCCGAATCCTAAAAGATACTCTCTAATAAAATCGGGAGAAGCAAATTGTTTTAAGTTTGGAAGGAAGTAATAAACTGCTCCTAAGGCTAACAAAATTAACACTAAAACAATATATCCACCAATTCGATGCTTCTGCTTCATGTTGTATGGTAAAGAATTTGCGTATTTATACTTTTCGGAGATGCTGGTTTCTCCCCGATGGTAATAAACAAAATATATAAAGCCTAAAAATATTCTTTATTTATGAACAAGGTTGTATTAACTTTAATTTTGGCTGGGTTTGGAGCTCAGTTAATTAAATTGGTTGTTTTATTCTTTCGTCATAAGTCTTTAACTGTTAAGGATTTAATAGTCACGGGAGGAATGCCAAGTTCACATTCAGCGTTTGTAATATCCTTAGCTACAATTATTTATTTAGAAGATGGTGTTACAACTGCTTTTGCGATTAGTTTAGTGTTAGCTATGGTTGTAATAAGAGATGCATTTGGTGTTAGAAGAACTGCCGGAGAGGAAGGGATTGTTATTAACCAGATGATGAAGAAGTTAAAGATGAAGAAAGAAACACACTTCGCCCTTGGCCACACACCTTTACAAGTAACGATTGGCTCAATCATTGGTTTTGTGGTTAGTTTATTGGTACATTACTTTCTTTAAATGTTTAATTGGCGGTTAGTGAAGTAGCTAGTATTTTACTTTTATATTCTACTTGTAATCATGCTGCCACTTTCGTATTTTCTTAGACCTTTGTAAAAGAAATATATTGAAGTAGCTAAGAACATCAGAGAGAAAAGTATCGTTGATATTAACCAGAACCAATTAAATTGGTACAACAGTTGTACAGGTATACCAGAAATAAAACCCGCTGGGAAAACCGTTAACATCAAAAACTTAGCTACTCCACCAAACATCTGGCTGGGATAACTAGACATGGTAACAATCCCCATATTCAAGCTTCTAGAAGTTTCAGAAGAGTTCCCAAAGTAAAAGGCTAAAGAATGTGCGAGAACTGCAAAGGATACAAATATTATTGTTGAACTGAGTGTTAGCAAAAGGAATAAGGGCCATTGTTTTAAGCTTAAGGTAATTGCTGCTAAAATTAATCCGAATAGGGCATCACCTACACCAAACCAGTTAGACCTACTAATTAATACATGAAATAAAATATTTTTTGGAAAGTTAATATAAAAATCTAATCTTCCTTCAGAAATCATTGAAGAAATATGATTTTTATTTCCAAAAAACATTCCTGCTAATCCATAAGATAAGTTTAATAGTGCATATAAAACCAGAATATGTTCAATTTGCCAACCATTTAAAGAACCAAACTTAGTGAAAAATATCCACCAAAAAATTAACCAGGTGATATCATTAAGAACCATGGTTATTGTTTGCACTACAAAACTAAATCGATATTCCAACGCAGTGGCTAAGTTTAATTTAACGTACTCTTTAAAAAGTTCCCAATGGCCTTTGATACTTGATGTTTGTTTCATTTGATTTTGTAATTGAAGTTGTTCTTTTGTTATATTCTATTAGTTTTTATTATCCCCCGTTGATACTAATCTTTTTAATAAATGATTTATAAAAAATGGCGATTAATCCAGAAAATAAAGCAATCCATATCAATTCTAAAAATATTGTCCTGATGAAATTGTTAAGATTAAAGATTACAAATAATCTGGCTGGATGATAAGCAACAAAACTAAAGGGCATTACTGCACTAATCTTTGCTAACCATTGTGGAAAAATCTCTAAAGGGAGAAGCATTCCTCCAAATACAAAAATGATTTTGTTGTATAAGAAATTTAATGCTTTAGCATCTTCAAACCAAAATGTAAAGATGCCTAATAACATCATCATGCAAAAGTGTAATGTTAAAGCCAAAATAATTACTATTCCTACTAAAGGAAGTGTTAACCAATTTATTTCTACACCTCCTAAGAATAAGAAAGCAATAATCCCGCCAACTAGAAATGTTAAGATAAATCGTAAAAGTGTCTGGCCCATATTATACGCATATTTGAACAGAACAGAATTATAAGGTTTGTTCAACTTTGTAGCAATCTCTCCGGATTGAACATCTTCTCCAATCTCTTCAATTAATCTTCCTGGTGCAGTTACAATAGATTCAGTCATGACAAAGTACCAGACCATCATACTGATGGTAAATCCTTCAATAACCCCATGGCCGGAACCATAAACTGCTTTCCAGAGGTAAACAAAAATGAAAATAATTAGACCGATAAACAAAGAGTTAGATATGAAGTCTGCTTTGTAAACTAAGCTATTGTACAAACTAATCTTACAGGATTCCCAATATTTTGTTAATCCCATTTCTGATCCTTATGATCCGTCTTATTCTGATATATTCTACTGATGATTTCTTCTATTGGGGGATCTAAGATGTTAATGTCTTCAACATTATACTTGGAAACAATTTTTTTAACGACTTCTTGTATTGGATGTTTACTTGTATCTATCTCTATAACATGGCGAAACTTTCCTTTAAAGACGGCCTTAACATTTTTTAATCCTAAATTTAGAGATTCAGTTTTCTCATTTAATATTACTTGTATAATCTTAAAATTAAGGTATTTCTCTCTTATTCCTTTTGTTGAACCATCATAAACAATCTTGCCATTATTGATAATAATTAATCGTTTACATACTTGTTCAACATCCTCAAGGTCGTGTGATGTAAGAATTACTGTAACTCCGTCATTTTCATTTAGATTTTTGATCAGTTCCCTAATTCTTTTCTTAGCAACGATATCCATGCCGATTGTTGGTTCATCTAAAAACAAGACTTCAGGATTATGTAATAATGAAGCAATCATCTCACAACGCATCCTTTGTCCTAAAGAAAGTTTTCGTACCGGCTGATTTATTACTTCTTCAACTTCAAAAGTTTTGATCAACTCCTTTAATCTTTGTTGATATTGTTTTTCTGGAATCTCATAAATCTTAGCAAAAAGATTGAATGTGTCTATTGCAGGTAAGTGATACCACAATTGTGGTTTTTGTCCGAAGACCGTGCCAACTTTAAAAGCTAGTTTTTTACGTTCTTTTTGTGGATCATAATTTATAACGTTTATCTTTCCTGATGAAGGAAATAAAATTCCAGTCATCATTTTAATGGTGGTACTTTTTCCTGCTCCATTAGGTCCAATAAAACCAACAACCTCTCCTTTATTAACATTAAAAGAAATATTATCTACTGCATCAATTGATTTATATTTAGAGGTGAACAAACTCTTCAAACTGCCCTTTAATCCAGGTTCTTTTTCTTTAATACGAAATTCTTTAGAAATGTTCTCAACTTTGATAATAGCGGCCATTAAAACAATTAAAAGAAAAGTATATATAAATTATTCTTTAAATATGTTTGATGTTTAGTAAGATTATAATTGTTCTCCTTGTTGTAATCTCCATAACTTTTTGTATAACCCACCTTTTTTATTGATTAGTTCTTTATGCGTTCCAACTTCTACAATTCCACCATTCTTTAATACAACAATCTTGTCTGCTTTCATTATAGTGGAGAGCCGATGGGCAACCATAATAGTAGTTCTATTTTCCATCAACAACTCTAAATCTCTTTGAATTTCTTTTTCTGTATGAGAATCAAGAGCGGAAGTTGCTTCATCTAATACCAAAATTTTTTTATTAGCAAGTATGGCTCGAGCAATAGAAACTCTTTGTTTTTCTCCACCAGACAGTTTTACTCCTCTCTCCCCAACAACCGTTTTCTCTTTTTTTGGTAGTTGTGCAATTAATTTATCTAATTGGGCAAACTTAATTGCAGCAAAGACTTGTTTTCTGCTAGCTTTTGGATTGGCATAAGCGATATTAAAATAAAGAGTATCATCAAATAAAATTGGTTCTTGTGGCACAATACTTAAGCTGTTCCTTAAGGATTCTTGAGTTACGTTGCTGATGTTTTGTTCGTCAATAATAATCTTTCCTTTATCAATATCAAACAAGCGGTAAAGTATTTTGATTATTGTTGTTTTTCCACTACCAGATGGACCAACCAAAGCAACTTTACTATTCTTATCGATCTTGAGATTGAAATCATTCAAAAACAGAGAATCATCTAAATCTTTTTTGTGTTTTGGGTAAGAAAAATAAACATTTTTAAACTCAATCTTACCATCTTTAACACGAAGAGGTTTTGCTTTTTGTATATCTTTAACCTCATTTTTTTCTTTAAATATCTTAAATAATGCATCAACATCAACACTACTTCTTATGAATTCACGATAACCTTGAATTAAACCAAATAGTTGGGGAATTAATTTCCAAACTGCTGCATAAATTAAGGCAATACTACCTAAAGTTAAACCACCATTTTTAAAATTTGTAAAGCTGAAATAAAATATTGCTCCAATACCCAAACCAAGGATAGCAGTTTGAATTCCAGCATGCCAGGAGAAGTAATCCCAAAATGTTTTTCTTGCTAATCTTAATTTTTCAGATAATTTCCTAAAGTTACTATACGTTCTTTTTTCCTTGCCAAAATACTTTACTGTTTCAATATTAAGTAAGGTGTCGCCTAAATTTTGCTTTAACATGTCTTCTTTAAAATTAGCAGTATTTTGCGGTGATTTTTGCAGATTAGTGATGTACACCCCTGTAAAAATAAATGCAATTGTCATCACGCTAAGGCAGACCGCAGTAGCAACATCAAAGTAAAGAATGACTCCAATGGATAATACAATCTTGAATGTGGTAGGAACAAAATTAAAGATGAACGAATCTGCAAAAGATTCTACTTTGTTAACTCCTCTTGTAAACTTTGAAATAATTGCACCGGTCTTTTTGTTTATGTGATAACGATATGATAAATTAAGGATGTGCCAGAATGATTTTCTTTCTATATCTTGCATCAAATTTGATTCTAGGATATTTGCAAGTCTAATAATGAAAAACCAAGTCATGGCTAAGAGTAAGCGCACTCCTAAATAAACAAGAACGGAATAAAAAATGATCTTGCCAAATGATTCAATTGTAATATCTTGATTGATCATCAAGGTTCCTTTGTCAACTAAATATTTGAACAAGAAGTTATCAAAAAAACCTGCTAACTCACTAAAGATTATCAAAGAGATTATTCCTATAAACACTAGCTTATATTTGCGCAAGAAGCTCCAAAGTACCTTGAGATTATATCTTAAATCAATCTCTTCAAACTTATCAAACGTTCTTGCCATTGGTATATATTATGTTCAGAAAGTTTATAAAGTTTGTTTTATCATAAATCGTTATGATTACCATCAAAAAGATGCGAGAATTGGAAGAATTAGCTGCTGATCAAGGTATCTCTGTTGAAGAGTTAATGGAAAACGCTGGCAAAGCAGTTTTTGAGGCAGTAACTGAAAGATACGACCTTATTGGCAAAACAATTGTTGTTTTTGCTGGACAGGGAAACAATGGGGGAGATGCGTTTGTGGCAGCAAGATACTTTGCTGAAGAGAACCCCGTAGTTGTTTTATTCTTTGGCGATGTTGAAAAAATGTCTGAAGAATCAGAACTAAATTATAATCGGATTAAGAAACATATCCCTATATTTGAAATTAGGAGTAAGGATGATTTAGAGAAGTTTCACTTACAACAAAGTTTAGATTACCTCTTTATTGATGGTTTGTTAGGCACTGGTTTAAAAGGAATAGTCCGAGAACCCTTTGATTATGGAATGGATTTATTTAATTCTCAAAATGCAGTAAAAGTTGCCATTGATATTCCTTCTGGAATCAATGGGGACACTGGAAAAATTGAAGATAAATGTTGTGAAGTTGAACTAATTGTTTGTTTTCATGATCTAAAGAAAGGGTTAGAAAAGTTAAAAGAAAAAATTATTGTAATGGATATTGGTATTCCCGATGATAGTGTTAAGATTGAGAAAGCATAGCAGCCAATCCAGTTCTTTTCATTACTGTATCAACTACTCGTTCTAATACATATTGTCGCACGTAATCATTAATCTCATGATCATTAGATAATAATGTTACGGATCTATCTGGATTTGCTTCAGCATAACCAATCGCTGCTCCAACAAGGCGGAAATCAGTTTCTAAAGGGGCGTCTGCTGGATATCTTACAATTGGTCCCTGATAAATTGGAATTGAGGAAATTGTTCTTTGTGTGTCTCTAGCTAAACAATTTAATAAACACATTGCAGTTGGAGTTTGATAAATCGGGGCTTCTCCAGACAGGGCTAATTGTCTTTGCCTAAACCCGGTTTTTGCTTTACTTCTTACCCTACTTTTTACTTTTAATTTTGTTTGATGCCACTTTAATGATTCTGAAAGGATTCTTTCAAATTCCTGAAGTTCTGTTACCACTTCTGGAATTGTATAAACGTTATCTGCTCTATTGATTAATCTTAATTGTAAATCCCAGATATTATGGCATTCTGATAATTCTCTTTGTAAAGGTACTAATTCCGATGGAGTTTTGGCATTATAAATTGTTCTGGCAATATGATTAGAAGAACCAAAAATAGAAGTGTCTACTAAAACTAAATCTGAATCTCTTATCGCTTGGTACAATCTTTTTGTTGTTCCCATCAGAAAAACAGATTTAGTTGAGTTTATTTAAAAGAATTTTGCTTGTGTATCACTATTGATCAAAATATCCTTGTTCTTTACAAAAGTTTAACATTTTATCAAAAGATTCTGCAAGTTCTGGAAATAATTTTACGTATGCTCCATGATATCTACGAACTTGTTCTTCACTCCATCCTTGCCAATCTTTTTTATAATCTAATTCATGCATCAAAGAATCGAGGGCATCAATGGCTTTAGCGAATCTTGCTTCTCTTGTTTTCTGATCTTCAAATTCAATAAAAAGAGCAATAAACTTTTCTTTAATCTTATCTGGAAAATCTTCTTTAAGCTTTTGCGCAGCTTTTAACTCTAATTCTTGTTTATTTTTTCTTTTTTCTTCATGGTGAATCGGAATATCTCCTGCTTCAATCTCAACAACGTCATGATACATCAATAATTCATAAACCTTTAAACGATTTAAGTGATTATTTTTAATTATTGTCAGAAAATAATCTGCTAGGATTAAACAACTCCAAGAGTGCTCCGCAGAACTTTCTTTTCTTAGCCCAACAGAACACTCTCTGTTAATATTTTTAAGGTGATAAAATTTACGTAATTTGTTGAGATCTTGCATATTTAGATTAATTGATTGGGGATATTTATAATTTACTAAAGAAACACTTAAAAACAACCTCAAGATTGATTATGTTATGATTGTTGGAATTGTTGGAAAAGCAAATGTAGGAAAGTCTACTTTCTTTAAAGCCAGTACTTTAGCAGAAGTTGAGATTGCTAATTATCCTTTCGCTACTATTAAACCAAACAATGGTGTTGGATATTTAAAGGTAAAGGATCCAGCCAGAGATTTCAACAAAATATCTCACCCTCGGAATGGCTTTGTACTTAAAGAATTTAGATTTGTCCCGGTACAGATGATTGACGTAGCTGGTTTAGTTCCAGGAGCGCATGAAGGTAAGGGAATGGGTAACCAATTTTTAGATGATCTTAGACAAGCAGATGTATTGATTCATGTAATTGATCTTGCTGGAACGACTAATGAGAAAGGTGAATCTATCCAACCGGGAACTTACGATCCTGCTAATGATGTTCGCTTCTTAGAAGTAGAATTAGACATGTGGTATTTAGGTATTTTAAACAAGGGTTGGGAGAAATTTGCTAGAGCAGTTCAACAAGAGAAAAAGGGAGTTTATATTCCTTTAGCCAAACAATTGTCTGGTTTAGGGGTTAGTGAAGAGATGATTGAAGATGTAGTTAACGAACTAAAGTTGGACAAAGACCAACCTTTATTTTGGACTGCCGATGATTTGAAAAGAGTGGCAACTGCTTTACGTAAGAGAACTAAGCCAATGTTAATTGCTTGTAACAAAATTGATATTCCAATCGCAAAAGAAAACTTAGAACGATTAAAACAACTTTTTCCTGAACAAACCTTTATTCCTTGTTCAGCGGAGTCAGAGTTGGCTTTAAGAGAAGCCTCTAAAGCAGGTTTGATTGAGTATGTGCCTGGAGATAAAGAGTTTAAGATTACTGAGTTAGGAAAAAGTAAACTTAATGATAAACAAAAAGGGGCATTGAATTTTATAAAGAATAATATTCTGGATAATTTTTCTACAACCGGTGTACAGGCGACATTGGATAAGGCGGTATTTGACCTATTAGAATATATGGCTATCTTTCCTGGAGGCGTTTCTAAATTAGAAGATTCTGAAGGAAGATGCTTACCAGACTGTTTTTTGATGCCACCTAAGACCACGGCATTAGATTTTGCGTATAAGTTACATACTGATTTTGGTAAGAATTTTATTAGAGCAGTTGATGTAAGAACAAAAAGGGCTGTTGGTAAGGAACGTCTGCTTAAACACTTAGATATTTATGAGATTGTAGCCGGTAAGTAATGCCTATTGCTGTACAGAAATCCTTATAAATTCGTCTTCTTAAAAAGTATTTATGGGGTGGCTGATAAAATTTCTAGAAAAATTAGGGGTGGTACAAGTAGAAGAAGCTTCTACACAAATTGATTCCATTCATTTTAATGATTTAGATGAATTAATTGATCTTAAAGAGCAGGAATTACTAGTTCGTTATAATCTTAAAGAAGAAATGTTAAATTATACTAACAAACTTAAAGATAAACGTTGGCAGTTAGAGTGTAAGATTGATGATTGGGAGAAGAAGATTAAATATTTAGGTATTGATTATCGTTCTCAAGAGATTAGTCTTATCTTTAATGAAACCAGAGAGTTCTTGGAGTTAATGGCTTTTTATGAAGTTAAGGACTTAAACAAAATAAAATTACTTAATGTTAAATTGCAAGAAAGTTTAGATCATCTACAAGAGGTTATTGGATCAAGTTCATTTTCTTATAATTATTCTTTCATCTTGCCAAGAGAAGAAAAACAAGTTGCCATTAATCCTTTAGCTAAAGAATTAATAGAAATCAATCTTGCAAGAGAGGAATTTCAGTCTTTGTTAAGTAAAAGTGGGTATTATCATATCAGACCATTAAGGGAAAGGATTGTTGCTTTAACTCAAATACAAGACCAAATTAAGCAATTGCAGATAGAAGTAAATAATAAAGCTCAACGTTTACAAGCAGTTCAAGCTAAACAGAAAGAAAAAGAGGAAGAATTAGATTTGTTAAGAAATAATCCTGAAAATGCTCAAATTGTTATTGATAAGAACAAAAAGGTTGAGATTGATCACAAAATAGAAGAGTTATCGGACCAGATAATCATTTTCTTTTCAAAGTTTAAATCGGCATTAAGTAATTATGCTGAGAAAAATCCTGCTGAGACTCTGGTTCAAGAATATTTAAACGATCCGTCAGGATCATTATTTAAAGATGAAGGTTTAGCAATTTTAAGCATTTTAAGAAACTTGCAGGAACAAATTATTGCTGGAAAGATTACTTTGTTAGTTGAACAGAATGATTTGATGATGCAGCAAATTAAGTTAGCACAGCGAGGTAAGTTAGAGGAGTGGAGAGATGAGTATCACTATTTATTACAGCAAGAGAAGGAAGTTACTCAAATTAAGTCTACAGACAAAGACTTTATTTTAAGGTTAGAAGATGCCAAGTATCGGGTAGACCATTTTACTAAGCAGGCATTAAAGATTCAAGAAGACTTTGTTCAATCGCAAGAAACACTAAATTCTGGAAAAGAAAAGTTAAAACAAGAACTGGAACTTTTTGAGAACACCTTTCAAAAGATTTTTAGCCAAGAGATCAAAGTGCGGATTTAATTGTTTAATTTTTTCTTTTAGAGAATTGCTTATAATTTTTTTCTAAAGCCTTTAATGCTGGAAGTTCTTTTCCAGATAAAAAGGTTAGGGCTGCTCCGCCAGCGGTAGAAACATGAGTGAAGTTATGGGAAAGATAAAATTTGTTAATAACTTCGGCTGTTTCTCCTCCTCCGGCAATTTTAATCACTTCAAGATTTCCTAAGAACCTACCTATTTCTTTTGTACTTTGAGCAAATTTTGCCCATTCACAATATCCTAATGGGCCGTTCCAAACAACTGTTTTTGCTGATTGTAAATGTTTTTTAAATAATGCAATTGTTTTTGGTCCTAAATCTAATGCCATTTGATTTAATCCAATTTTGTTGTAATCTACAATTGATGTTTTAGCATTTGGTTTAAAGGAATCGGCAACAACAAAATCTAATGGCAAAACTAATTTTCTTGCAGAAAACTTTTTTAATATCTTTCTAGCAATCTCTGTTGAATTAGAATCACTTTTTGACATTCCTACTTTGTATCCTTTGGCCTTGAGAAATGGAAATGCTAGTGCTCCACCAATTAATACTTTGTTTGATTTCTTTAAAGCTTGATTAATTAAATCAACTTTATCTAATTTTGCTCCGCCCATAATCCAAATTGCTGGTTTTTTTGGTTTTAACGCTTTACTTAAATAAAATACTTCTTTTTCTAATTGTGGTCCAGTCAAACTGGGAAGAAAGTGAGTAATGGCATCCATTGAAGCATGTGCTCGATGAGAATTTGAGAAGGCATCATTGATATAAATCTGAGCTAAATTAGCAAGAGAATGGGCAAAAGCAGGATTGTTTTCTTCTTCTTCTTTGTAAAATCTTAAGTTTTCTAACAAAAATATTCTTGCATTCTTCGCCTTTTCAATTTTATTTTTAATGTCTCTGCCAATGCAGTCATTTAATTTAATTATTATCTCTTGCGGCAAAAGCTTTTTTAATATAGAACTAATTGCATTTAACTTAAGATCATTAACAATCTTACCATTTGGTCTACCTAAATGAGTAGCTATAATTATTTTACACTTTTTTGTTAATAAAAATTTTATTATTGGAATTGATGTTTTAATCTTGCTTGCATCTGCAACCTTGTTTTTAATTAATGGAATGTTATAATCTACCCTAAGGAGCACTGTTCTGTTTGTTAAATGAAATTGTGAATACGAAAATGCTTTCATCATAACCTCCTTTACTAGTTAAGTATATGTTTGTGATTTATAAAACTTTATCTTGGAAAAGAGTAATCTTTAAATATCATTAAGTATTGATTCCAGACATTGAGATAAATTTAATTTCAATTTAATTTCAATTTAAAAGAGGTTGGCGAAAAAATGAAACATTCCGAGAAAACACTGGTTATAGTTGCAGTTCTATTACTTTTGGGTATTGTGGGACTGAATTTTTATGTTGGAGAGAATTTCCAAACTGATAGTTCTGGAAATATTTTGCAAAAGAAATCTAATAGTTTGTTAACTGGTGCGGCAATCGGAGTGCAAGAGGCAACTTTATCTGATGAAGTGCAATTAAGCTCTTCAAATCTAGGGGTTTCTGATTTTGCTAATTGTTGGGCTTATAGTAACACTGACAATGCTACTTGTGTCACTTCTGGTGGAGAAAATTGTATTTGGAGAACTACCGCCGAAGATCCTTTCTGTGATTCTCAATATAATCCGAATGGCTGCTGTATGGATAAAGGGTGTTGGTTATATGCTGGAACAGATTCTTCAACTTGTCTAGCTAATGATGGAACCATGAACTGTACCTGGGATCCTTACATGGCTATGTGGTATCCTAATGGAACTCAAGGAGATATGGGTGGATGCGTGATGGACTGGATGTCTAGTGATGGTGACTGGGGAGGAGTTGCTGAAGGTTGTTGGCAATATGAGGGGGATAAAGCTTCTTGTAACGCTCAGGGTGCAACTTGTCGCTGGACTGCCAACGATCAAAATCAAGAACCATGGTGTATAATTAAAACTCTTACAGACGCACAAAAGAAAAACCCTGCGGCAACAACTACAGATATTGGATGTTGTGAACAAACTGGTTGTTGGATGCATGATAATAATGAAAGTAATTGTTTGGCTGCATTCCAGGGAAATTGCTTTTATACTAACAATAGTTATGGTGGAGGATGGTGTAACACTAAGTCTTGTAATGAAATTACTACAGAAGCAAATTGTACTTATGCAAAACAAAATTTGATGATGCCTTGTAATTGGAATGTTGATCATTGTGAAGACTTTGGAGGAAACGGCATGGGGGGATTTGCTTTTTATAACGATTCTGATTCCTGTTTAAATAAAGGCGGATGGTACAACTCTACTGGAAGTTGTGTGATGCCAGATGGTGGTATCTCTGGGGGCTCGGGTGGATTTATGTTTGCTGGTGAAGCTCATTGCTGGTTTGCTGATAACAATCCTAGTGTTTGTGGAAACCTCACTGGGTGTGCATACTGTGTTGCTGGAGATGGTGCAACTGGTATTGATAATTCTAGTAATGATAATATTTGTAAGGATAAGGAGATTGGGCTTTGTGAAGGGCATGCTTTAGGTGATCCGACTTACTCTAACGCAAACAACAGTGCAAACTTGGCTTGTACTGATATTCAAATAAAATCAGCTTGTAATTATGGTCCTTTGCCTAATTGTAAATGGACTAATAGTTCTACTACTATCGGAGCATTTTGTGAAGCGGGGGCAAAGTCTGAGAAAAAGTCAGCACCGCCAGCACAATATTGTGAAGACCCAATGGCTAAGAACAATTATACTATCTGTATGCAATTAGTTGAAGAGTTCATGATGCCTTGTAAATGGCAAAATACCACTATACCATATACAAATTGTACTTTTAATGGAAACGCTGTTTTTGGTGGTTCTGGTGGAGAGATGGACTTTGGGCTAATTAATAGTGAGTTTTCTTGTACTTCAGCGGGTGGAACTTGGACAACAGAGAATTACATTGATGGAGATATTCTCAAGCAGGATTCTTGGTGTGAAATGATTGGAATGTTTAATATTGATCAAGGTCAAGGTACCAATAACAAAGCTAATTGCGATACATCTTGTTGGGCATGTGAATTTCAAAACAACGGATCCGCATGGGGGGGGGTTGCTGCCGCTCAATCAGCATGTCAAGGATCAGCACTAGGTAATTGTCAATGGACAACGGATTCTTCCGCATTTAATGGATTCGGTTTCTGTGATTATCCTAAAGAAATGGAGAATGGCGGGGCTAAAGATTGCAATTTTCAGTGTGAAGGTTGTAATTTTATGAATAATCCTCAAGCAGCTTGCTTAGGAAGCATGGCAAATGATGGTATTGGATGTAAATGGGAAAATAATACTAATGATTTGATTAAGGGAGGATTTTGTGTTGATAAGAGTAAGAAAACATGTAACTCAGATTGTTTCTCATGTTATGATACAACTTCTTGTGATGCTAGTTCATTAGATTGCATTTGGGATCCAACTTTTAATCTGTGTAAGGCTAATGGTTTTACTGGTGAGGTTTGTTTTAATGGTGTTGATGATGATTCAGATACGTTGATGGATTGTGCTGACCCTGATTGTGGTTTTGACAACTTTTGTGGGGGAAGTTCTTTTGGAGGAGATTGTTTTGCACAAACTACTCCCGGTAATTGTAACACGACTGTTGCATTTGGAGATTTGAATTGTACTTGGATAAACGACACTTGGAATCCTACTGGCTGGTGTGATATGCCGGGAGCTAATTGTTGGAGGTTCAATAATGATTTATCTACTTGTGGGGCAACTCCTGGGTGTACTAATGATTCCAGTTCAATGGGTAATAATGCCTGGTGCGAAATCAATGAATCCATTATGCAAGCATCAAATTGTTGGAGTGGTTCAACTGAAGTTGCTTGTGGTGAGTTGTCTGGATGTCAGTGGACAAATAACACCTGGCCTGGTGCTCCGGCCGGCTCTGGTTTCTGTGATAACACTATTTTTGCAAGTTGTAAGAGTTTAACTAGTGATACTTGCAGTTTAAACTCGAATTGTAGTTGGAGAGAAGATACTTACTCTGCAAATGGTGGTGGTTGGTGTGATGTTGCTTGTATGAATCCAGAGTTAGACCAATCTAGTTGTGAGGGTATTGCTTCTGGTAGTTTATGTCGATGGAGAGATATGAGCTCAACTTGTCAGCCAGAAAATTTTATGATGATGGGTTCATCTTCTGATGGTGGATTTGGGGGGAAGACTGGATGTGGACAGTATGATGGTAATCTAACTGCTTGTAATAATAACAACGTTACTTGTGTTTACAAACAGGATGGGTTTGCTAACAATGGTGTTGCTCCCGCTAATGAGGCCGGTTGGTGTGTGAACAAAGCTGAGTTTGAACATTTTGGAGAGATGGAAGGAGATGTTATTGATTTAGCGATGGATACAGGCAACAATTTTGGGCAATATGGTCCTGAAGCCGAAAGCGGTGTTGATGATTGGGTTGATATTCTTGGAATGGGAATGAGGGTTACAGATACCGGGTTTGATTTCGGTGCGGGCATTTTCAACATCACTTCTACTGCAATGTGCAACGGTTATATGATCGGAAATAAAGACGATTTTATGGCCCAGAAAGTCCAGGGTAATGGAATCGAAACAACTAAATTTTATTGGTATTTGGATACTGATGGAATTTCAAACAATGGGTGTATTGCTGTTAACCAACTTGGTTCAACTTTAACCGGATTTGAATTTATGGTTGGTTACGTTTCAACAAACACTAGTAATGGGATTGTTGAGACTAAGCAGATGAAGAGATGTTCTGAAGGAAATTGGAATCCTACAAATGCACTCGTTACAACAAGTAAAATGTTAAGTTGTGGTGAAATTGGTGGGCCGATGATTGCAATTGCAAAGCAGGATTTAGAATCCTTTTCAGAGTACAATAAAACTGCAAATTTAAGAATATTTATGTCTAGTGCAAATGATAGTACCAATAGAACAAGTCCTTCAGACAGTGTTGGTCCAGGTTATTATACTCCTGGAACTGTTGACTTTGGATTTGTTGATTGTTCAAATCCTTCAAACTCAAAAGATCCTAAATGTAAGAACTTTCAGAAGTTTGGATTTAATGTATTTGAAGAATGTAAAAATGGTGTTGACGACGATGAGAATGGGTTAATTGATTGTGATGACCCCTTCTGTAGTTTCATTCCGGACTGTAATGGTGGAACGGGTTTCAACTTTGTTGCGGATAGTAATGATAAAACTGCTCCCACTGTGATGTTTAGTAAGGTTGAGAAATTATTTGATGCCGCTTTTTTAAAGGTTGATACCAGTGAACCATCTAATCTGAGTATTGGTTTTTATACAAATGACTCTACCTGTAAAACGTTGAACATGACTTTAGTAGATATTGGTGAAGGATATCAAGCAAATGCCAATTTCAAACCATTCCATAGCATTGATCTGATGGAAGATAATCTTGGATTTGCTTTAATTAACAATACCATATATTACTACAAAATAACAGTGTGTGATCCTTCTGGTAATTGTGGGGTTTCAGCATGTTCCAATTTTACCACTAAAGCAACAGCAGAAGAGAAGACGTTTATCTTTAAGATAGAGCTTCCAGATGAAGGCGGTTACACCGTTGATATCCCTGCACTTGGTAAAGTAGGTTACAACTTTACTGAAACATTTGATATCAATGGAGTTCCTACTGTTTTTGATGTAGGAATAAAAACTAACACCTCTGTTACTAAGAATATGAACATGACTATTCATTGTGGAGATTTAGCTATTGGGTTCTTTGGTATAAACATGCTAAGTCCTACAAAGATTGATCTAAGCTCTGCATTTGTCTGTGATGCTTTAAACGATCTAATGGGGATGAATTCAACATCAAAGAAGTGGAATAAACTGATAGATGATTTGCATCTCGGTGGTGCTACGGATTATGTTGAAGTAACAATTCCTGTTGCGTATAGCGCAAGTAATAGTCTTAGTTGGACAGATGATGATGGAACAAGTGGACAGGATGTAGATGATTATGTTGAATGTAGAGATGGTGGAAGTTCTAATACCATCTGTAAAATTCCTGTTTCAATGGGATTTTCTGCTTACACTATAACTGCTGCTGCGGTTGCATCTCCTGATGGAGGAAGTTCTGGTAGTGGAGGTGGATCTGGTGGTGGTGCTGTTGCAGGTATGACTTATTTGGTTAGTGAGGAACAGTTTAAGGCTGGTTACACTAAAAGTTTAGGAACGAGTGATCGATTTAAGTTTGCTGTAGGTGCTGAGATGCATTATTTAACTTTGAACGCAACTTATAGTGATAGAGTCAAGGTAATAGTCGAGAGTACGCCGCAAACTTTAGTTGTTTACACTGGAAAAACAGTACTGGTTGAGTTAGATGGTGACCAATACTATGATCTTAGTGTTAAATTAAACTCAATTAACTTAAGTGGAAGTCAAGCTAATCTAACTATAAAAATAGTTCACGAGTTAGTTCCAGTAGTTTCAGCAAATGCAGAACAGGCTGAGCCAAATACTATTGGAGAAACTGAGCAAACTAACGCAGATACTCCTGGGGAAGCCCTTGGTGATGCTTTAGCCGAAACTGATGCATCTCCGAGTAGGGCAACTGCTTTATGGGTCGCGCTAGGAATAGTTGTGTTAGCACTTATTGCTGGTATAGTTTCCTTTGTGGTTAATCGTAGAAAGGCTCAAAAAGCGATCATTACCAAACGCAAATAAATTTTTTCTTTTTTTCTTTTTCTAATTGTTTTCTGATTCTTGTTCTAAAAATGTTTGATATGATTACAATAAATCTTTTATATCCCTGGTTTTAAGTTAATATCGTGGTTAGAACTATTGCTGATTTAGAGATGAAACTTAAAGATGTTCATCCGTTAGAATTAGATCGGTTTGTACAATGGTATCTCTCTGATGTTTGTAGGTTAATTAAACCAGGAAACCAACTATTATTGACAGAAGAAGGGTATTATTGTTCTGCTTGTAAAGAAGAAGTTCCAGAAGATAAATCTGGCTGGGTTTATTGTACCAATTGTACAGTATCATTAAATTGTTGTGATGAACTTGATGCACCTTGTGATGTTTGTGGTCCTAAGGCAGAGGACTTAATTAGAGACACATATCGTAAATTACATTAAAGATTACCTCAAAGAGTACATTAGATATTATATTTAATTAAAACATTACCAATCAGAGGTTCAACAATTTATCAATCTCTTCCTCAACTCTTTTCTGAAAGTCAGCAATAGTTTCTCCTTCTGCTTTAGTTGTGTTTAAAGAATGTAACAATGATTTAGTAAGATGTAATTCTGTTTCTTTATCAAATAATTTAATCTGTTGTAAATGTTCAGAAATGATTTCTTCTTCAATAGTTTCAGGGCTTGTTTGTGATAATTTAACCTCAGAAAATTCTTCCGAACTTAGTTGCGCAGCATTTTTCATCACAAAGTAAGCTCCTTGTTTGTATAATTGATTAAAGATTTCTTTAAAGTCTATGTCTGAGATTTTTCCACAATCAATTTTCCCATATAACCTGATAGTGATAATCTTGTCAGTTAGATCTAAGTTATTAAAGTGATTAGCAATCTCAAACGAAATAACTTCCGGGCTTTTATGGTTACAATTCAAAGAAAATGAAATGAGGTTTGTTGTGTTTAATTTAATCCAGTCTATAGTTTGATTATTTGGCAAATCTGTTTGGTTATCTTCTATTAAATAATAACCGCCATCCCCATATTTTTCCATCTCAGCAAAGTTATTAGGGAATAATGCTCCGGGGTAGGTTAAAGTGCCATAGTCTTCTTGTTCTAGTTTTGTAGGGTGATGCACATGTCCGCCAGCATAATAATTAAATCCCTTCGGCAAGAAAGAAAGTGGTTGTGATTCCATCATCTCCAAATGTTTAGGTTTTAATTCCGAAAGGGTAGTATGGAACAGGAATATTTTATATCCTGGTTCTTGTTCTAAATTATCCAGAAACAAGTTTTGATAATAAACTTTGTCAAGAAGACCTTTCTTACCTAACATGCCTGTAATCTTGGCGCCAGTTTTTTGATCAGTAGTAAAGTTAAGATGTAGCATCTTGTCATCTTGATTAACATAACCTTTGCAGACATTTTTTAACAACCCAGCATTTTCTAAAACGTCTAACATGGTTTTTCCACTCGGTGAAAAGTCATGAGAACCGGCGATTGCATATAGGGGGATGTTATGGTTGTTTAATTCTTTAAGCTTCTTAGTGACTATTTTTAATGTATCTAGAGAAGGTAGAGACGTATTAAACAAATCTCCTGAGAAGAGAACGAAATCTACATGATTTAGAATACAATCATCTATCGCTTTTATGAAGGCTTTTGTAGAAAGATCACGCATTTTTAAGTCTCGCCAAGAGCCTAAATGCAAATCTGCTAAATGGGCATATCTCATAGAATCTTTAAGGAAGGGAAGGTTTATATTTATTGTTGTAATGGATTATGTTTTTGTATCTGTTCATACATCTTTGGCCAATCCATTCCACAAACAACTGTTATATCTGTTCTTGGATGGTCTTGATGAGTTATTAAAAAGATTGTTCCGTGATAATCTGTTGGTAATTGGTCTACCATTCCTGGATGATCATCAACAATACCTAATACCCATGGATATAAAGACTGTAGCACTTCTGCTTTCCAAGAGGTAAAATGTTCAGTTATATCTAATGGTTTAGCAATTACTGGTGCTTTTGGAAAATTATTTACTTTTAGCCAATATTCTGTTCCAGGAACGACAATAGTTGGTCTTGCTGTAATATAAGCAACAATAGGAATTATTTCATTTACTCTAGAAACATATTCAACTGCACCATCAATGACAGATAAATTTTTTTGTAATTCATCTGAGTTACATTGTTCTTTCATCCAAGCTAATGCTTGCGGGGTTTGCCAATATGGTACATTTTGAGTATAATGATATTTCATAGCCATCTCTTTTGGTGTTAAACTTTCGGGGTTGCCAAATAACTCTTGTAACTTTGTAAACCAATAAACATTGGTAGCGGAAAGAGTTTCATCAATATCCAAAGCAAGTCCACATTTATTTTCTGCTTGTAAGATTGCGACTAAACTTAATTTATCCATAATTTTTTGAGTATGGCCGTATTTTAAGTTGTTTTTGATTGTAGAAAGAGTATTCTATAATTATTCTACTGTAACACTTTTTGCTAGATTTCTGGGTTTATCAATATCACATTCCCTTAAATCGGCGATATGATATGCTAGTAGTTGTAATGGGATAGTTATAACTAATGGATAAAATATTTCTTCAACTTTTGGAATGTAAATTATATTATCAGAAATCTCCTTGATTCTTTCATCTCCAATTGTAGCGATGGAAATAACTTTGCCCAACCTTGCTTTAATCTCTTCAATGTTATTCCTGGTTTTATCATAAACTTGATCTTGCGGACAAATTGCTACCGTGGGGGTTTCTTCTGAAACTAAAGCGATTGGTCCATGTTTTAGTTCTCCAGCAGGATATGCTTCGGCATGGATATAAGATATTTCTTTTAATTTCAATGCACCTTCTAAAGCTAAAGGAAAACTTAAATTTCTACCAATATACAAAAAGTTACTATGGGTGTAATATTGTTCTGCAATTTTTTTAATTGATTCATTTAAAGAAAGGGCTTCTATAATTATTGGTTTTAATCTTTTTAATTGATCGTCGCTTTCTGTGTCTTTATTAGCTAAGTAAAAGGCCAATTTGTAAAGTGTAACTAATTGAGAGATGAATGCTTTAGTAGAGGCCACTCCAATCTCTGGTCCAGCTCTAGTATAAACAACATCATCAACTTCTCTAGCGATAGTGCTGTCTATCACATTAATAAGTCCAAAAGTTTTTGCGCCTTTCTCTTTAGCTAATTTTATTGCTGCAAGAGTGTCAGCAGTTTCTCCACTTTGAGAAATAGCAATTATCAAATCATTTTTATTGATGATGGGATCTTTATATCTGAACTCGGACGCGGTTTCATTAATTACAGGAATTCTGGCAATTCTTTCAATTAAGTATTTGCCGACTAAACCAGCATAACTAGCAGTTCCACAAGCTACAATAATTATTCTAGAATATTCCTTTTTAAGGCCAAACTTAATTTTTATTGATTCCTCTACAACTTTCGGCTGTTCAAAGATTTCTTTAAGCATGAAATGTTTATATCCATCTTTTTGTGCTTGTTCTAGATCCCAATCAATAGTTCTAATATTGTAATCTTTCTTGTTCCCTTCAAAATCATAAATCTTTACCTGATCTTTTTTAATTTTAACAATCTCAAAATCATTAACATAAATCACATCTCTAGTATGTTCTACTAATGCAGAAACATCAGAAGCTAGAAAATTTTCATCTTTTCCTAAACCAACAACTAATGGACTACCATTTCTAGCGGCAACCAGTTCTTGCCAATCATTCTTTATTACACAAAAAGCATAACTTCCAATTAGTTCTTTAACAGTCTTTAGGACGGCTTCCTTAAGATTTCCGTGATAATTTTGTGAAATTAAATGAACGATCACTTCAGAATCGGTATCGGAAGTGAAGGTTATTCCCTCTTTTCTTAATTTTTCTTTAAGTTCTAGATAATTTTCTATAATCCCATTATGGACAACCACAAAATTGTTCCTTTGATCTAAGAAAGGATGGGCGTTTCTATCTGAAGGTTTGCCATGGGTGGCCCAGCGAGTGTGGCCAATGCCAATATTCCCAATTAGTTTTCTTTGTTTTAAATTTTGGACTCGACCAAGAACTTTGTTTATTCTTATTTGGTTATTATCAATGATGGCAATTCCTGCAGAATCATAACCACGATATTCTAATTGTTCTAATCCTTTTATCAGGATGTCGTTAGCTTCTTTATCTCCAATATATCCGATTATTCCACACATAGTTTTATTTTGTGTAAATTTGATTTAAGAAGTTTATGAATCTTCAATAGAGAATTTACTTTTGTAAAAAATATTTTTGATATAAACCTTTGTGATATGATTTGAAATCGACCCATATCTTTATAAAGGGCCCATAGTTTTAGACACTATTACCAATGACTTTCGTTGGAAGGAGGTAACAATTCTAATTAAATTGTTACGGTATAGGTATAAAAAATATAACTGAAAAATAAATGAAGTGAGGGTTCATAAATATGGCAGATGAAGCAAAAATTTTGGAAATTGTTGAAATCGCTAGAACTAGCGGTAAGATTAGAAAGGGTGCTAATGAAGCTACTAAAGCAATCGAGAAAGGAAACGCTAAACTTGTAGTTTATGCAAGTGATGTAAGTCCTAAGGAAGTAATCATGCACTTACCTTTGTTATGCAAAGAAAAAAATATTCCTTGTGTTGAAATTACTAAAAAGGAAGATTTAGGAGCTGCTGCAGGATTAAGTGTTGCTACTGCTGCTGTTGCTGTTGTTAAAGAAGGAGATGCTAAAGCTGCAATCGAAGCTATTACTAAAGGACAGGGTGAATAAACATGGCTCGAAAGATGCAGGGTAAACAAGAGGAAGAGTCTAAGGTAGAAGGTGAAGTAAGATTCACCAACGGCATTCCTGCAGAAGTAAAAGAACTTGTTGCTAGAGCAGGTAGTCGTGGGGAAATCACTCAAGTAATGTGTCAGGTATTAGACGGACGAGATAAAAACAAAGCTATTCGTAGAAATGTTAAAGGTCCAGTAAGAGTAGGAGACACATTAATGCTATTAGAGACTGAAATCGAAGCTCAACGTGTCGGTGGTGGCAGAAGGGGCGGCGGTAGAAAGTAAATATTACTAACCTTAATTAGTTTATTAAGGTAAATCGGAGGAATTAAAATGCCAACATGTGCTTTTTGCGGTGATCAAATCGATAAGGGAACAGGTAAAATGTATATCTTTACCAGCGGTAAGATTAATCATTTCTGTTCCAATAGATGTGAGAAAAATCTTTTACATCTAAAAAGAAAACCATTGAAGATAAAATGGACTGCAGCTTATAGGAAAGAACATAAGAAAGATGTATCTGAAAAATCAGTTCCTGTAGAAAAAGTAGTTGCTAAAACTGAGAAGAAAGAGAAAACTGCTGCAGTTAAAAAAGAGAAAGTAGAACAATCAACAAAAGCTTAAGATCATCTAGCTTTTATTTATTGTTATTATTATTATCATTGCTGAGGAGAATTCATAAAAATGGTTAAATATCTTATTGAAAAAACTTTTATTGCTGTTAAACACGATGGTGTACAACGTGGTTTAGTCGGCGAGATTTTAAAGCGTTTTGAACAAAGAGGACTTAAGTTAGTTGCTTTGAAAATGGTTTTACCTACTGAAGAGGTTGCAGACAAACATTATGTTTTAACTCCTGCATTTATTCAGAAATTGGGAGAGAATACTCGTAGAGCAGCCAAAGAAAAAGGTGTTGAGTTAACAGAGACTAATGAAGAAATTGCAACTCGGGTTAGAAATTGGAACATGAAATATCTTACGGAAGGTCCTGTTGTAGCTATGATCTGGGAAGGTTTCCATGCCATTGAAATTGGAAGAAAGATTGTTGGACCAGCAGAATCTAAGGGTGCACCAATTGGAACGATCAGGGGGGATTTTAGTGTAGAATCCTATGCCATGGCTGATAATCTAAAAAGACCATTAAGAAATCTTGTTCATGCTTCTGGAAATAAAGAAGAAGCAGAAAATGAAATTGCTCTTTGGTTTAAACCAGAAGAGATTTTTAGTTGGGACATTCAACATTGGAAAGTAATGCACAAATATTGATCTTTAAATTATTGTGTTATAAGAAAATGATAAAAATTGAGGTTGTTTAAAAAATGAAGATAATTGCTTTAGGCTCTCCTGGTGTAGGGAAAGGTACTTACGCTACTGAAATAGTTAAAAGATATAACATCTTACATATCTCTACTGGTCAAATCTTTAGAGATAATATTAAGGCAGCAACAGATTTAGGAAAGAAAGCTAAGAGTTATATTGATGCCGGAAAATTAGTTCCTGACGAAGTTACTATTGAAATGGTTAAAGATCGCCTGAAACAGGAAGATTGTAAGAACGGGTTTTTGTTAGACGGGTTTCCTAGAACTATTCCTCAAGCTAATGCCTTAGCAACCTTTTCTGATATTGATATGGTGATTAACTTTAAAGCCGATCATGAGATTATAATTCAAAGGTTAAGTGGTAGAAGAATTTGTCGTAAGTGTGGGACTACTTTTCATATTGTAAACATTAAGACAAAAATTGAAGGTGTTTGTGATGTTTGTGGTGGGGAAACTTACCAACGTGATGATGACAAACCGGAATCAATCAAGGAAAGGTTAAAAGTTTACGAACAGCAGACCTCACCTTTGATTGGTTACTATCAAGAAAAAGGTTTGTTAAGAGAAATAACTATTAATGAGGATTTTGGTGCAAGTAAAGAAAGTATTATGGCCAGAATCTTTAATTTGATTGACGCAAACTAATGATTAATGCAAATGATTTTGTGTTAATTGATAATAAATAGAAATAAAAATAAATAACATAGGTGAAAAACAATGGCTGATAAAATGACTGAGAAGGTTTTGCAAATTACTCAAAACCCTAAATTTATACGTAACATCTGTACGTCTGCACATATTCATCACGGTAAAACTGCTTTTACCGATAACTTATTAGCTGCTTCTGGTAAGATGGCAGCTAAATATGCTGGAGATTTAGAACAGGGTATGCAGACTTGGCAGCATGCTGATGAGCAAGAAAGATTGATGACTGTTGATTCTGCTAACGTTTCTATGGTGCACGAGTTTCATGGTAATGAATACTTGATTAACTTGATCGATACTCCTGGCCACGTTGATTTTGGTGGAAACGTAACTAGAGCAATGAGGGCTGTTGATGGAACAGTCGTTTTAATTTGTGCTGTTGAGGGGGCTATGCCTCAGACAGAAACGGTTGTTAGACAAGCTTTACGTGAAAGAGTTAAACCGGTTTTATTCATTAACAAAATGGATCGGTTGGTTAAAGAGTTGAAATTGTCTCCTGAAAAGATTGCTGAAAGAGTTATGGGTTTAATGAAACAATTCAATGATTTAATCGAAAAGATTGCTGAACCAGCCTACAAAGAAGCATGGAAAGTTAATGTTCAGGACGGAAGTGTTGCATTTGGTTCCGCTAGAGAGAATTGGGCTTTATCTTTTCCTTACATGCAGAAGAAGAATATAAAATTTTCTGACATTTTAAGAATTTATGAGATGGAAGAAGAAGAGCGTAAGGAATGGGTTTGGAAAAATGCAGCATTAAATGAAGTTATTTTGGATATGATTATTAAACATCATCCCGATCCAGTTGAAGCTCAAAAGTATAGGATTCCAAAGATTTGGCATGGTGATAAAGATTCTGAGTTAGGTAAGGATTTAATTACTTGTAATCCTAAGGGAAAATTAGCTTATGTTATTACTAGAATTGTTATTGATCCTCGTTCAGGAAAAGACATTTCTGCAGGAAGATTGTTTAGTGGAACGGTTAAGAGTGGAATGGAAGTTTATCTTAACAACTCTAAGCAAAAGCAGAGAATCCAGAATGTTTACATTTACAATGGAATAAAGCCAGAAATGATTGAATCAATTCCTGCTGGAAACGTTTTAGCTATTTCTGGTATTGTTGGTCAAGCTGGAGAAACTATCACTCTTGAACCTGAACAACCATTTGAAGAGCTTAAACATATCTTTGAACCAGTTATCACAAAGGCAATTGAAGCTAAAAAGCCTGGTGATTTACCAAAGCTAATTGAGGTATTAAGAAAAGTTAGTCGTGAAGACCCTTCTATCAAAGTTGAGATTAATGAAGAGACTGGCCAGAACTTAATTCATGGTATGGGCGAGTTGCATTTAGAGATTGTTGAAAATAGGATCATTACTGAAAAGAATGTTGAAGTTAAAACATCTCCTCCTATTGTTGTATACCGTGAATCTATTACCAGAAAAAGTCCGGAAGTGGAAGGAAAATCTCCTAACAAACACAACAAACTTTATTTTGTAGTTGAACCGCTTGAACCACAAATTATTGCTGCTATTAAAGAAGGTACGTTACCAGAAGGAAGGTTCAAGAAAAAAGACGATACCGTAATCAGTTTCTTAAGAGATGAATGTGGTTGGGATGCTAAAGCTGCTACTCAAGTTAAGGCAGTCTATAACGGAAACATGTTTTTAGAACAAACTAGGGGTCAAGTTCACATTGGTGAGATTATTGAACTTGTGTTAGACATGTTTGAAGACGTTATGCGTCAAGGTCCATTAGCAAGAGAACCATGTATGGGTGTTAAAGTTAGTTTGATGGATTGTACTTTACACGAGGACGCTATTCACAGAGGGCCAGCACAGATGTATCCTGCTGTACGTGAAGGTATTAGAGGAGCGATGGCGCAAGCAGGTCCTATGTTGTTTGAACCTTTACAAGTTACGAGAATTGAAGCACCACATGATTTCTTAGGTGATGTTTCTAAGTTAGTTTCTTCAAAGCGTGGTCAACTATTGGATATGACTCAAGAAGGAGATTTAAGTATTGTCATTGCTAAGTTGCCGGTAGGAGAAATGTTGGGTTGGAGTAGTGATTTAAGATCCGCTACCACTGGTAGAGGAAATTCTTCACTTGTGGATCAAAGTTTCGAACCTTTACCAAGAGAATTACAGGATAAGGTTAAAGCACAAATAATCCAAAGAAAAGGGTTAAGTCCTAATGAAGTAAGTTAGATTTTCTTTTTTATTTTTTAACTTTATTTTTTATGATTTTTGGTTGTAAGTTTGTAATTTTTTAGTAAGATTTTTGTAATTTTGGGGATTATGTTCATTTCTCTATTGGATTATCACCGAAATCTTTATAAACAAAATAGGAACAAAGGCACTATAATAAATAATACTCGATTAGAGGTAGATTAGGAGGATATAAAATGGCAAAAACAAAAGAACATATTAACTTAGTTTTCATTGGTCACGTTGACCACGGGAAATCTACAACAGTTGGAAGATTATTGTTCGATGCAGGAAATATTGACGAACAAACAATGAGAAAGCTTAAAGAGAAAGCACAACAATTAGGTAAAGGTGGTTTCGAGTTCGCTTTCGTTATGGATAACTTGAAAGAAGAGCAAGAAAGAGGAGTTACTATTGATCTAGCTCACAAAAGATTTGATACCGAAAAGTATTACTTCACAATTATTGATGCGCCTGGGCACAGAGACTTTATCAAGAATATGATTACTGGTGCTGCTCAAGCAGATTGTGCTGTTTTAGTTGTAGCTGCTAACGACGGTGTTAACGCTCAAACTATTGAACATTTAAAATTGTCTAAGATTTTTGGTGTAGGACAATTGTTAATTGCTGTTAACAAAATGGATATCTCTGGTGTTGATTACAGTGAAGCAAGATTCAAAGCAGTTGTTGAAGATGTTAAAAAACACGCAGCTCAAGCTGGTTGGAAAGTTGATGCTTTAAGATTCATTCCTTTAGCTTCCTTACCTGGTGAGAATATTGTTAAAAAATCTGAGAAGATGTCCTGGTGGACTGGAGACTCTTTATTACAAGCAATTGATAAGTTTGATGTTCCGCAAAAACCAACTGCTTTACCTTTAAGATTGCCAATCCAAGATGTTTACAACATCACTGGTATTGGAGTTGTTCCTGTTGGAAGAATCGAAACTGGCGTCATGAAAATTGGTGACAAAGTAACTGTTGTTCCTGGAAGAGAAGGTAAGGGTGTTTCTGGTGACGTTAAATCTATTGAAATGCATCACGAGCAAGTTCAACAAGCTGAACCTGGAGACAACGTTGGATTTAACGTAAGAGGTATCGGTAAGAAAGACATTGCTAGAGGAGACGTATTAGGTAAGTCTGATAACGTACCTACGGTGGCAAGTGAATTTACCGCGCAGATTGTTATTATGTCACATCCAAGTGTTGTTACTGTCGGATACACTCCAGTATTCCATATCCACACTTCTCAAGTAGCTTGCCAATTTGTTGAGATTATCAAGAAAATTAATCCAGCTAATGGTCAAGAAGTTACTGAAAACAAAGACATCTTAAGAAACGGTGATGCAGCTATTGTTAGATTAAGACCTACACAAGCAGTTGTTATCGAGAGAAATTCCGTTATTCCACAGATGTCCAGATTTGCTATTCGTGACTCTGGTGTTACTGTAGCAGCTGGTATGTGTATGGACATAGTTGAGAAAAAACTATAAATTTTTTTATTTTTCTTCTTTTATTATTAAGAAGAACCAAAACGTTTATAAATAACCGCTTGTGAAAGCAAGACAATAAGCACGATAATCAAAAATTATCATGTTACAGGAAAAGAAATATGGCACAAAGAGCAAGAATAAAATTAGCAAGTACTGATATTAGTAAAATCAATCAGATTTGTGGTGACATCAAAGATATCGCTCAAAAGACTGGTGTTGATTTACGTGGTCCTATTCCTTTGCCTACAAAAAAATTAAAAGTTACTACCCGTAAAAGTCCTTGTGGGGATGGTAAGGCTTCTTGGGAACGTTATGAGATGCGTGTTCACAAACGTTTGATTGATCTTTCTGCTGATGAAAGAACTTTACGATTAGTGATGAGGGTTCCAATTCCAGAAAACTTAAACATCGAAATCGAAATGGTTGATGTTTAAAGGTTTGTTTTAATTAATTTCTTTATATAATTTATTTTATAGAAACCTTTATAATGTATTTGCCACTGGGGAGTAGGTATGCTTGACCGCTCTGATTTAGTTGAAGTAATTGATAAAATTAGTCCTTTTAATAGCGATGGTTCTAGGTTATATGTTGTTGGTAGTGGTGCAGCAGTAAAGTTGTTAGCTAATAATGATAGAATAGTTTCTGATCTTGATATTTTATATTTAGGAGATGATTGGAAGGCTTTTGCAGAAAGAAGTATTGATTTTGAGAAAGCACACGACCGTAGATTTGAGATAGATATGCAATCTCCTGAAAGTTATTTCGGTTCTATAAGCATGTCATCTCAAGATGTTATTGTTAATTATGTTGTCGATGTTTCTCTTGAAGGAAGACTTGTACCAGTACTTTGTCCAGAGTTTATTGCGGTTTCAAAACTTACTAGTTGGATGGGTTCACAAGAAGAATCATTACCTCATACTTCTAGAGAGAAAGATGCTCTTGATATTGTTGCCTTATGGGAAACAAAGGGCTTGCAAAGAGAAAAATTTGAAGAATTGGCAACAAAGGTTCCACATCTGGACGTGTCTCCTGAACAATTGTATAATACTCTTGTTAGGAATATTGAAATGTATCAAAGTGCACCTTCTAATAGTAATGTAAATATTTTGAGAAATACTACTCAAATTGCGGAAATTTGTGCTAAGCTTGATGATCAAGATCAGATTTATCAAGAATTAACAGCATTTGTTGCAGACTATGATATTGATCATTCTTCTAGCTGTTTAACGGCCATTAAGACAGGTATTAGTGCGTTTGAAGATTCAGTCGTTCGTAGAGAGGTATACAAAACAATTTTGGATTACTCTAAAAAACATTTAGCAGATGATACTGACAGAATTACTTCTGGTCTTGTTTATAGAATGAACCCAACTCTTAGTGCAGATCAGCAAGCAGTTTTTTGGGATAATTTGAAAAGGCAGATTGATACGTATGATCCTGTTCAATTTTTACGTGAGTCTATGGAATTATGCAGGGCGGAAAGGGAATAGTTAACTAAATAAGTTATCTATTTTTTTTTCTTAAACAACTTTCTATTTCTGGATAAAAAGCGTTTTAAAAGTCTTTCAAATAGCAAAGATTTAGTTTTTCTATTCAGATAGAAGTAACCTAAAAATGAAATGACTACTGCTCCTAAAGTGTCAACAATTAAATCCCACATTGTATCTACTAAACTAGAGTTTTGCATAGTTAATCCTAATATTTGGTCTATGGAGAATTCAAAAATTTCCCAGATTGCCCCTAAAGCCACCGCAAAGGCAAAAGCAAATAACACTACTAGTTTTGGTTGGATAGATAACTTTCTTTCTTCATTAAGTATATGGACTAAAAAGAATCCAGCAATTCCTAATAAGAAACCAGAGCTAATATGTAACATTATATCCCACCACCAGAATATAGTATAATATGAATGAATCTCACCAAGAAAAATTGCAAAGAAAACAAACAATATCACAATCAGGTCAATCTCTACAGGCATGTATATTTTATAATTTCTTCGTATTAATCCAGGAAGGGCAGTTAATAACAATATACTTAAAGCAAAAAAACCAGTTTGCCATTGTTTTTGGAGTAATGCAATAATTGATGTGATGAGAATAATTATTTGTAATGTGTAAGAAACAACTAATTGAACTTTATCTGCTCGATCTAATTTTTTATGTGAGATTAACAATTTCATGTAATTCAGGATAATTTTAAGATTTATAAATCTTAGT
>PFNQ01000011.1 GCA_002792115.1 Candidatus Woesearchaeota archaeon CG_4_10_14_0_2_um_filter_33_13 | reverse complement strand
ATAGCTATAAAATTATGAAAGCAATTGTAGAATCAGAAATAAAATATTTTTTGTTAAAATTTTTAAAAACCAAAGAATACATAACAAAAGAGCAAATAGTTAAATTAGAGAGGGAATTAAGTGTAGATAACCCTTATTACCGTCTCAATAATTTACACGTTGATTTAAGAGATTATGTTTTAGGAGAATTTATCAGAAGGCACTTTAAGCCATTAGAGCTATGGGAAAAAGTAGTAGTAGAAAATGCTAAAATAAACAACGAACCCCACAAAGTGGCAGACGAAGTAATAAAAAAATACCAAGAGAACTTTTTTAACGAAGAAGATTTTTAATAGACTTTGCGTCTTAGCGTCTTTGCGAGAACACAAATAACAAATAACTATTAACCTTTAAAATGATAAGAAAAAAACAAAAAAAGCCCAGATATAAAGACATGGATCCTGCTGCCAAAAAGTTTTTAACAAACTATGGCAAAAGGATAAGGCAAAAGCGTAAAAAATGCAAAAAAACCATTACACAAATGGCTGCTGCTATCAATAGTGATATATCTCGCTTGAGCAGAATAGAAAACGGAAAAATAAACCTTACTATCAATGATATTTATCTTTTAGATAAACAAATGGATGAATGTTTACAAAAAAATATATAAAAAAACTTGCTTTATTAAAAAAAATGTATCTTTGTAACCTATACATGAGAGTAACGCTCTTTTATCATCCATCCATCCAACGAAAAACGCCTGAGTCCTTCAGGCGTTTTTTTTACAGGTAAAAAAATCTCTATAGGGCTTCCCATAGAATCATATTTACCTCTCCTTTGGAGATGTCGAAACTACATTTATTAGTTTCGGGTGAGGCAAAATAAATTTTTTATTTAAAATTTGGTAAATTAAAATATGTTTCATAATTTAGCACCGAATTTGAAAACTATTTGGTATGACAGTTAGAGAAAAATTAGAAGAAATGCTTACCCAAAATAGCTATCGGGATTGCGAGAACCAAAAAGAAAAAAAATGACAAAAGAAGAATACGCAGAAAAAGAAATACATAAATTGCATTTTGATTTTGTGGGTGATAAGTTTAACGATAAGTTTAAATTTACAGCTACAGACGGAAATGGAGGTATTTATATTGATGAGATAAAAGCAATGACATTTAAACATGCTGCAATGTATCTTCAGAAAACATACCATAGTGTGCTTTCTTTGGAGTATGTTTTACAGGATATTACTAAACCCATTGCAACCAAACCAGATTGTGATTGTCAAAAAAAGTGATGATGGATATTGTTGTAACGTACTTTGTAAAAACTTTTACCCACAATAATTGCTAATAATTAAATAAAAACCTTTGCGTCTTAGCGTCCCGATAGCTATCGGTATTGCGAGAACTTAAACTAAAACACATGTTCAACAAAAAACTAAAAAACAGAATAGCAGTATTAGAAGAGCAAAACGCCAATCTTCTTGAAAAAAATATAGCATTAACAGAAAAACTTAATAAAGTTAATGCAAGACTTAGTGAGTTAGAATTTTCCACCAACAACCCACCTAAGTTCAATGTTGCTGAAGAAGTAAAAGAAGGGATTATTTTAGAAAGAAGATTTGTGAATAATGCCTATCCTAATTGTTTTTCAAATTCATTGTTTAATGCAATGCTTATAGTAGAAGTAACAAGAGTAGTTTTATTAAAAAAACCAGAATCAAAAGTAACAATGAGCAAATTAAAAGATTTTGTTTCAATGAAATATTGGGAATACAGAGTATTTAATAAACAGACAGGTAGTGAAAAATGGATACACGAAAAATACTTAACTAAACCGAAATGAACAGAACACAAAAAGACAGACAAATATTATTTAATAAGTACGAAGGTAAGTGTGCCTATTGTGGAGATGATCTCAAAAAAGGATGGCACGTAGATCATATCGAACCAATAGTTAGAAATTGGCTCGATGGGAGTTGCAAAAATCCGCATTTAAAAAATAATATCGAAAATAAGAATCCATCATGTGCGAGTTGTAATATCCAAAAAAACTCATTTTCTATTGAAGAATTTAGGTATAATATTAAAAAATTTGTAGAATTATTAAATAAAAATAGCACACAATATAAATTTGCCAAGCGTTATGGTCTAATAAAAGAAACTGAAGTAGAAGTAAAATTTTATTTTGAAAAAATAAATAAACAACCCTTAGCGTCTTAGCGTCTTTGCGGTAAAACAAAATAACATGTACAGAACAGGAAAAGACAACAAAAAAGCCCTATTAAAAGCTAGTGGACATCAAATAGCATTCTTCGAGAGTGAATATTTAGCTCATAGATGTGCCGAGTTATTAAATATGCAAGAAACCAACACAGCACTAAAAAACTACAATGGAGTAATTGCTTATTATATTTCAGAAACAAAACATAACGGAGAATATATTATATCCGACTATAAAGGAAAATTTGTTTGCCGAATAGAAAACTTTCAAATTGAAATTGCCCAAGAAATACAAAAATTACTCTCTTGTGATATTATTTTTAACCTTTCGATGGAAGAACTAAAAAAAGTTACCAAAGTAAAAACAAAATACAAAATAACAGTAGAAGAACAAATAAATGGAGATAAAACCTATACTTTATATAAAGATACTTGGTTTGAAGATAATACAGATATTCGTTTAGTTTTATCAACAGGACTTATTATTGTGTTATTTTTAATAAGTATTTATAGGTACAATATTTTCTCAATAATTGCTTTTTTTATTGCGATGTTTGTATGTTTGTTGGGTTGTTATTGGAGAATTACAGAAAGATACGAAAAACAAACCCTACCAGTAGGGCAAGAATATACAAAAAGCCTTGAGTTAGTAAAACAGCACATAGAACTATTAAATCAACGCACCATTAAAGAGCAGTTAAAAAAATTGTTGTTAAGCAAACAAAGAAAAAAAGAAATTTATTTATAAATAAGGATGAAACTAGAACCACACCAATCCATTGCTTCAGACAAACTAAGCAAACCAGAAATAGAGCAAGTAGAACAGCAAAAACAAGAATATAAACTCATAGAACAGTATATAAGGAGTAAAGGAATGATAATGTATGCCTACAATCCTTTAAAAGATGAGATAAAAGAAATAAAACCTATAGTAAAAAAAGATGTTGCTTTGGTAGTTTCAGAAGAAGGAACCTTAATAAAAAAAGAAGAAGCAAAAGAAGAAGTGATGGTAGATCCTAGAAACATATTTTTTGAGGCATTAAATAGCAGGAATGCTATTAAAAGAGTAAATAAATATAAGCAAGGCAAAATAAAAGAACTCTGCAACCTTATTCGTAAACAAGATAAAAAACCAATACTGCCTTGGTAGAAAAATAATAAATAAAAACTTTGCGTCTCAGCGTCTTTGCTAGAAAAATAAATATAAAATGGCAGAAAACAGTAAAATAGAATGGTGTGATCACACAACAAATTTATGGTGGGGATGCTCAAAAGTGCATACAGGTTGTAAAAACTGCTATGCAGAATACCTTTCTGATACCAGGTATAAAAAAAATTTGTGGGGAGAAAAAAACATTCGTAAAAGAATACTTTCGGCATTTACTGATTTAGACAGATACCAAAAACAAGCAGAAAAAAAAGGAATTAAATATAAAATATTTATTGGATCCATGATGGATATATTTGAAGAAGATAAAGAAATACAAAACCCCACAGATGTAATTGACTCAATAGCCAGTTTGCGTTTTAGGTTATGGAGAAAAATACACAATAATCAATACAATAACCTTATATTTTTGCTGCTTACCAAAAGACCACAAAATATATTAAAAATGATACCCACCTCTTGGCAAGATGGATACCCTAATAATGTTTGGTTTGGAACATCAGTAAGTGATATACACACTTGGCAATATGCCGACCAACTAAAAGCAACAGAAATACCTAATTTATTTGTATCTATAGAGCCACAAGTAGCTAGAATAGGAAATATAGATTTAGAAGGAATTAGATGGGTAATACAAGGAGGAGAAAGTGGGAATAAAAAAAGACCATTTGATATTTCTTGGGCCTATAAAATGAAAGAAGTATGCCAACAACAAAATGTACCCTACTTTTTTAAACAAATAGACAAAAAACAACCTATCCCACAAGATTTAATGATAAGGGAGTTTCCTGAAAATATGAAATAAATAACAATTAACAAAACATTAAAAATGGAAATACATAGATTAAAAAATATAGCTGATGAAAGGATTTGTTTTTGTAAAACATACCTAAAACATCTTCATTTACAGGAAAAAATAAACAGAAATCAAGTGAATGATTTTTTGGACGCATTAGAAAAGTGGGAAGAAATAAAAAAAATGATAACCGATAGAATATTGGACTGCCCTATAGAAGATATTAAAGTAAAATTTATTATTTATACTAGAGAAATTGCGTACCCCCTTCTAAATAAAATGACCTCTTTGTTAAAAAGACAAAAAGAGGGTTTGTACGAGAAAGATTTAGTCAATAAAATAGATGATGATTTAGAAAATATTTATTTAGCTTGTCAAGAATTAGAAAGCAATTTACCATTAGAACATAGAACTAAAATTTAAAAAAACAAACCATTAGTGAAATAGTAGCTAAAAAATAGAATATGAAACCAAAAATAATTAAGCAAGACCTTCAGGAAAGATTATATGAAGAGTCTTATGAAGATTATCAACTAAAAACCAATGAAGAAATAATTGATATTATCATTAATTTTGGAAGCGGAGAAACAGAATTCCACACAGAAGACATCAACCGTATAATAGTTGAAAACCAAAAAATGAAAAAGGATATTAATGAAATTGTAGAATGCCAAAATAACCCTACAAAAACATTAGCTAACCTAAATCAACTTATAAATAGTGCAAAAGAAATGTTTTAAATAAATAATTATGAAGTTCAGAGTAATAAAAAATAAATTAAGAGGCTATTCAGTTGAGAGAAATGGTGAAATTCTTTCTTCTATTTTTACACTAAAGAAAGATGCAACTAGACACATGAATAATTTAAAGAAAGTTGCAAATGCCATTGAGCAAAAATTAAATCAAAATATATGAAAAAAATAATCGTAATATCTGGACAGGCTAAATCTGGAAAATCAGCACAACTAAAAAAAGCTATTTTAGCTATAAAAAATAAAAACACCATTATTGTTGATATGCGTTTAGAATATTCAGAATTTGATGCAATACCTTGGAATAAAGCAGCAGAATTTTTATCTAAAAACGAAGAAAATATTGCAATACTTACTCCTTATAAAGAAGATGGCAAACTAATGACTTATGATGATGAAATAAAGTATGTTTATAAATTAATAACAGAGGCAAAAAGCGGAGTATTAGTTTTAGAAAATGCAGGAATGTACACCAATAGGAAAATTTTTGATGAAATTTGCTATCAAGATCCAAATGAAGAAGTAACTACAACTATTATATATGTAGTACATAGTGTAACTAATGTTACTACTAATGTAGTAAATAAAGCAGAAAAGGTTATATTACATCAACACAATGATTTTATAAACCTCCAAAACATAAAACACAGGATAAATAATTTTGAAGTATTAAAAAGTGCGTTTGATATACTTAAAACTGGAACAGAACTAAACAAATACTTCTATTGTACCATTAAAAATTGGGAGACAATAGAAAGTTGTAACACCCCTTACTTATTAGTGAAGTAGTGGCTAAAAAATAAATTATTTTTATGGAACTACTTATTCTTATAGGAATATTCTATTGTCCTATATTTACATTAGGGTGTGTATTAATGCACTATGATCATCCTGTGCTTGGGTTAATAGCAATCATAGTATTAATATTCTTTAGTGATAAAGAAGAAGACAAAGAAAAATCAGATTAAAAATAAGTTCTAAAGTTTAATTTCACGTAATAATAAAAATTAACTTTACTTTGCGTACGGAACCAACTCCCTCCCTCTGGGAGGGTTGGGGTGGGTGTTACTTATTCTCCACCTCTCCCCAACTACTATTATTATGATGGCAATAGATACTAGTATCTACATATTGTTTAATGCCAGCATAGTGTAAATCTACTGCAAAAAAGGTATCTGGGTGCATATCCACATTAGCATCCCACCTAAATTCAATGTTTTCTAGCACACTCCTATGTATTAAAGTCATTCCCAAACCAGCAGCAAAAACATGGTGCAATTTCCCATCCATGTATTTTCCATCTGCCCCAGCAGCAACATTAGAAGTTTTTGGCTCTATTATGCTATTTTTCTCCATTTCTTGTATCATTAAATGAGAATTAATACCAAAACCAATATGGTAAGCTGCCGAAACCACTTGCTTTTGGTGAGACAACAAGCGTTCTATTACGTTAGGTGGAGGAATAATATCACTTTCAAAATGTAATAAAAAATCATAATCATTTTTTAAAACCACATCACGCAGGTAATTACTAGCTTCGGCCATTAGTTGCCTCGTACTCTTATTGCCCCTTTTTAAATGCACAGAACCCACCCCTAATTGTTCAATTAGTTTCTTATTCTTATTAGTAGCACTATTATCTACTACTAATACCTTTTTATTCTTATAAGTAAGCATATCTACCGATAATATATAATCGGGTAAGCAATAATTCTTCACATCGGCATGAGGAGTTCCTACCAACACCTTAAATTTTTTTAATGATTTGTATTCAGATTGCATGTTTTTTTTATGTTTTTTTGTTAAAAAATAGTTTCAATATGCAAAGATAAATAAATTTATGAAACAAATTAAGTGTTAAACATTATAAATTTTAAAATATTGAAAATCAATAAGAAAACACTATTGAAATTCGGTTTGTTTAACAAAAATGAAATCTGATTGTTAAACAAAATTTTTTTTTTAATAAAAAAATGCTACTTAGTTTTGTTGGTGGTAATTCGATTTATTAACCCTTAAAAAACAAAACATCATGACAAAAGAAACATGGATTTTAGCAGGCGTAGTATTCGTTGTTGTAATAGCAGCTAATATTGTTGACCGCAAATTTATCTCTCCTAATATGTAATATTAGCAGTGATAAAAAAAACAATTTATTATTATTAACATTTTTCAGCAAAAACGCTGATAATTAAAAAACACAAAAAAATGAAAAAATTAAACTTAAACATTAACGAGTACTTATCTCAAGTAGATAATGCTTACTCAGGGGCAAACGGAATTTACGGTGATCCACTTTACAGTGGTATGGTAGGTGGAACACAAGGAATGAACGATATGTACTTCTCAGGAGCAAATGGAGCAGGAGCATCTGCACCAACACCCCCATCTCCCTACAGAGTTACAGTATTTAACTCAACAGATGGAGATTTAGAAGCAGTATTATTTGGATTTAACAAATATGGTAACGCATCAAACTTCGGTTCTGCTGCAGGCTTGGCATTAACTACCGGTTTCACAGGAGTTGATTATGCACAATTGTTAAGACAATCTGCTACTGAGCCTTTCGAGACTTCTTTAGTAAGAGTACGTTCTTCTAACTCATCTCAAATTTTAGAAACATTAAATATTACCACTATTGATGCAAATGGAAAACAATGTACCGCACCAGTATCTCCAGAAGATTACTTTAGTGCAGCACAATTCCAAGCAGGTATTGTAGATGTGGAAGTAGCAATGACCCTAAACGGTTCTACTTTTATCACTACTACTATCTTAGCTCTAGCTCGTGTAACATACACATTCTTCCCAGCAGAAGTGGTAAACACTACCAGAGCATTAAGAGGTTTTTCAGGTAATCCTGTTAAACAATTTTCGGCTCCACAGGTGAAAATCTTGGCTAACCAAAGACCAGCTTCTTACCCAGCTTTACCTAATAGTTCTAATTACTAATCATGGTGATATAATATCGAAGAAACCAAAAAACGAAACATAAGAAACACAATAAAAAAGGCAAGTGCGTGAATTCGCCTTGCCTTTTTTAATAAAAATATAAATCTGATGAACAGAATACCTTTATTTCAATATGTAGCGATCAACAACCCACAAGGTGCTGCTGAAGTTATTAGAAATTTTAACCTCAGAGAACCACAAAGCCATGATGATTTAATTCGTGGATTAAGACACGTAATGACCAACTTCGGAGAAAAAGGATTTATTGAAATTGCCAAAGCCCATCCTGACAGAAATTTAATTTTAGGTGCAGAAGAAACCATAAATCCACTGCCTTTGGTTATGCCAGAAAAAAAATGCGGTTGCAGTTCTAAACATTCTTCTATAGATGGAGATTATGTTGCACCCACCAAAGAAAACATTCGGTTTTTAACCAAAGAAGATTTGGAAAAATTTGAAACCGAAAAGAAAGTGGCAGAAATGGAAAAGAAATTAACCAGAGAGGATGTTGCTCAAGAGGTTAAAAAAGTGTTGGCACAATCCAATAACTTTATTACCCAAAACTTGCCCACATTGGCAATTATTGGAGTAGGTATATTTCTATATACACAAATAAAAAAAAATTAATATTTTTTTACACTTTAAATAAATGCTTTTTTTGAAACACGATTTTTATAGCAATTTTTCTTCATCTGTTAATGCAGGTGATAATAACTCTATTATAGATATGATTACGAACGAAACTTCGGAATTAATCGTGTATAAAAGAGATGAACTAATTGAGTTTCTTAATTCAGTAGGAGTAGAAGCAAAAGAGAACCAAAGTGATGAAAAAATAATAGATAAAATACTAGTAGGATTTCCTAAAAACACAAAGTTAATTAAAGGAATGGCGTTTTTGATTTATCAAAACAACTTGCAACAAACAGAAGGAAGAGATATTTCAATTACTAAAGATAGAGCAGCCACATTTAGACAAATAGACATGGTTGCTTCAGGAATAACAGGAATAGGAGATAGTTTTGAATATCACCCACAACTAAGAAAAGAATTTAAAAATATTTTATTAAATAAAATAGAAACCAAAGCAAAAATAGTAGGTGATAGAAAAATTAAAATAAGAGAAAACGCCAATAGTAAATATATTTTTTGGGGAGCAGTAATATTAATAATTACTGTGGGAGTAATTGTTTTTGTAAAATATAAAGACAAACTAATAGTGAAATCTGATGCAAAACCAGATGTTCCTATTACACCAGAAGTGCCAGCACCAGAGATGGCACAACCAACAACAGTAGAAACAACAATACCACAAGGAACAGGAGTAAGCGAAGCAGTTCCAACAACAAATGTTCCACGTGAAATAAATACAAATGAGTTACCCCCACAAGCGGTGATTTAATTAATAAAACCTTAGCGTCTTTGCTGTGAAAAAAAACAAAAATGGCCCGAAAGAAAAAAAATAAAAAAGAAGAAAAACCAAAAGACTTTGGCTACAAAGAAGGAGCTATTGGTGGTGCCGTAATAGGAATAATAGCAGCACTATACTTCAGAAAAAGTATTTTGTGGGGAGCGGTAGGAGGATTAATGTTAGGAGGATATTTAGGACATGTATTTTTCACAAAAACAAAAGAAGAATTAACAGCAAATAAAAAAGAATTTAAACCAATTTACTAATGAAATACAAAAAAACAACTCCAACAGCAAAGGCATATACCTTTAGTAAGGCTAAATTAAGTTTGCCAACAAACGAACCAGTCGTCCCCAATGTATTTAACGGTAAATTGGTTTATTTAGCATTTAAGGATTATGGATTTCAACCCATGATAAAAGTAGAAAATGTTCAAAGCAAAGAACCTATTTATTACTTCCCAAAAGATGTAATAGAATTAAAAAATGATGGCTTTGAATATAGATTGGATAATATGCCACTAACCAGAAAAGCAAGTTCACACACCGCAGTATATGAGGGTTTTGAAGATTTCAAACAGATGTATCCTCAATATTCTAGTGTAACAGGTGAATTCACTCCATCACAAGTAGAAGATCAATACAAAAAATCAGGATCAAAACTAAGTTTTGGTGAGTGGATAAAATCAGAAGACGGAAAAAAACTAGTGAACGATTCACTAACATTAGCATTTGCATTGCTAAATAAGAATCAACAGCAACAACAACAAACAGGAGTTCAAACAAATATGAATAATAATGAACTAAAGCCAGAAAAAGAGTTTACCATACTAAAAATGAAGCCACTCACTTTTGCATTAGTTTCATTAGCAACAATAGGAGCAATAGTATTAGCAATAAAATATATACCCAAAACAACTAAAAAATAACACATGGACTATTCAAGACAACATCAAAACATTAATTTTTGGAGAGGAAATCAAAATTACAGTTATGTAACTGCTAGAAGAGAAACAATACAAAAAGCAACATTAAATCTTTCTCCAATCCCAGAAAATAATTTTCAATTTGAGCCAAGTGCATCTACATCACCAACACCATCAGGGCTTGGTCAAATAACAAGACCACCAGCAGGTGTAATTATTCCTTCTCCTATACCAGGCACTCCTGTTCAAGAAGATTTAACAATTGAAGATGAAAACTTAGAAACTATGCCATCAACAGATAGTGGTAACTGGGGAGGTGGCGGAGGCTATGGAGGTGGTGGAGGAGCAGCACAACCAAGCGAAGAAGAAATGCTTATTGTTGAAGACAATAAAATAATGGGATTAGAACCAAAATATTTCTATGGAGGACTAATATTATTAGCTATAGTAGGGGGGTACATGTTAAAAACAAGAAATACAAAAGCAAAAATAAAATAACTAACTACCCCAAACTCCTCCCCAAAGGGGAGGTTGGGAGGGGATAATAACAATAATATGACAGATTTTTTCAATAAAATAACAAGTGCTACCGATGATACATCTAGCATTAAAAGATCCAGAACTAATATTGATAATGCCGTAAATAAAATGGGGCAAGAATCAGATAGAATGATGGTAGGAAATAATCCGAACCAATACCATTCTAACAGTGATGGGCCAAACGAAGAAAACCAACAAAATGCAGCTAACAGCAACAGCAGCACAAAAGTTGAAAACAAAACCGAATCAAAAAAAGCGGAAGACAAAAAGACTATATTGCCTCAAAAAAGGATATTGGGACTAAAACCACTTCATTTTGGTTTGGCAGTAGTAGGAGTAGCAGTAGCTTCTTACTTTATCTACCAAAATTATAATAAAACAGGTGGAGCAAAAGCAGTAATTAAATAAAAAGAAATTATTAAATAACACCAACCTCCTCCATTTAGGAGGATTGAGGTGGTAAACCAACTAACCATGGGAAAAACATACAGAAAATCACACGATAGCGAAAAAGCAGCAAAAATTCATACAGCAAAAATTAAAAAAAGAGGGGGAAAAGTAACTACGTCAAAACTAAAAAGAAAAACAGTATTAGAATATACTTTTAGTAAAAAGTAACTAAAACCAACCCCTTCCCACACCACCCTTTGGGGGATTATAGGGGGATGGAAATAACTAAAAGTTTATCTAAAGTTTATCTAAAAAGAGAATAAGTTTATCTAAATGAAACATTAACATGCAACTATTACTACCAACAAATAATGTTCCTTTCACGCTGGCTATTGGCATAAAAACCAAACAGCCAGAAGAAATTGTGATACAAATAATGGATGCACATAAGCCAAATACCTTGTATATATCTAGGAGAACATGGGTAAATGGTGAGCGTGAGTATTTTTTAAACCTACCACAATCACCAAAGGCTGCACAAGTTAATGTGTTCAATATTAAAACAGAAAACCCAAGGTTAAAAGACGATTCTTTTGAAATTACAAAAATACAACCAGAAGAATTAGAGCAATGCCCTGTGTGGATGAATCAAGAAACAAAATCGTTTGTGGCATTTGCAAAGCAGTTTTCTGAAAATGCGGGTATATATTCTGCTGGGGAATATACACCACATATTTATAGAAGTGATGATAGCAAGTTTCACATTGATTATTTTATAAAAATATTTGATAGACAAACAAAACAAGTATTATCAACACCAGCAAGAATAGGACATGCCACAGGAGTAATAGAAGTTGCTAAAGCAGATTTCATAAACTACACGGTGCCTATGCGTATGATTATATTGTTGCACGAATTCGCTCACAAATACCTTAATCCAAGAATTAATAAACCAATTGGATATGAAGTAGGTGCGGATATAAATGCACTAAACATATACCTCTCATTGGGCTACCCTCCTTCAGAAGCACACTACGCTTTTCTGCATGTGTTTAAAGACAACAACAATGCAGATAATGCAAAAAGATATTTAATAATAAAAGATTTTATAGATAAATTTACTAGGGGAGAAATTAAAGGTTCATGCGAATTTAAAACCAACAATGGAAACAAAAAATAACATATTCCAATTAGCTAAAAAGGAGGTAGAGTATGATGTAGTATCATTCAAACTATCTAATCCTACTAGTGCGGATGTTAATGTAGATTTGTTTGATGTGAATGGGGCTGAAATTCCTAATACAGCTACAGATGCTGATGGACACACACATTTTTACATTACAGGAGATACCGATTATAATATGTTTGTGAGAGATACTTTTTCTAATCCAAAAAAATTACAAAGAATTAAACTA
>PFNQ01000019.1 GCA_002792115.1 Candidatus Woesearchaeota archaeon CG_4_10_14_0_2_um_filter_33_13 | reverse complement strand
GATTTTCTAATCCTAGCTTAGCAGCGATTGGATCTAGAGGAGTATTCAAACCTGGAACCCATTTTGTGCCAACTAACTCCACCATCTTTTTCCAAGTAGCTTTAGGAAGATCCTCAGCCTCTGCCAAAACTTTATCTCGTTCTTCTTTACTCATGTCTTTAACCTTTAATGGTGAGAAATCTTTGACAATCTTAAAATCACTAATTTTAATTACTTTTTCTGCTTGATATGTTTGTGCTAGCCTCATAGTAACATAATCAGTGCTCCAACCAGGTTTCCAACCGCCAGCAAAATAAATTTTATACCCCTCAATCTTCTTTGTTGGATCTTTAATCACTTCAGGATAAACAGACTTAACTCCTGTTTGTTGAAAACGTTTAATCACATAATTGGCATTTTCCCAAGTTGCCTCTATACCTAACCAATCTTTTCTATCTTGATCTGCTTGTGGCTCTTCTCTTTGCTTTTTTCTAGCTAAAGCCCCACCACCAATAATAATCATAAACATCTCATTAGAATATTTTTTGACTAAATTGATTAGGCTATTAATAAACTGATCATCATAAGACTCTTCAGTAGGTCTTACTTTTGATCCGCCATATTTGATGATATTCATTTTACCTTTTTTGGAAAAAATAAAAATAAAACAAAAAGTGTATTCTTACTTCTTTCTTTTAATTTCAGTAACCCCGCCCACATAAGATTGTAATACTTTTGGAATTTTTACCGTTCCTTCTTTAGTCTGGAAATTTTCCAAGATTGCTACAATTGGCCGAGTATCAGTAAGAGCAGTATTGTTTAAAATATGAACATACTCTTTTTTGCCGTCCTTGCGCTTGACTTTGGTGTTTAAAGTTACTGCCTGATAATCTGTACAGTTACTGCAAGAAGTCACTTCCCTATAAGAACCTTTTTTATTGTTCTGACCAGGCATCCAGGCCTCAATATCATATTGTAATGCTTGCTTATTTCCAATATCACCAGTACAAATTCTTACAACTCTAAAGGGTAGTTCTAATTCCTTAAAAAGTTCTTCGGCATTCTTTTGCATTTCATCAAAGAATTTATAAGAATCTTCAGGCTTGCAATAAACAATTTGTTCCACCTTGTTAAATTGATGAACCCGAAAAATACCTTTATCGTCTCTTCCATGAGCACCAAGTTCTTTTCTAAAACAAGCACTTACTCCACAAATCTTCAAAGGCAGTTCATTTTCTTCCAATATCTGATCTTTTCTTAAGGCAACAAGAGGATGTTCAGAAGTTCCAATCAAATAAAGATCTTCTCCTTCAATTTTATAGATTGTGTCTTCAAACTCAGACATATTAACGCCGCCTTCCAAAGCTGCTCGGTTGAGCATGTAAGGAGTTTGGATTAAAGTATATCCTTTCTTTAAAAGACGATCAATTGCAAACCTTTGCAAAGCCTGACTTAACAAGACTGCTTCGTTTTTCAAATAATAAAATCTTGCTCCAGAGTTCTTTGATGCCGTGTCCAAATCGATAAGATCTAATTCTAAACCCAACTCGATGTGATCTTTGATTGGAAAATTAAACTGAAGAATTTTCCCAGAAGTTCTCAGTTCCACGTTCTCGCTATCATCCTTACCTTGAGGAACAGAATCATGTAAAACGTTGCCAATCAATTTTAAGGCAGCATCACGTTTTTTTAATAGCTCGTTAGCGTTTTCTTCCTGTTTTTTGATAGTATCAATAACTTTTCTCATCTCTTTAATATTTTTTTCAGCCAAAGAACTATTACTAGACTTTTTAGCTTTGTTGATCTCTTCAGAAACAACATTTCGCTTATGATTCAGTTCTTCCATAACTTTCAGTTCTTGCTTCCATTCTTTATCTAAAGCCAGAACTGCGTCAACACCTTTTGGGTCATGACTTCTTCTTTTTTCTGACTCTCTTACTAAGTCAGAATTTTCCCGTACAAAGTTTATGTCTAGCATGAATTGAAAGGGGAATGAATAATTATTTAAATGTTATGACTTGATTCTTAGTATACTAAATTAAAAAACAATAAATATATAAAGGGAAAAAGTATGCTCATTTACATTAAAAGAGGATGACAACGAATAAAAGATTGTTTAGTGTACTTTTAGTTTTATCATTATTTCTATTGAGTACATCGGTTATAGCAGAGCTCCTACCAGAACCGGGTTTTTATTGTTCTTCAGATCAAGTTTGTGTGGAAACATCTGAGATGTTAATGGAATTTGGAATTATAACCAAAGAATATCCGCTATGTGATTTAGCTACGGAAACTTGTTACAGCCAAGATACTCCAGTTATTACTCAAACAATCCCCACGACTATAACCAATACAACAAACAACATAACAAATGTGACAGCAACACCAGTAACATCAACAGTCTCTACAGATACTTTTAATTCACAAATCACACAATTAAAAGGTCAAATGCAAGAACTAACAACTAAAGTTAATTCTTTAGAAGGATCTGATCAAGTTACACAACAACAACTTCAAGGTTTAAACAATGATTTACAATCTATCGCTGTAAGCATACAAGATATTCAAAGTGTTAAATCAGATTTAAATTCTATTTCAGTTGGTTTAGCAGGTTTACAAGAAGGATTAAATCAGACCAGTGCTGAATTAAATACTGTTGAAGAAACTCTAGCGAAGAAGGCTGCTCGTAATAAGATGCTATTATGGATGGGTTTTGTTTTTTTGCTCCTTATAGTAATGGGAGGAGTAAGTTATTATATTCTTAGTCAAAAAAGACCATTTGGCAGAGTAGATCCAAAAGTCACATCTTACATTTCTCAATATATCAAACAAGGATGGAAATATCCCCACATTAAAGAAAAGTTAATGCAATCTGGGTGGTCTGAAGAAGAGATTGGTTGGGCATATAAAGAAACAATCAAAAAAAATTATCAAGAGTACCAAAAAAAAAGTTCCCCATCTGAAAAGAAAACTATTGGACCAACTGGAGTAGGGAGTGATAGAAATAAAGTAATTACAATTGCTGTTGTCAGTGTACTTTTAGTTATTGGAGCAATACTAATTATTAATGGAACAACGGGAAACGCAATATTTTTTCAAAAGTTTAACACCGGCGGTGAGATAACTTATGGGGTAGAATGTACTGCCCCGCATGTTTTAAACCCAGACAAAGACGGATGTTGTTTAGATTTAGATAATAGTGGCACATGTGATTATTTAGATGCAAGGGGAGTTTCTAAAGTATCTTCTGGAGGAGCTTGCGCAGATAGCTTTCAATGCCCACAGAATGAATATTGTATTGACAAAACTTGTCAAACCTTAGAGTCACAATACAAAGGTTTTGGTGATTGTTCTAAACAATGTAACACTTACGCAGCTAGAATTAAAACAAGTGATGGAGAGATTTATCCATTAAAACCTGGACAAGGAAGTTATACTGGAGCAGGATCTTTGGAATGGAAAGTTATGGAAGGACCAACCCATTGTAAAGGAGAACCTGCTTTGCTGCCAATTAAGGTAAGTAGAAAAGATCAATCTGGTTTGATCAACCAAGAACAGTTTGTTTTAAAGCAAGGTGAAACGAGTAAAGTGATGACTCATCCAACCGTTCCTTTGTCCTTTACTTTAACTGTAGAAAGAATCTTTGAATGGTGCCCAGAATAAACTTTAATAAAAACAGATAAGAACAATCAAATTAATTTCTTCATTTCCAAATTAATGTAGGTATCTACGGTCTTGTGAAAGAATTCAGTAATCTGTTCTTTTGCTTTCTCAACAGGCATCCACTTAAAATCTTGATGTTCTTCACTTAACTTAACATCTTCGTTAAGAGCTTTACAAAGAAAAACTAACATAGTAATAGTCTGATCATCAGAACGGGTAAAATGTCTAACATCCATGATTTGTTTAACATCAATGTCTAAATTTGTTTCTTCTTTAGTTTCTCTAATAACCCCTTGATGTGGATCCTCTCCTAATTCTAATCTGCCACCAGGGATTTCCCACATGCCTGGTTTCATCACGTCATTGCTTCTTCGTTTAATTAGAAGTACTTGATTGTTATTATTGATTACAAATGATTTAGCAGCAACGCGAAAGTTAATCATAACTGGTCTGAATAGTTAATTGTATTTAAAGATTGTTGGTAAGAAAGAAACAATTGATAAAAAGCATATCTCCAGCTCCACCGGCCCTGTAGAAAGTCTCCCGTTCGCACCTTGCCTAAATATTTGATTGCAGTATATGAGATGTTAAATACAAAAGCAAGGCATCATTGGTCTTACGAGTAGCATAGTGCTCACTGGTTAAATTGACGAGACTTTCTACTAAGCCCTCTCCACCACAAGATTTATAATTAAGATCTTAGTGTAAAATATCATTTATGGATAATAAAATTAAGATCACCAGAATCACAGAAGGATGTTTCTTGCAAAAAGGATTTGATAACGGCCCATTCAAAGGCTGTTTTAATGCCAAATGTGGGGAAGATCAGAAAGGAGACGCCTGTTGCAGGTATGGATGTGATGTTGATAAAGAAAGTTATGATCTGATGATGATTAACCGCGAGATAGTTGAAGCGGCTATTGGGCAACCATTATCCCTTGCGTTCAAAGGAAGATGGTTTGGTACAAGTAAAGAAGAATATTTAGGTGGAGAAGCAATTAGAAGCAGAACCAGAAAGGAAGATGGATTTTGTGTTTTTCATTCAAAAAATTCTAAAGGATGTACCTTAGTAAAATTAGTTTTAGATCGAGGCATTTCCAAAAGAATAATCCCCACTATCTGTAGGATTTATCCTTTGGCTTATCATAATAATAAATTAGGAACATATGATGAAATTTTAAAAGTACCAATAGAAAAAGGTTGTAATTGTATTTCTGAGGAAAACAAAACTACAGAATCACTTTTTATAGGACAAAAAAATGAGATTGAAGACATTTTTGAGATTAAATTAAAAGAAACAAAAAAGAAAGTTAAAATTAACTCGTTTAATAATAATCGCTAAGTTCTCTTCTTAAAAAGAAGTCAAAGCGAGAGAGAAACTCTTTCGTAGCAGGATAATTATTTGCCACCAACATTTCATAGATATCTTTACTAAAACAGTGGGCACACAAAGACATGTTTCTCTTACAAAGAATACAGGTGGTTTCACCATCATCTAAATCAATACCATTAATCTTCTCAGCCATTTCTGGATTAACCTCAGAAACTACCAAGCGCATCTTTTTAGCTAAGCACTGTGGACAAATCGGATTTGTGATAATATCATCACACTCAATACATCTATTTTGTGCAGCATACATATGTTTTCACCCTCCTTACTAAAAGAAAGATAATAAACCTTATATATATTACTATCACATGTACTATATATGGCCTATATACGAACTAAAAAGATAAATAATCATCTTTATGCTTATCTAGTTGAAAGTCTTTCTACACCATCTGGTCCGAGACAAAAAGTAAAACAATATTTGGGCCGGATTTATCAATTTGATAAAACAGAAAACGTGCAGCAAACTAATTTTGGCAAGACTAAAGAGTCGATTATAAATGCGTTAGTAACCTCCGAGCTTTGTTCTAGGAAATTTAAAAAAAAAGACGATTTTATTGAAAACAAAAGTTTAATTTATTCTCAAAAGTCATTAACTCTAAGCAAGAAAAGTAAATCCAAAAATAAAAAGGAAGCGATTATAAAATTAAATGAGGGATTTTTGTGTTCCTTTACTATTCAAAGAATCTTAAGTTTTAAGAAAGGAAAAGATATCAAAAAAGATGGTTTGAAGTTAGCAAAATATTTTTTTGAAGCAGGATTACAGATTCCTAAAGAACAATTTGTTTTGTTTTATCAGATGATAAAGTGATGATCAGATGAAGATAAAGGGACGAAGCTAAATCTCTTTAACCATATACGGTCCTTCTAAATGATAACCAATTTTCCTATAATACTCCCTTACCCCGATGCCGGAGATGACAATAATTTTATTTTTGCCTTTCTTCTCACAGATCTCTTCTGCTTTTTGCATTAATTTTTTGCCCCAGCCCCGATGTTGAATTGAACCTTCCTCGCCAATTCCTGTAGAAGTACCATAAACATGTAACTCTCTAACAATTGCACTATCTTTAGTTATTTCTGGACGTAATTGTTTTGAAGGAAAACGTAATCTTAAGAATCCTATCAAGAGATCATTATTAATATCCTCCACAGAAATAAAAAACTCTGTTCCGCCAGAAGCCTCATACTCTTGAACTTTTATCTTAACATGTTCCCAATCAATAGTTTTACCTTTTGGCTCTCTACAACGAATGCAACGACACTTAGGGTTATAGTGTTGTTGCAAATATTGCCTTAAATTAGTCATCTCTACGCCAGCAGCAATCTGAAATGTAGGAATGTCCCTTTGTACTCTAATAATTCTACAATATTCTGGAACATATTTTTTAAACTTAACAATCAATTCTGCTGCACCATCAGCATTTAATGGTTGAAATTCTCCTTTTAAAAACTCTTGATATAACTTTGTTCCTTTAGTGACCATACAAGGATATAATTTTAACATGTCTGGTTTGTAAGCAGAGTCTGAAAATAACTTTTTCATACCCGCTAAATCTCTTTTTGCATCCACCCCAGGTAAACCAGGCATATAATGAGCAGCAACTTTAAAACCAAGATCTTTAAGTATTTTTATGGAATCTTTACTTTCTTTTATACCATGACCACGACGAATCATTTTTAAAACGTCATCATAAACAGATTGGATACCTAATTCTACCCTGGTACAACCAAGAGATAACATTTGATTGCCCTGTTCCAACAAACCATAGTCTGGACGGGTTTCAATACATAAGGCCACACATCTAATTTTTGTGGTTTGATTTTTAGTTTGCTCTTGCTTTAAGTCACAATCACCTTTTAATTGCAATAATTTATCTTGAATTCTTGCCGTCCTTTCCTTATCCATCAAGTCTATTGCAGGCAACTCAAAAAAATCTTTAAATTTCAAATAATCAAATTCCCCGTCTGCATCATAGAATTGTTCTGAAAAATCGTTCATGGCCTTAAAAGCAAATTTAACAAATTCTTCCTGATAATTTAACGGGAAAGATGGAAATGTTCCACCCATTAAAATAAGTTCTACTTTTTCACAATTGTGTCCAAGAATGACATACTGTTCAAGACGATTAAATACTTGCAAGTAAGAGTCATACTTGTTTCTAATACCCCGCATAGTTGCTGGTTCCTTACCGGTATATGATTGTGGCACTTCTCCAAAGACACTTTTTGGTCCTCCCGGACACATCGTGCATGGCCCAACTCCAGATAGAGCATGCGGGCAAGGCATTGGTTTACTCATAATTGCAACAGGAGCAACTCCCGAAATACTTCTTACTGGCTTTGTTAAAAGGAATTTTTTTAATTTAGGGATATCTTTTATTTCTGTATGCAAAAGAATTTCAATATTTGTAGGAATCGTATTCAGTTTGTACTTTAAAGCTAAATCTCGCTTATGTTTAGCCCACTGTTTATCATTAATGGGTCTTTTCTTCAATTCTTCAATTATTTCACTATAAAAGTCCATGAAAATAAAAACCACCCGAAATCTTTATAAACATATCCTTAAAATAAGCATGAATACGGTAACAAAAATTAGAAATTTTTGAAACCATTTTTATTATAGGTAAAATCAAATGGTAAAGAGAATTGGAACAACACAAAGGAAGTCTCGACATAAGCTGAGCCAACATTACAGACAAAGAGGGAAAATATCTTTAAGTCAGTTCTTTAAAGAGTTAGAAAGTGGTGACAAGGTTGGGTTAAAGATTAATCCTAACGTACAAGATGGTCGTTTTCACACCAGATTTCATGGTTTAACCGGCACGGTTACTGGTAAGAAAGGATTTTGTTATGAAGTTGCTATTAAAGATGGTAATAAACAAAAAACTTTATATGTTCATCCCATTCACTTAAAGAAACAATTATAATTACTAATCAAAAATGGTCAACCCACAATTCATTGAACAGAAGTCTTTATCTCTAGGCGAGGTTAAAGTAATTCTGGACAAAGTAGAGAAAAGAGATAAAGAATTAACCTTCTTATCAAACAAAACTAAAGAATATTTGGATTGTTTTATGGTCTTAAATGAAAAGAAAAGGGAAGAAATGCAAAAGAAACTGCAAGATTTAAACTTGACTAGGTTAAAAGAAGAGCATATTGCTAAGATTTGTGATTTCTTACCAAAAAATGTTGACGATTTAAAGGTAGTTTTACAAGCTTATCCACTAAGCATGCCTAAAAAAGATATGGACGATATTGTTAAGACTGTTATTGAGGTAGCAGAATAATTCTTCTTTACGCTAAAAAGCGTAATTTTTATTAACTTACAAATAATTACTTATAAAAAGAGACTGAAAATGAACCAAACAGAAAGGCCACAAACTAGGGAAGAGAACGCCATAGTATTAGATTATTTAGAGCATGGCTATCCTTTTGAACACGGAGCAATGAAAACATCAATAGTGCAAGCATTAGGAATCAATCATCTAACAGTATTAGAACTTATTCCTAAGAAAGGTGTTCATTTACAACCTTATCAAGAGATTTATATTGGTGAAGGTAAGAGAGATGAGATCCATCACATTAAAGGTAGAATTCTATCAGAGAAACTAACTAGTACAGCAAGGAATGAATTACCTCATGTTATTGAAGATGTTATTAACAAAGATGAGCAAAGATTCTTACAATTTTTTAATAAAGCGCAACCTCTAACAATGAGGATGCATCAACTAGAATTATTACCTGGGTTGGGCAAAAAACACATGTGGGAAGTGTTAGATGCGAGAAAGACTAAACCCTTTGAAAGTTTTGATGACTTAAAACAGAGGGTTAAGTTAATTCCTGATCCAAAAGCGATGGTCGTTAAAAGGATTCTATTAGAATTGGAAGGCAAAGAGAAGTATAAAATCTTTGTATCTTAGGAGACTAGAAAGCTTTATAAATAAGGCGTTTTTCTAATGAGAACATGGCTAAACTAAGGAAATTTGCAGCATATCAAAGCTTGGAGAGACCGTATACTAGAATTAGTAAGTATTCTAAGAAAAACTATGTTCGTGGCGGATTTCCAAACATGAAGATCATCAAATTTGATATGGGAACTTTAAACAAGGAGTTTGAGACAACCTTAAAGTTGACTTCTTTAGATAGTTTAAACATTCGTCACAATGCTATTGAAGCAGCTAGGACGACATCTAACAGATTATTAGAAAAATCTATTGGTAAGGAATATTATTTGAAAATTAAAATTTATCCATTCCATGTTTTAAGAGAAAATCCATTAGCTTCTGGAGCAGGTGCAGACAGGATGAGTACTGGTATGAAGAAGGCTTATGGAAAATCTATTGGATCTGCTGCAAGAATTAAAGCAGGACAGACATTAATGGAAGTTAAAGTTAACAAAATTAATATCAAAGTAGCTAAGTCCGCTTTAGAAAGAGCTTCTAAAAAATTCCCTTGCACTTGCAAGATTGTTGCTGCTTAAATTTATAATTAGTTTATTTTTAATTTGATCAAAGAATTTAATTGAAAAATATTTTCTCTAGCTTGTTTAATTCTTGGTTTACTAAATCAAAATAAAGTTGTAATTCTTTTATCTTAACAGATGATCCCTGAATTAGTTTCTTTTCGTTTATTCGTTCAGATAATTCTTTGCTAATACGCTCTACTTTATTACTTAATAATTTAGTCTTAAGATTATAATTAGCATCTTTTTTAATTCTGGAAGCATTATTCTTTAAATTACTAATTCTTTGTTGAATTACTTTAAGCTGATTTAATAAATCGCTTAAGTTTGATGACATCTTAGGTGATAAAGACAAACTTTCAACAAGTTTTGGAAGGGCCACTCTTTCTTTTTCTACAAACCTCTTTCTTCGAAATAATTTATCCCAAAAACTTTTTCTAGGTGGAGAGAAGATTTGTTCTAATTTTGTTAACTCTCTATTTACCATCCCTAAATCTTTTTTTAATTCTAATTTTTGTTGAGTGTCATCTACAGGAGAAGGTTCTCCGTTAGTATATTCATATAATCTAGTATTTATCCTTACCACTTTGTTCCTTAATAAACTAATCTTCAGTCTATAATTAGCATCATTTTCAAGATTTGGAGCTAGATTCTTTAAATGGTCAATTCTCTGTTGAATCACTTTAAGTTGATCTAATACATTAACTATGCTAGGGTCAATCTCTGTTTTTAATAACTGGGTGTGCTCTGGTGTTTCAAGCTTATGATATAAAGATTCAACGGTTTCATGAAGTTCATGGTTTTTAGTAATTCCACTAAATAATTTTACGATTAAGATCAAGAATATTAATAGGCCAAAGAATCCAAGTAAACCGAATAGGTATGGTTTATATCCTGATAAAGTTTCTGGGATTAACGCAAAAGCTTTTCCAACCAAAGATTGTTTCTGTTCTTCTACAACCTCTGATGTTAAAGGTAAACACATTCCATTCTCACAACTATTAGAACATTCCTCAACTAATTGTTCTTCTAATTCTGAAATGCAAGCGGCAGTCTCTGTTCCTGGATTTATGCAAGAGTTAAGTTTGAATTGTTTGTAAACATTATTATCTTTACAATAACTATCTTTTATTAACTCTTTTCCACCACAATCTGCATCATTTGAGCAGACAGAGGTTATTTCTTCATCAACTATTGGTGTTACGATACTACTCCCCCCACCACCTCCACCAGTTGCGGTCGACGTTTCAGGTTCAGCTTCTGCAGCAATAAAAACATGAACAGAATTTATTGTAAATGTAGCGTTGCTGTCAGCACTAGCACCATCTAAATTTATGGCCAAGTCATAATAATCGTCTGCATCTTCATTTATATATTGGGGATCGTCTATCTCCAAAGAATAGTTTGTTGGAACGGAAGCAAAAGTAATTTCTGCAGTAGTATTGGTGGCGTTATTTAAAGTTAGAGTATGTGACTCTCTTCCAGTAAGTTGGAAGGTATTATTATCACCAATATTTAAAGTAAAGGTTACTGAGGTAAGGCTGTAATTTAATAAGATTGTTCTATTTGCATCAGCCCAAGAAGAATTGCTAGAACTATCATAAGCCAGACAATTCCAAGTGTAATTGCCTGTTGAAAGTTCTAAAGTCCAATTACTACTGTTAGCTGTTCCGCCAATATTTGTAGTTTGGTTCAATGCAAAGGACTGATTTGTAGAGTTTGTTATGTATAATGAAATATTCTGCAGATCATTATCATCTGTTGTGTTACATTCAAAGGTAATATTTGTCAAACTAGCAGAGTCATTTGTGTAAGAATCCGCTGGAGAAATTAAAGTTACATTTGGAGAATTGTCTACAACAACACTTGATGTTAAAACAATATCTACTTGCGTACTATTAGTTTCTGTTAAGTTAATTGTTGTTGAATTAGTGGTGTAACCTGCTAACGAAGCGGTAATATTGTGTGGTGTGAGGTAATAAGCTCCACTACTATTTTGATAAAACTCCGTTAGTACTTGTGTTACTAATCCATTACTTGTCGTAAGAGAGTATTGATCCAATAAACCATTTGAATAATAAGATGAGATATTAGCATTCTCTAAAGCTGAGCTAGAAGTATTAGTAACATTAGTAGTTACGTACCATTTAACAGATAATTCTCCAGATCCCTGAATTGTTACTTTTGATTGGTTAAAGGACACATTAATTAAACTGTTATTAGTAGAACTATCAGAGAAAATGTCTGTAGATGGATTGTTTAAGATGCCACTAGTAATATTATTCCCAAACCCACCTGAGTAAAACCAAAGCCCATAATTCTGGTTATTGGTAGCTATGTTATTAATTAGAATGTTCTGATCACGAACCAAAAATCCAGCCCCATTATAATTGGCAGTATTATTAATCACTGTATAACCAATGATTACTTCAAATCCACTGATAGAATTATAATTCGCAGTATTGTTAATCAATGTACTATTAGTTCCCTGTCCCTGCATGCTAAAACCAATACTATTATTGTTAGCAATATTATTTATTAATTCACTATTATTTACGTTATAAGCGTAAACTCCAATATAATTAAGATTCATGGTATTGTTTGTTAAAATAAAATTATTATTTTCACTATAACCAAAGCCATAATAATTTTCAGAACTATTAGAATTACTAATGTTAGTAAAATCTGTTAACGCAGCAATAAAACCACTATTGTTTAGAGTATCAGAACCAGCAATAGTAAGATTGTCAAGATTAGAATAATCTGCATTACATAAAAACAATTCCGAAATATTATTATCATTTGATAAACTTACAGCAGAATCATAATACAATATTTGTCTATTACCAGAACCAGTGTTATTTTCAATAGTGTTATTACAGTATACCGGAGAAATAACATATATGTTTAAATCAAGAATACCGTTCTCTTGAATCACATTATCTGTAATTATATTTGTTATTGATCCACCACCGATATCAACACCATAACCAGGGTTGTAATTGATGGTATTGTTAGTGATAAGATTATTATTAGAACTGCCTACTTCTAAACCATTAATTATATTGGTATTGATAATATTTCCAGTGAAGTTACTTGTTGTTACACTATTAAGTGTAACCCCATTGAGATTGTGAGTAAAATTGTTGGAAATAAGATTATTATTCACACAGCCATATGCATAAAAACCAGAACCACTATTGTTACCTAGTAGATTATTATTAAAAGTGTTATTCTCTGAATACCATATATTTATGCCGTGTTCAGTGTTAAACGAAGAATTAATATTAGAAACATTACCATTATTGAAATTATTAAGATATAATCCAGAACTAAAATTGATGACATTCAAGTTATAGAGTGTAACATTCTGGAAGTTTGTAACGTTAATTCCGTAACCAGTTCCATTTCCAGTTAAAGTATAACCAGCACAATCTAAAGTAATACTGTCATTCTGAATCTGGAAGCAAGTTCCGTTTGAAGAGACATTATTTGCAAGAGTATATGTTTCTCCTAATGTTGTTAAGTTAGCGCAATCTGTAAGAGTTGTTCCTGCAGAAACACCTTGAGTAGTATAATTACTAAAAGAACTAATGTTAGCATAAAGGGTGCCCGTAACATTTTCATAAGTAATATTGCACAAAGCAGGATCGTTATCACATCTTACCCCATTCTTTAACAAGTATGGTTGTGTCGCATATCCTAAACCATAAAAAGTTATTTGTGCAGAACCATTTAAATTCAAAGAATTATTATCATCAATTAATCCAACAAGGTTATCTTCTAAATAGACTGTATCTCCAATAGACAGATTAATGTTGGAAGTTAAATTTTCTTTAGTCCAGTTTATTTCTCCAAAAGAGTTATTATAGATTAAAGTGTTATTTGTTCCAGTCCCAGACTGGTCATAGATAAGGGGATTATCTTCACTAAAAAATTGAATATTAAGATCATTATTCCAGAAAGTATTATTTTCACTCCCGGAATAGATATAAATGCTATAACTCGCCCATATTTTTGTGATGTTGTTATTGGCAAGATAGTTTGAAGAGGAGTCTAGTTGGAATGCATAAGATCGATCTTCAATGATGTTGTTTGTGAAGTTGTTATATGGCCAAAAAATTACAAAACTATTAGAACAATTAATAGTGTTATAGTCAAAGAGATTATATGAAGTCCCCACTAGAAAGCCAGTGGAGGAAGTATCCAAACAATTGATGGAGTTATTGTAAACCAGATTATTATTAGACTCTCCGGAGGAAGAAAAAATTGCTCCAAGATATCCATTATGATCTAGAGTGTTAGTACTAACATTGTTATTATTAGAGTACATTAAAGAAAGGACGGTGGTGTAATTGCCACTAAGATTAATGATACTATATTTTAATGTTGAATCATTACTGAGTATAAATTGAATTCCGTCTTTATCTAATGTTAAATTACTAAAAGTTATATTTACCGAATCAAGTACAATAATTTGACCAACATTTGTTAGATCTTGAATAGTGAGGTCTGACTGATTAAAGTAAAATAGGATTGGTTCACCTTGTTCAAGATTAGTGTTATCAATTGAATCATTTCTAACGTCTAAAGGATAATGATAAAGATAAATTGCATCACTATTAGTTGTGTTAAAGATATTTCCACTCAAATTAGATTGAACAGGATAATTTAACACTATACCTGAAGATGTAATTCCTGTAGTGGCAATAGTATTATTAAAGAAACTACCAGAACCAGAATCAACAACTATTCCAGCAGAGTATTCATTAGCAGTTGTTATATTACTAAATGAAACATTTACATTAGAAACACTACCATAAACTCCTCTAGCTCTGACTCCAAAAGTAACAATGGTAGTATTAATCACATTGTTATCATTTGAAGAATCAAAATAAATCGCATCATGATTTTCATTAGTTGAATTTCCTTCGTAAATTAAACAATTTTGGATAATGGTGTTATTATAACCGGTAATATTAATTCCATAAGCATTAGATGTTCCAGAGAGGGAATAATTAATCATATAGCCAGCACAATCTAAAGTAATGCTATTGTTCTGAATCTGGAAGCAAGTTTCGTTTGAAGAAACATCATTTGCAAGTGTGTACGTTTCTCCTTCAATAGTTAAGTTGCTACATTCAGTAAGAGTTGTTCCTGAACTGGTAGGGCTTAACACAATATTAACTTGTGTATCACTAGTTTGTGTAAGATTAACTTGAGTATTATCAGTAGTATAATTCTCTAACGTTGTTGTAATAGTGTGTGGTGTGTGATAAACCTTACCAGTTGAGTTCTGCCAAAATTCGGTTAAAGTAAAAGTTGGAGTAAATCCGGTTACTGCTGTTAAGGTGTTATTTACCAAATCACTTGTTACGTTATAAATGGAAACATTGGCATTCTGTAATGGCCCAGTACTATTTGTAATATTAACTGCAAGGAACTTATTAACTGTAACATTTCCGTCTGAAATACTTAGTAAAGAAGAATTAAAGTTAACATTATTAAAAACAGCAACACTACCACTGTTTATATTAACGGCACTACTTTGACCAATGGTATCATTAACAAAAGTTTGATTTGTAGCATAGACATTAATATAACCACCACTGATTTGATTATCTTGAAAATAATTTGAATTACCATACAATCGTAAGATTTGTCCAGACCCACAAGAGAGAGTGTTATTTATTATTTGAAGATTATTTGCAGAGGAATCATCAATAACCGCAGATTGAAATCCTTCTAGTGTGATATTGTTATTCTGAATAATACTTCCAGACCCAGAAACGATGTAAAGGCCATAATTATTAGTATTGTTTGAATAGATAGTATTGCCAGAAAGATTGAAAGTTGAGGAAAGGTAGACTATAAAAGAGCTCTGGCCGTAAAAATTAAGTAAATTATTGTTCATCACAAGACCATTACTATTAGATGTCGAACTTAATAGGCCCACATTCAAAGACGCGGAAACATTATTGTTTGTAAATGTAGCATTAGGAGCATTGAGGAAATATATCCCTGAAGGAGCTGTTGAGGCAGTGGAACCATTTTGTTCAAATACACTATCAGTAACAGAAACGTTTGAAGAATTTATAACTAATAAATGATTACCGATATTGGTAATAAAAGTGCTGTTGGCAATAATTACGTTATTGCTACCATAGATAGACAAATCTCTATTTGTCACAGTAACATTATTATAAATCAAATTGCTGCAATTACTACAAATAACTTGGCCGTACCCACTATAATCCATATTAGAAATAGTTTGTGGGCTTAACGAGGAATTATACAATACAGGCAAACCATTAACGGTGTTTGTTAAATCAATTGTATGTAAATAATAAGATAAAAAAGAAATCTCATAAAATCTTATTCCAACACTGTTTAATACAGAAATGTTGTTGTTTAATAAAGTGAGATTATTGCTATTCTTAAGATAAGTTCCATAAGATTCAACACCAGTTGTGATGATAGAGTTGTTCTCGATAACAGAATTATCTGCACTAGAGAGGTAAATCGCAGGACCATAATGGTTGGTCATATTTACACTATTATTTAGAACATATCCGTTATTTGCAAAAAGAGTAATTCCACCACCACCGCATTGGTAACAATTAGAAGTAATTTGATTATAAGAGATGGTGCTATTAGTACAACTGATATCAATTGCACCACCACTAGCATTAACATAATTATTACTGATTGTAACGTCAGAACAACCACTTGAAACAGTTTTGATTCCACCAGAATACGAGTTAACTGTATAAATCTCATTCTCAATAATTGAAGTGTTGGAAACACTATTTAGGTATACACTATACCTGTAATAACCACTTTCATTACCTTCAACAATCGTACAATTTGTAACATTAATATTGTTAGATGAAATATTTACCCCATAAGCATAATTTGAACCAGCAACACCATAACTAATATTATGCCCCGCACAGTCTAATGTAATACTATCATTCATGATCTGAAAACAAGTTCCATTTGAAGAAACATCATTATCAAGAGTATAGGTCTCTCCTTCAATTGTTAAGTTGCCACATTCTGTAAGGGTTGTTCCTTCAGATGCAACTTCTGCAGTTAAAACAACATCAACTTGAGTACTACTTGTTTCTGTAAGATTAATTGTTGTGCTGTTAGTAGTGTAATTATTTAGAGTGGTGTTAATAGTATGTGGTGTATGATAAACTTTATCAGAACTATTCTGCCAGAATTCTGTTAATGTAAACGTTTCAGTAAATCCGGTTACACCGGTCAAAATACTGTTAACTAAATCGTTAGTGTAATTGTAAATGGAAACATTTGCTCCACTTAATGGATCGCTACTATTTGTTACATTCACATCAACGTACCATTGGACAGTTATATTTCCGGTAGCACCGGAATCAAATAAAACTTTGGAGTTATTAATAGTTACATTAACAACTGTCAACGACCCATAGAGTAGAGATAAATCATAAACAGTTCCATAAATTAAAGAATTAAAGACGACATTCCCAGTTCCCTTTATCAATCTAATGGCAGACTCAGCAGAAAAGTTGCCGCCGATGATTGTATTATTTGAGGAGTTAGAATCAAACCTAATACCAGATGATGAAACACGGGTTAAATTAACATTATTATTAAACAAGATATTAAAGTTAGAATTAGAGACTATACTAACCCCCTCATAACTGCTTGAACCATATAGATAGTTATTAGACATATTGTTGTAATTAGACACGGATAAAACAATATCTTGACTACTACTGTTAATGATGTTATTACTCCACAAATAATTGTTATTAGAACCTCCTAATCTAATACCTTCATAAAAGTTCACTATAGTCAAATTAACAATAGTGACATTAGTTCTCGCAGTAAGATAAACTCCTTGACCAGTTCCGTTACCAATTATACTATAACCATTTCCATCAATAATTAAATTATTGCTGTCAATAGTAAAACAGGTCTCATTCACAGATAAGTTCTCGTTAAGAGTTATACTTTCAGTCACTGAACCACAAGTTACTCCCTCAGAAGCACTCAAAACAATATCTACTTGTGTACTGTTTGTTTCTGTAAGGTTAACACTGGTGTAATTTGTGGTGTAGCCAGCTAATGAAACGGTGATGTTATGTGGAGTTTTGTAGAAAGCATCAGTTCCGTTATGGGTAAATTCTATCAATTCTAATCTAACCATCCCATCAACATCTGTAGTGTTACTTGTTTCTAGTCCGTCGCTAACGTTATAAGCCTCAACAATTGCACCAGACAAGGCATCTGTTCCATTAGTAACATTAACATCAACATACCAAGCAACATCAGCAAAGCCTCCGCCAGAGCTAAGAAAGTAAATTCCAATATCACTTTTATTGAAGGTAGTGTTTAAAATAGTAATGTTACCAGCATCGCCTAGTTGCACATCAGTATAAGTATAATCTAAAACACTGTTGATGATCTTATTGTCATCTCCTCCCAGTACCACAACTTGACCATAGATTGAATGATTGACAAAAGAGTTATTGTAAGAAAACCCTTCAATGTACAAGCTAGTAGTGCCAGAATTATCGGGGTCGATAAAAAGAGAATTGTTTACAAAAGTACCATCACTAGAGCTGGTTAGATAAATAGCAGCGTTACCAGCACCGGAAACATTGAAGATATTATCAAAGAGCAGACTACCCTCCGATGCACTGATGATGATGCCGATTGAATCGTAAGTGTGAAGAAAATTAGAGGAGACCGTGTTATTATCAGAACTAGTCATATATATTGGTCTATATCCAGAGGCGCTGCCAGTAATGTTGTTGTTAAAGATGGCGTTAAGATTACTATTCTCCAGATAGATTATATTTACAGAACCAACAAAAATAGGAGAGCTGTTAATAGAATTGTTGAAGATCTGGGAATTGTTAAGTCCGGAACTATAGACTGCATTAGAGAAATTATTGATCCCAACAAAGTTTTTAATCGTAACATTATCCTGAGAAGTGATATTAAACGCAATCCCACTACCATTTCCAACAACAGAGTAACCAGCACCATCGATAATGATATCACTAGCGTTAATGGTAAAACAATCTCCCATTGCAGAGATATCTGTAGTCAAAGTAGTACTCTCGTTAATTACACTACAAGAATCTCCCGCTTGGATTCCTATTCCACCGATGTAACTGCTGAAGGAAGTTGTGTTAAACCAAACGTGAGTGTCATTCTCTTCGTAGGCGGAGGTGAATTCTGTCCATGAACCATCACAATCTGCAGTAGTAGAGTTCCAACTAGTACATCTGTAGATTGTATCGATATTTCCGTTCTTAACTAAAGTAATGTTTGCATAATCAAACAGATATGGTAAGGATTCAATTCCAACTGCTGAAGTTAGATTATCTGCTCCAGAAACAGAACCGCTATGATTAACTACAATCTGCGGACTAATTAGACTGTCAGTCTCATTTAAAGTTATTCTTAATATTTCTACAGAGGTGCCTTCTGAAGAAACACTTAAGGTATGATTCTTACCTTTTCTGATGTTCCAATCAAGGATTCCATTGCTAGTACTATTTAAGGCGTATCCTGCAGAATCTTTCAAAGTAACTTCAGCAGCAAGATCAACTTCTCCAGAAGCGTTTAAGATTGTTAAATTAGCTACTGCATCTGCAGAGTTGATAGTAATATCAGAGTGGCTAGCACTAGCGGTTATATCATTAACAGTATTGTTCATCTTTAAACGCCATCTTACTGAGCCACCATTAGGTGCTGAGTTGATTAAAGAGACGTAACGATATTGACCAATACCATCATAATACAATTGACTGGGGAATACCGAAGTCCAATCATCGGGATCTGTAGCCCCCAAAATAGCGATAGTCAAGTTATTAGGATCATAAAGTGCATCATTCTTCTTAATAGTAAGATTTAACACCGCCATCTCTCCAACCATATAATTCAGTCCATCATAATGATTCACAGTAGTCTTGGAAACGTTCATCACGAAGAGGTTAATATTAGTAGTGTTAGAAACTTGAGTAGTGTGTTCAATAGCCTCCTCTTGCAGTTCAGTAAAGTTGATGGTTATGTTATAATCATCATAGTCATAAGTTGTTTTATCTAAAAGATAACTACAATGTCCAGAGGAGTTAGTTAAATTTGTAGCTAATAGACTATCATCAAAATAAAAACTGCAGTTAGCAGAAAAGCCTTGAGATGAATTATATAAGTCATAGACGCGCCCAAGAATAGTAAGATTATTGCTAACTAAACTTAAAGTATCCTCACCAGCAACATTCTTGCCGCGTGGATAACCTCCCTCTAACGGAGAAAGATATTCCAATACAGCAACATACTTAACAGAGATATTGAATGTTGCGTTGTTATTACTTTCATTTGATTCATAAATTGATTCATTTGCATCTGCAAAGATAATAAACGTATTATTTCCACCAAGGGCCGTTACATTAAATTGGATCACTTCATAAGAACCATTAGAAACATTAACTAACATGTCTTGGTTATAATCACCATTCTGATACAGAGTGATATTTGCATCAGTCAAATTAACATATCCAACATTAAAAATTGTAGCGTTTATCTCAATAGTATCATTTTGTTTAATAACACCAGAACTATAAGAGATATTATTTATATCCACCATAATATCATAATCAGTAGAGAGTAAAACGGTTAAATCTGAAGTACTCCCGCCAAGGTAATCGTAATAAGTTAAGTTGACAGTAACAGGATATGTTCCTGTGGTTAATGGAGATGTTAAATTATATTCATAATAGCCAGTTGAGTTAGTTGTAACAGCACCAGAACTGACTAATTCTAAAGTATAATCCAGACCTAATTCTTCATAAGACTCTAATTCCCACAACCCAGTAAATGTTTGTGATCCTGCACTATACGCCCTTAACCGAATAACAGTAGTATTTACAGAATCAAATGTCACATTATACCAAGCGTCTGCACCATTTGCAAGAGTCGTACTTGGAGTTCTGTTAATATTAGTAACAGCAACATAATCAGAACCATTCCAATAATCAACATAATAAAGAGGATCATTATCAATCCACCCATCACTAAATGCTTGCTCATAAAAACTAATTTTATTGATTATTTTATTAGATCCCCACGTTATTGCCCACCATTCTGGACTAGTCTCACATGCGTTGTAAGAGTCATCATAACTCCCATAATTACCATCATTAATATTACTTATTGTAAAATGAGAATAACATGTTGAAGCTACGCCCCCATTAACACTTAGAGCCACATTTGTTGAATTACTATAACTATTATAAATAATTGAACCATAACTTGGTGCTGCAATCCCTAGCTCGTAATAGATACTGTAATTAACAGAAGAACTAGCCGTGACATTAACTGGAAATTTAATGTCACAGAATTTAGTATCTGAATCATTTGATTCTGTTAAAACCTCAAAGGGAATTTCCACAGAGTTGTTGTCAACAACTCTTAATTCATTTGAACAATTCTCAACAGTATAAACGGAAGTATTAAATGAAACAGTAAGTGGAGCATTAACTCTTGACTGGCCAAACAACTCACTAACAATTACATCCTCTCGATTAGTAAAAGAACTATTCCACCACCCTTCAGAGGTTTGCAAAGTCCCATCTAAATAAAGAACCACATTTTGGTTGGCAACATCCGTGTCATTACTCCAGTTTACTCTTCCAGAGACTACAACTGTTTCATTTACTGCAACAATTGAGGGCGTTAATGTTTCACTAACGATAAGAAAATCAATTACCCCCCCTGTAACAGCACTATTTCCATCAGCATCATAGGCAATAATGGTATAATTGTAAGTGCCAGATTTATTGAGAATAAATTCAGAAGAATTCCAAAGATTATTGCTATCATAAGTACCATTTAAATTGTCAACGATAATAATTTCATCCGGATCAATTATAGTAAAGTTAACAGAAACAAGATTTGTATCAACAACCGTGGCGATAAGTTCTATAGTCTCTCCGGCATAAGCCGTAGGATATTCTGTAACTGAATTAATAATTGGTTCACCGGTTGCAGTGATGGTATAATTGGTGTTATACCAAGCAGAATTGTTACTGATACTTTGATCATAACAAACAACATTCCAAATAGATGATCCCTCTGGAACATATAATGAAGCAATAGTTGTATCTGCATAATTTGTAGGATACGCGATAGTAGAATTTAAAGCCCAAACCCCCGAAAAATTGGTATATAGATTACAATTATTTAACCCGCTTACATCAGATGCATTGAAACTAAAAACAGTTACGTTATTTGCAAAAACCGTAATTGCATTTTCAGGAGAGGTAAGGTTATGAATTGTTGGAGGAGTTGATTCTGCAGTAACTAATTGGGTGAAAGGAAAATAATCTTTACTACCAGCCCCAGTAATACTATATTCTGTGTCACAAATAAAATTACTATCAATATCATCGCATCCCTCCCCTGCACTGTCAAAATCATCCCAATAATTACCATTGCTACTTAAATTAAAGTAGTTAGTTATATCATTAGAATATGCTTGTATTCCCCCACCATTATTTGTTACAAAATTGTTTACCCAAATATTATTGTATTCAGAGTAGTCGTCTGCAGTAATTGCATAACTTCCAGAGGTAGAAAAATAATTTTGAGTAATATTATTATACATCGCCCTATTAGCACTTGAACTTCCATCTAATCTTATTGCATAAATATCATTAGCAGTGAAATTATTATTCTGGATAGTATTATAATTTGAAGCATAATAAAAGTAAATTGCAGATTCATCATTATTAGTGAATGTAGAATTTTCAATAATAGAATTGTCCGAACCAGTGATGTAAATTCCACGATAAAATTCATTGAAAGTACAATTATTTACCACAAAATTGTCTTCACCATTAATATACAGCCCGGTAGTAGAACTTGGATCAGTAAGTGTTTCTCCATTACAATCTAATACAATATAACTTCTTAATGTTTCAACAGATTCAGAATATGGCCCAGAACCAGGACTAATTGTAATAGTATTATTAGAGTTATAAATTCCTTCTTGAATGTTAGAAGTCACCACATAAGAACCCCAAGAAAATCCTTCCTCTGCAGTTTTATCAACAGTAATTGTTCCAAGGGGTGCTGGACCACAATCATAAGATTTCACATCGCCAACTTCAACACTATTATTATAATAATTACCAATACCATCAACACACAAAGAAGTACTTGTACCGGCATCATAAATTCCATCATTACCGTAAAATTTATTTTTCCAGATTCTATTGCCAGAACTATCAATATCTAGGATTTGGATGGCATACTGATCATAATTACCATAAAAAGTGTTTTCAGTAATATTGGTATTATCCGCACCACTAGTGTCAAAATAAATCCCACGATATTCATCACCAGCAATGAAAGTATTATTATAAAGATTAAATTGAGAGGTAGATCCAGCAGTAAAAATACTCTGTTCAAAATTATTAAAGACACAGTTATGGATATCATAACCAAACTCACCGGTAAAATAAAG
>PFNQ01000023.1 GCA_002792115.1 Candidatus Woesearchaeota archaeon CG_4_10_14_0_2_um_filter_33_13 | reverse complement strand
GCTCTTCTTGTTAATTCGATTTCATGTTCAGCAATGTTTCCCATTGCTGTTGCTACTAGTTGTCGAGCATAATCTCTTCTTGCACGTGGGTCTCTCAAGGTGTCAGTTCTTCCAATACTCTCGGCTTCAGCTCTAATCATAGCTCCTTCTTGTTGTGAAACTTGATACCGATGTTCCCAACCTTCACTCGGTGCATTTAAGACCATAGATATGTAAGCTTTTTGTTGTTCATTTCCTGCACCTAAAGATCCAAGGGCGGCGTGTAATAAAGTTTGAATGGAAATACCTGAAGCAATTATTCCTAATGAATCCGGCGACCATGCCAAGAATTTTTGTGGCAAACCATAATACTCAACTCTAGATTTGTCTACATCTTTTACGGTTCCTCCTCCAACAATGAATGGTGGCATAGCTTCCAGTACGGAACTTTTACCGTATAATACACCTACTCCGAATGGAGCCATCATTTTGTGTAAAGAAAATGCTAATAAATCTACATTGGTATCTTTAACGTCAACGTAATGTCCTGGAACTAATTGTGCTCCATCAACTACAAATAAAGCTCCTTGTCGGTGAGCAATCTCTCCTATTTCTCCTAACGATGTTGTTGTTGCTAAAACATTTGATTTTCCGGTAACAGAAACAATCCTTGTGTTTCTGTCAACTTTTTTGCTTAAATCTTTCACATCTAGTTTTCCAGTTTTAGGGTCAACATCAACTAAACGCAGTTCTACATCTACATCATATTCTCTTAAGAAATTTGTTAATTCTAACCAAGGCAAGTAATTAGAGTTGTGTTCTAAATACGTAGTTACAACATTCTGACCTGATTGAAGTCTTGGAAATCCTTCAAATCCCCTTTTAAATGTATTAGCAACATGATTTAACATTTCTGTTGTATTTTTTCCTAAAACTATTTCTTTCCAGGATTGGGCACCAATAAGGTTTGCTAACAAATTATATATTGCTAATGTTGCTAGGCTTGTTCTGATCCCAGACTCTGAACCGCCTCTTTCAAAAGGAGCATAATATGTTGACGCTTGAACAAACGCTTTTAGGGCTTCTATTGTAGGAGGTGTTGTTGCAGTCGCGTCTAAACTTATTCGCTTACCTCTATTAGAGTTTGCTACTCTTAACTCTAATTGGTCTTTTAAAAAAGGCAATTCACTCCTTAATAAATCTGGAAGCATTTTCTAAACTTAAAGCAGGGGATTTATAAACATTTTGGAAGTTATCTCTCTAAAGTAGTACTTGGAGAAAGATTTATAAGTAATTCTTATTAAGAATCCAAAATGCTTTATCAATTTGCAAAAGATTCCAGTAGTCGATTAAATTTAGGATTGGCTGCGAGATCATTGCGTGATGTAAGGTTAGGTGCGCTAACTACATTTCTGTTTAATTATTTGGTCCAAGAGTATGACGTTAAAAGACAAGAAGCTAACGGTTTGGTCATACCTACGGCAATGGACCTAGAAGTTTCTACATTCTGTCCCCGTAGATGTAGAGGATGTTACGTTCCAGTTGATGAAAGGAAAGATCCTTCAGTAATTAGTTATGGAACGGCAAGCAGAGCCATTGGGAAAGGAATTGATTTGGGTATGAGAAACTTTAATTTTATTGGAGGAGAACCGTTACAAAACAGAACTATCGCTTTGATAGAACGTCTTGTTGCAGAACATCCTTCTCGAAATTTTTTCTGTTGCACTAATGGGGAATTACTTGCAACTACTCAATCAAGTTTAGATGGATTAGTTTCTAAAAATAATTTTAGTGCTGCTCTAAGTGTTGACGGATTTAAAGAAACAAACGATAAACTTAGAGGTAGAGGATCTTATGGGTGGATTGTAGAAGCTACAAGATATTTGCATTTGCGAGGATGTTTTTATGGTGGTGTAGTTACTGTAAGAGAGTCTAACTTCGAAGAAGCTCTTTCTGATGATTTTGTTGATTCCTTGATTGAACAAGGATTAATGTACACCCTTTTTGCTATTACTGATGATTTACCCGAAGAAAGGAAAAGAGAAGCTCTTAAGATAATTAGAGAACTAAAACAAAAACCACTCTTTATTTATAATAGTTTAACGGGTCATACTGGAGCAGATTCTCGTGGATGCATGGCTAGAGAACTTTGTGTTAATAAAGATGGGAAGGTTCTCAGCAATAGAAAAGAAAGAATAATTTTGGGTGATATTGACACAATTGATGTAGAAACAATTTCTCGTGATCCAGATTGGCGAAAAAGATTTAATTCTTAAATAAAAATAAGCCCCAAGGGAGATTTGAACTCCCGATCTGTCGCTTACTAGGCGACCGCTATAGCCACTAAGCCACTGGGGCAATAATTTTTTCATATTTTAGGGGGACTAAGCGAAGCGCATGTCGCCTAACCTATCAAATGGGTTTCCATTTGCCACCTAAGCCACTGGGGCAATAATAGCTATTTTTTACTGATTGTTTATATTGTTTTCGGAAAAAAGATTGTAAAAGAAAGTAAGCCCCTGGCGAGACTTTCAGGATGATTCCGCTTTTTTCGCAGTGCGTTGAGTTTTAACTCAACCCGCTATTGCGTATCAAATGCGCGTAACCATTTGTTTGAACTCGCGATCTCTACCTTTCTGTTACTCCACTAAGCTTTGTTCTAAACTTTCCTAGCAGAAAGTACCAAGGTAACGCCATACCACTAGGCCACAGGGGCATAACTTAGCGTGAAGTTCTTTGCTTTAAAAATCTTTCGAGAACCTAATTAGTCATCCTCGGGGGTGGTGGCATAGGCAATTCGTCGTCAATATCAGATTTTGCAGTTGGTTTAACCGAATCACCAAAAATAAGTTCTTTATCTGTAATTCCATTACCGCCTAACATCAACGTATGTTTGATCTCTTGCTGCATTTCAATTGGTGTGAGTGTAGTTTCAACTACTTCCTGCTTAGGTTGTTCTTCTACCTGAATTCCCTTGGCCAACTCCGGATATTTTTCATACAGATCAGAAATCTTTTTCTCAACAACAGCAGTCCTATCCTCAATACTTTTCATTACTTCTGGATTTTGTGTTTCTAATTGTTTATGGATCTCTAATTCATGTTTGAGAGATTGTAAATGATTCTGTAATCTATTAAAAGAGGTAATCTCTTCTGGAGACAATTTATAATTCTGTTCAATTGTTTCTTGTGCTACAGTTTTGTTAACCTTAACCTTCTTCTCTTTTACTTTTTTCTCCTTTATGTCTAACTCTTTTATAATTTTCTCACTTAATTCAACATCTAATTCTGTTCCATGTTTAGCCATGAAATCACCAATCAGGTGAGTTAACTTCTCTAACCTTAAATTAAGATCTTTATCTTCAGAAGCTTCTAATTTTTTTCTTAAGTGGGTTATTTGTCGTTTTAAAGCAGCAACTTTGTGTTTTTCACCCTTTTCTTTCTCTTTTAATTTTTTTTCTAAACTAAAGACAGATTTCATCTGATTTTCTAAATGGATAACTTCTTTTCTTAAACTGAGGCGAGGAACCTGTTTTTGCGCAGAAAGATATTTTATCTCATTAATTTTTTTTACAATCTCCTGTCTAGAAAAAGTCTGCCGCCCATCTTCTAAAATTTGAGCAGCAGTTACTAGTAATTGTAATGCCTTTAAAGAACCCATTATCTAAATAATCCTACTCTTTTCTTTCCTCCTGCACTTGGTGGAGGTGGTGGAAAGTCTACACTCGGTTCACCCAATCCTGGAGCATCATCAAAACTTAATGGCGGGGCTGTTCTCATGCCCGGCATTTGCGGTGCCCCCATAGTGTGTTGTATTGGTAATCCTCTTGGTGGAGGCGGAGCCATACTTTGTTGAGGAACACTTACCTGAATCGGTTTTTGTATTGGTATAGATTTTGGTGCAGAGTTCTTATTCATAAAATCTTCCAATTTATCAGATATTGCAATCATACCTCTAGCAATTGTTTCATTTTGACTTTGTACTGTTTCTATTTTTTCTTTCATAACTTTAATTTCTTTAGCCGGATCTTCTACCTTAGTATCTTCCAAGGCCTTTTGAAAAACAGTATTCAACTCGTGTATAGAATCTTTTAAACTTTCAATCTCTAAGATTAACTCTTGCATCTTACTATCTGGTTGACTTAATCTTTTCTTCAACGCTTCGATATCATATTTCAAATCTGCCAATAATTGATGGGGTAGAATTTCGTAATCATCTTCTGCCATTTGCCTTACCACCTACGCTTTTTTTAATAATATTATGATATCTAACGTTAATGGTTTTTTGTTTATAAATGTTTCTTTGATCCTATTTGACCAACAACTTAATATACTCTAAATTTTTACTTAAACTAGCATGCAATTAGATATTTTGTTGATGGTCATAACTTTTCTAGTTCTATTTATTGGTTCTTATACTGACCTTAAACGTAGAGAAGTTCCGGATTGGTTAAATTATGGTTTGATTTTTGCGGCTTTAGGTATAAGAACAATTTTTTCTTTTGAATATGGGTGGCAGGTACTATTTAGCGGCGTTCTTGGTTTTTTAATCTGTTTAGCAATAGCCTTTTTATTTTATTACTCTGGTCAGTGGGGAGGAGGAGATAGTAAGTTATTAATGGGCATGGGTGCAGTGATTGGAGTTACCTTGCCTTTAAACAATTCTAGCTTAAACTTACTCTGGTTTATGCTCTCCTTGTTGTTCTTAGGTTCAATTTTTGGTATTTTGTGGATGTTGGTTTTAGCAATAAGGAAACGCCATCTCTTTTGGAAAAACTATCAAAAATATTTAAAGAAGAGAAAAACGTTACATCTGCTTTTGGCAATAACAACAATCATTTTTATTGTTTTAACTTTCTTTAAGCCATTTATTTGGCCGATGATTCCATTTCCATTGCTCATGTTTTACCTATTTTCATTTGTTAATATTGTTGAAAAAAATTGTTTTTACAAACAAGTTCCCCCTTACTATTTAACAGAAGGAGATTGGTTAGCTAAAGATGTGGTTATTAACAAAAAAACTATTCTTACTGCTAGAACTTTAGAGATGGAAGATGTTTGGAAGTTAAGATTTTTGGAAAGCCACAATAAATTAAATGAAGTTACAATCAAGGAAGGGGTTCCTTTTGTTCCAAGTTTCTTACTTGGTTACCTCGCTTTATTATTTGGCAGTAAATTCATCTCTTTTTTGTTCCTAATCTAATACTGAAGTTACCGCAACATTTTTATACTAAAAAATATTGTTCAAAGTATATAATAATCAATCGTGAAAAAAGAGGTGTAAATAACAATGTCTAAAAGAGGTTCTTTAAACTTATCAATAGAGGCAATAGTAATCGTAGTTATTGCTTTTGTCGTTCTTGGATTAGGCCTAGGTTTCGTTAGAAGCCAATTTGGTGATATCCAGAAAACTTCAACTGCTGTTCAAGAGCAGATTAGTCAGCAAATCCTAGATGATTTGAGGACAGGAAATAAACCATTAAGTTTTCCAGCCAGTAAGTTAGTGGTGGGAACTGGTGATGAATCTGTGCAAGCCATTGGTGTAAAGAACACTGGCGATGCCGAAAAGTCATTAAGAATAGATTTCCTAGTTAAGGGAAGTGATAAATTTTATACTTTTGAATCGGCCGTGTCTACAGACTTTTTATCAACTGAAGGAGATTCAGTCTCCGCAGAAATTCTTTGGGATAACGAACCACAGAATCTTAAACCAGGAGAGACTAGAATTATTCCAGTAACTATTAAGTCTCCGGATAAAATTGGCAATTACTTGTTTAAAGTTAATTTGGTTGATATTGCTGACCCAAGCAAACCAATTGACTCTAGAACATTTTTTATAAAAACGTCTTAGAGGTATGATCAAAAATGGCACAAAGAAAAACAATTAAACGGGTTGTAGTAAGACCTAATGTTAGAAGAGTCACAGCCAAGAACAATGTCATTAGAACAATGTCTGTTGGTCCAACGGTTAATTATAAAAAAAGGCTTAGCGAAGATCAAGAATTTCAGATTATGAAATTAGTTTTAGATAAGTTTCTTTGGTTAGGTTTCATTGTTATGGGCTGGGGAATGTATCAATCTTTAACTTCAGGAATACCAGCTTCTGGGTTGTGGTATATGTTGGCTGGAGCAGTATTGTTAATATTGTTCCTAGTAATAATCGTCAAAGAATACGAAATTATGAAATAATTTTTTTATTTTTCTAATTTTTTACTGGCATTCAGCAGTGCCATCGTGATTATCTACACAGATCTTTCCATTACTGCAATTCTCGTCCACTACATAAGCAATGAATTGCGAACAAGCTTCAAAATCTGTGGGGCATATGGCAACTGCATTCTCTTCGCAATAATGCGTGCCTTCACCATATGCATATGTGGCACAAGGGTGATTTGCATATAGACATTCACTTGTTTGACAAGCATTGTCTATGCATTGTCCTCCATTTGAGCAAGTAGTTGAATCGCTCCATTCTAAGCAAGGATCAGAATCATAATCTCCACAAGTTCTTTGTTTTGTATCACTCGCACATTTAGTCTGTCCTGTATAATCACATTTATCATTACAATCTGAACCTTCACAATGTCCATCAACACAATTCATATCTTTTGCCCAACATTGTTCTTCAATGACCCACTCTAAACACTTAGTGTCGGGATTATATCTGCAAGCAACAACGTCTTTTCCAGGGTTACATGTCTTTTGTCCTTCATAATCGCATTGGTTATTCCAACATTCTACCGGTTCAATTGGTTCGCTAGATGCTAACAATTTTTCAAACTCAAAAACTGTTTTTGCGTAATCTACCAAAGTTTTTCCAAAGGCATCAACCTTAACTCCAATATCTACTCTTAATCCGGCAAAAAGTTTGTACCAAAAACCATCCTGTATCCTCGCTTCTCCTCTTAAATGTCCCCTTACTTCTGCAGAAGGGCCGACGATGTCATAGATCTGTAGCTCAAACCTTGGTTTAACATAAACTTCTACGCCGCCAGTAGTTTCTCCCAATGAAGGCGGATCAAAACCAAACGATTTTTGTATACCAGCAATCTCTTGCCAAGTTCCATTTTTGTATTCTAATCCTACTTCTAAATCTAACGATTGTGATGCAGATGTTTGGGCGCTGATTTGCCCGGCAGCATCTACGCCTAAGGTTATTGATAAGTTTGGCGTTAAGACAATGGGGAAAGGTGGGACTGTTGGTAAGAAGAAAGTTACTGGGGCAAATTGCACCGGTTCGAGCGGCGGTAATTCTTGATGTAATTCTTGATCAATCTCTCCTCTTAATACTAGATCCAGACTTTCTTGTCCGGTAATAGTGTAGCGTACTCTTTCGACCTGGTTCCAGCTGATATCAACAGAAAGATGAGAATCAATGTCTGCTTGTAAATTTCCATCTAAGAACAACATTCCTTGATAAAGATCGGTGTTGTCAAAATTAACATTTATTGAATAAACTGATAATGGTGCTCTTTTTGTTTCAAAATTGTCTGATTTGCCAGATCTAAGTGGGGCGTTAACTGTTTCTAAACCATCAGAAAGATTAACAGAAAATTGAAAACTCCCTTCAGTTAAAGCTTGTTCTAAAGTTGCTGATTTGGTCTGAACTTGGATTTCCGCACCATTATTTTGTACAGAAACAACTTCTCGCAATAATCCCTGCGGTGTAATTGTGCTGACACCAGTAACAACAATATCTCCTGTATGAAGGTCTTGAGCATATGCAGAATCACCTTGAAAAGAAAGGCTATTTGGAGAAACATTATATAATCTCTCCGCGCCAACAGCTGTTAATATTTTTGTATTTGGAGATAATACCGCCTGGTTGTTGCCGCTTTCTCCACCGGAACACTTGTTGTTGTCACAAATTTTTTCTCCAGGACAGTCCAAATCATCATAACAGAATAAATCTCCATTTGGATAAACACATTTTTCTTGTTCACAAATTGTTTCTACTCCAGGACAATCATAATCTGATTTACACCTATTTCCTGAAGAACCTTCAGAACCGCAACCACCAATCAAGGCAGTCAGTGCAAATGCACCTATAACTGCAGCCCTTTTCCAAAATGACGATTTTTGAACGCTTCTAGTAGTAATCTTTTCTAACGAATCAATCATGTGTAACTTACAAATAGTAAGAGAACTTTATAAAATTTATCTCATTTAATTAAATTATGAGCAAAAAAGGCGCTATCGGACTATCAATGGACGTTTTGGTAATAGTTATTATTTCTTTAGTTATTCTTGGTGCAGGAGTATCATTATTATACCAATTTATTGGTGGTGCTACAGACATTAAAACCCAGTTGGATACGAGAACTGAAGCAGAGTTGGAAAGACTTTTAGTTGATCAAGGTAAGATGGTGGCTTTACCTTTACATGTTGCAACCATTGAAAGAGGAGAAAGTCACGTTTTTGGTATTGGAATAATGAATATTGGTGGGGTTGGTGATGAATTTCTAATAAGTATAACTTTAGAAAAGGTTGCTGATGATTTTAACAAAGACATTACTAACCAGGTAGATACTTTTGGTGTTAAGAACTGGCTTCTTTACGATGACGAGACTTTGATAATTAAAGAAGGACAAAGTCATAAGGAAAGTATTGTCGTTAATGTTCCTCCTGAAGCTTCAGTAGGACAGTATATCTTTAATGCTCGAGTTTGCTCAAATCTTCCTTGTAATCAAGCTAACCAATATGGTAATACTCAGAAATTTTATGTTAATGTGAAATAAATCCTTCTGCCTTAATAATTTACATTAACATCTCTTCTAAAACTTTCTTTGGATCTTTGGCTTTAGCGATAGCATGAGCAATTAATACTCCTGACGTTCCAAGCAATAAAGCCTGCCCTAAATCCTCTTTAGAATGAACACCTGCTCCACATAACACTTTAGTTTTTTTACTGATTTTTTTAACCAAACTTACTGCTTTAACTATAATCTCTGGTTTGGCTTCCGTAACAGAAACTTCACTACCAATCAACTTTTTAGGTTCGTAAGCTATGTAATCTGGATAAAATTTAGCTATTTTTTTTATTTCAAACAAAGTAGATGCGCAAACCACAGTCATTAATTTATTTTTTTTGCAGATTTCTATGATTTTTTGAAGATATTTTAAAGGGATTTTTCTTTCTGAATGATTTAATATTGTTCCTTTAACACCGATCTGTTTTAACTCTTCAGCAGAAACCCTTCCAGTATGGGCACCTAATTCTACAAAATCGGTGTGTTGTGAAAAAACCATTACTTTAGTTTTCTGAGCAACTTCTTTGATAGTTAATAAAGATGGTGCTAAAATAATTTGATATTTATTTCGATTTACTTTTGAAATACTTTTAGCAATCTCTAAAGCTCTTTCTCCTGTAGACTCTTTGTACAATTTTAAATTGACTAGGATTAATGGTTTCATATTTCTCTATTTTTCAAATTATTTTTTTATTCTAAAGTTTATATCAATATGATCAGACTTCTTTCCTTTTTTAAGTTTGTTGAGTATTCTAAAGAAGTAACTTACTAAAAATAAGATTATAATGATCGGAAGCAAGAACAATATCAAATTGAAAATTAGTAATAATATTCCTAAAACTATAGCTACAGCAATTAAAGTAAACATCCAAGCTTTTATCCCATTAATTTTTACAATCATTTCTTGCTCACCTTTTGATTAACCTACTTAGTATAATAAAAACTATCCCTCCAAAAATTGTTATTAAGAATATTCTTATACTGATATCTATGAAAAATTTTAGTGAAAAAGTTTGAATTAGTAAAGAGTTAAATGAAAATAACCAATTACCTTGAGGAAAAAAGATTCTATGAAAAAAATTGAATGCAGAAGTAAAACTGATTAAGGAAATAACTAAAATTAAGAATGTAAAGACTATTGTGATAACTCCCCCATAAAGTAAACTTCTTCTAAACTTCTCTTTTTTTCTTCTTTGCAAAGTTAATATCAATGTGCAGATCAATAAAGATAAGTAAAGTGTGTAATCAACATTGTTCATTAGAACCTGAACATCTTGTAGATGAGATATCTCTGCAGAAGTATAATTGAGACTTATTTCTCTGTTATAATTTAGATAATCAATTGTTTCCTGTTGATTATTAGATAAAGAGGATGTAGCTAACGTAACTTTGTAAGCAAACAAAATTAAAAATGTGAATAAAAAAAGAGCAAATATTATGGAAATCCAATTACGTTTTAATCGATTTATGAATTTAAACTTTAACATCTGTAATCACATCCTCCACTTGTAATTCCAAAGAAGTTAATATCCTTTTATAATCTTCCGTTTTCATTTTGATTGAATCTGTTAAAGAACCCGCATTAAAAGCCATCCATTCCTCGTTAAATATGGTTTTATCTACAATCATCCTTAATCCTAGCAAGTTGCCAAAAGGCGGTAAGGCCCCCTTTTCCATTCCTGTAATTTCTTTGAGCTCATCTTCTGTAGAAAACCGTAACTTTTTTGTTTTTAGTATACCTCTTAACTTTTTAGAATCTAATCGTTTGTCTGCTGGTATAACTACCAAAAGAAATTGATCTGCTTTCATTAGCAGTGCTTTAGCACCAATTTTGATAGATTCGCCTCTTTCTCTAGCAGAATCCTCGGAGGTGGGTGTTGGTTTATGGTGAACAATCTCATATTTGACTTCTTGTTCATTCAAGAACGCTTTAATCACTTCAAACAATATCATCAGAAAAAGAGAAATAAAATAAATATAAAAAACTACTGGTTACTTAATGACTACAACCGCTGCATGAAGAGCAATCTCCACAATCTTCTTCACTGTCATCACAATCAGAACAGTCGTCATCACCACATCCAGAACATTCTTCTTCGTCTTCGCTTCCTGGCTCATTAACGCCAACAACCTTTAACTCAAAAGTTAATTCTTTTCCAGCTAATGGGTGATTGATGTCAATCGTAACATTACCTTCTTCAACCTTAGTAATTTTAGCAGGGATTTGCTGTCCTGTTGGAGCTTGCATTACTAGCATCATACCAACTTGTGGTTCTGGTTTTTCAGGTAATTTGTCTCTAGGAAAAACCTGCACTAATTCTGCTCTTATTGGTCCATAAGCATCATCAACTGATAAAGTAATAGTTTTTGATTCGTCCTTTTTCATCCCTTCAATAGCATTATCAAATCCAGGAATAACTTGGCCGGAACCAACCTTAAAACTTAATGGTGATCTTCCTTCAGAACTATCAAAAACAGTTCCATCTTTTAATTTTCCAGTGTATTCTACTTTTACTGAATCGCCTTTTTTAATTGTTTCACTCATTTTAAATCCTCCAATTTCTAAGCATAAATATGGTTATTATATAAAATTATTGGTAGTTAATAGTGCTTAACTAAAGTAGTCCACCGCGAATAATTCTTGCTTCACCACGAAACCTTAATGGATAATTCCCTTCATCTAGTTCGTAAGATCGTTCTTTAGCTTCTGGAACAAAATCTACGATGAAAGGATCAACAATGATAACTTTACCATCTACTCGTTGAAATGCCGGTACGGTTCTTTTAGGACAATCATAATCCTTCACTGCACTAGTCTCTATCCTATACCCAACGGCAACCCAATCTAAACCAGGTCTTAAGTTTTTAAGTTCTATACATGCATAAACATCTGGACCTTGTCCACATGCCATTTCCACAATGGCGAGAGCTTCTGGGCTTAACTTATTTCTTGCTCTACCACTATTATATTCATCATAAACGCGTTTTGCCAAAGTCTCTAATATTTCATTCATTTTTGTTAATTTTTCTTAGCCGTTTATAAAGATTGTGGTTGTTACCACTATGGTGTGGCAATAAAAAGGCAAGTTTTATAAATGAGTTCAACTTTTTAAACCAAGATGGGTCTTACAAAAAGAGTATTGGATAGAATCATAACAAAACCAGGGTATCGCTATATAGCTGGAGCTCTTGTTGCTGCTGGTTTATTATGGGGATACAACTCTTTTTCTGGTAAGAGCGATGCAGAGTCAAGAACAACTCATTCTTCTGCATTAGAGATTGCTGTTACATCTAATAATCCAGCACAATTCACTCCTGTTCAAAACCCAAGCTTTAGTGCCTTACCAATTGTTAAATTCTTAAATGAGAATAACATCCCTTATGATGTTATTGATGATCGTTTAATCTTATCAGAAGGCACTATTCAACAGATGTCTGATGTTATCGGTCTTTCTGCTAAAAAAACTCGTGATTATTTGTGTACGGAGAAACACCGTACTGTGCTTTATGCGTTACAAGAGCATGATCCTAATCTTAGAAAAGCTATCATGACTGTTGAATCTCATGGAAATGGTACTTGTAATAACCGGGGTTATTGTGGTGAGATGCAAATTGGTACTGCTGCTGTAACTGAAGTATTACGTTCACTCTTACACATTGGACTAAAAACTCGTTATGATAATTTTAGAGATGTAAATCAACAGCAATTAGATTACTTAGCTGATTTAGTTGATGAACAGACTGGTGGTTTCTTAACTGATTTTTCTTCTTTAAATAATGGTGTTATCGAAGCAAAAAGATTTGTTAATCAAAGATACCAACAATGTGATGATCAGATTAAATCTGATGGTTATGACGAAGAGACTTCTCAATTGAGGGAAGACCTTGGTAGATTTAATCGTTATCTTTCTGCTGTTAACAATTATCTAAATACCTTGGTTGTTTCATTAGAAAAAGAACCAAAAACAAAGAGAGAACAAAAAGAAGTTAGGGTTGCTAGAGAACAGATTGCACAATCTTTGGCTGCTTTAGAAAAGTTTAGGGGAAGAGATTTTTCTTTTGTAACTAAAGATTTAGAAAGCAAGTTTGGGATAGATTATTCTTCCGTAACTCCACAAGAATTATTTCCTAAGTTGGAAAGAGAATATTATTCTAAAAATGTTACCGACGTTTTCTCCTCTTTATGGGATGCCGCTAAAGGAGATTCTAACTTGAATGTGACTTTATCTCGAGTATATCTTGCTTATCTTGACCATAGATTTGAACAATTAAGTGTAGATTCAAAAGGTAAACAACATCCTCAATATCAAAACATAGATCCATTGGCTTGGATCCTTGAAGCGTACAATAAAGGAGCAAATGAAGTACACTCTAAGGTCATGAGAACTAGAAGACTTCCACCCGGAAGCGGGTACTCTGACAAGGTCATAGAGGCATTACAATTAATTAGAACTTATAATGAACTATTTTACGGAGATTCAAATATGGTCTGTACAGATGTTGGTTTGGGCGTAGAATGTGAGGTTCCCGAAGCTATGCAAACATTTGTCGACTCTAGAAATTAGTTACACATCATTTTGATACTTTATTTCTCTAATATTCTCTTTAACTCTTCAGCGATAAACTGTCCAGATGCTTTTCCAGCTAATGCTTTCATACATAAGCCCATCAATGCACCTTGTGAAGCACCTTTATTTTTTTCAACAACTTCTTTGATCTTAGCATGTAATTCTTCTGTAGAGATAGTTGCATAATTCTTTAAATCAAATTTTCCTTTGATCATATCAATCATCACGTCAATTATAATGTCCTTGTGAATTTTTTCTTCGTCAAGATATTGGAATAATTGTCTAAAATTATCTTCTGTTAACTTTTCAGGGTCTAATTCATATTTTCTTTTGATGTCTAAGGTGGTAGAGATAAGGGTTTCAGCAATAAATGCTGTTTTTATTTTTGGATGTTTTTTTACTAGTTCTTCAAACAAAACCATCTTGTCAGATTTAGCAATAAAATTAGCCAAGTCTGCACTTAACTTTAATGATTTTTGATATCTTTTAATTTTCTCTTCTAAAGTCTCGGGAACCTTAACTATGCTTAAATCTGGACGGATTAAAGGAACATCTGTTTCTGGATACATTCTATCAGCACCAGAAATCAAACGCATAAAAGAAGTTGTGCCATCTGGGTTAGCTTTACGTACTTCTCTGATCACTCCATAAAACAATTCAGTGGCTCTATGATGGACAGCATTTAAAGCTACCTGTGCCTTGACTTCTTTATCTGCAACTAAAATAAAAGCATCTTTCTCTTTGCACTTTAACTCTTTAGAAATTAAGGCAACTTCTTCTGCGGTGATTCCATAATTTGGCAGCTCATCAGAATGGAATATTCCTCCAACTCCTGCTGCTGCTTTAGCCCTTCCGGAAAATTCACTTCCAACCCGATAATTTGGTTGTAATTCTCTTCCTACCAATCCCGCAAAATCGTTCAATTTTATTGCTAAAATCTTTCCATTTTTGTCAGTAGTATTTTTAATTATTTTTGATGTGGATTCATTCAGTAATTTAGTTAAATCATGAATTTGTATTGGATTTAACTTTTTCCCATTTAATTCTTTACTAATCTTAACCAGTTCTAATTGTCTTTTAATTTCTAATTCTACCAACGTTGGAATCATCTTTAGGTCTTGTGCTCCCTTAATTTCAATTCTTTCTCCTTCTCTAACGGAAACATTAACATCTTGTCTAATTGTTCCAAGACCTCTTTTTACTCCCGGTAAGGATCTCAGTAGTAACCCAATTTTCTTAGCAGTTTCTTGACATTGTTCAGGAGTTTTTATGTCTGGGGCTGTTCCAATTTCTATTAAAGGTATTCCTAAGCGATCTAAACGATAAACCTTTTCATTTTGGCTTTCTGAAATGTTCTTACATGAATCTTCTTCTAAAGAAATATTTTCAATTCTAACTTTTCCTTCACTCGTGTCTAACTCTCCGCCACGAGAGAGTAAAGCAGTTCTTTGAAATCCACTGGTGTTAGACCCATCAACTACCGTCTTACGCATTACTTGTACTATTGGCGAAACTCTTGCCTTAACCATCTTGCAGAATTGTAATGCGGTATAAAGCGCTTCACTGCTAATTTCATGCGGTGGTTCGCTGTCTGTCTCTACAAGACAGGTGCTATCAAAATATCCTTGGTAAAGAAAAGTCTTATCTTTGAGTTGTTCTTGCTTGGCAGCAACATCAATCTCACCATGCTCTCCAGCAACAGCTCTTAATTTACGTTTAATTGTAAAATGTGGTTCATCATCTCTTAACTTTGTTGGGCAATTACAGAATAGTTTCTTCCCTTCTAACTGTTGGTGAATCTCAATTCCGCATTTTAAGCCGATTTCTGTGTAATTCATACCTTTTTGTGAATCTGCTTTGCTTTAAAAATGTTTAGCCTAAGTATTAACTGCAAATAGGCAAATTATTTAAATACATTAAAGTTAAACGCTTTAAAGCTAACAAGGTGAGGAAATATGTTTTGTGCAAAATGTGGATCAATATTAAGACCAAAATTAAAGGCTGGTAAGAAAGTTCTTTATTGTAGTTGTGGTTATACAAAGACCCCAGAAGGAGAAGAAATTTCTACAGAATTAAAGGAAACAGTTAAGAATGTAAAAAGAATAGAAGTTGTTGAACAGACTGAAATAAATCCTAAGATTAAAGTTAAATGTGAGAAATGTGGAAACGGGGTAGCTTATTACTGGACTCAACAGACTAGGGGAGCAGACGAACCGGAAACTAGATTTTTTAGATGTACAAAATGTAGCTATACTTGGAGAGAATATGCGTAATGAAATCTCCACAAGAGCTTTATTCTGCACTTTTACAAGAGGAATTATTTAAACAGTGGAAACAAGATCACAACGATAGTTTTCTTTCACATTTTTTTTCTCCATTGGGGTCAGATTTTGTCCTTAATTCAGAATTTGAGACCGGGTTTTATGATTCTAAAGATGGTAAGATGACTGTTTTTGTTTATTTAACAGATGGTTTTGTCATTAAACCAGCCGATGATGTTTTTAAGAAAGAAGATGCTGTTGTTGAAGAGTTAAAATTGGGGGATGTTAAGATTAATTTTGATCAGGCTTTAGAAATATTTAAAGAAGAGTTTCCTCAACGTTTTCCAAGTGAACAAATTGGTGACGGGTTTGTAATTCTACAAAAATATAACGGGAAAAATCTCTGGAATTTTACTTTTATTAGTAAAAGGTTAAGATTCCTTAATCTTAAGATTAGTGCTGTTGATGCTAAGGTTGAAGATCAGCAAGAGATTGATTTAGTGAGTAAATAGATTCAATAATCTTATATTCTTGTAATCAAAACATTTTTATACCTCTAAAATTACTCTCCTTTTATGGCTAAAGCAAAAGGTGATAAGATTTCTCAGTTAAAGACTATGAAGGATTATGTGGCCTTAGCAATTGTTGATGCTAAAAAATATCAGAAAACTAATATTAAAATTATTGAAGAGATGATAAAAAGTAATTTGCCCGGAGTTTACGTAACTTTGAACCGACCTTATGAAAACATAAAAGCTATCTTTGAAAAAGAGAAGATTGACACTTCAAAAGTAATTTTTATTGATTCCGTTACAGAAACCGTTTCTGGGAAAGTAAAGAAACGGGATGATTGTTTGTTCATTGGAGGACCTAAAAATCTTAGCGATTTGTCTTTAGCGATGGATCAGGCAATCATGGCTATCCCTAAGAAAGATAAGTTTTTGTTTTTTGATAGTTTAAGTACTCTGGCTTTATACCATGACATTAATGTTGTTGCCAAATTTATCCACTTCCTTTCCGGCAAGATGAGGGTTTGGAAGATAAAAGGAATTATTATTAGTTTGAGAAGGGATAAAGATAAAGAGTTGATTGATGAGCTTAATTCCTTTTGTGATCTGACTATTGACTTTTAGTTGTGAACTAAAGAATATTAATTTAAAAAAAGCGGTGATTATGATGGTAAATGATTTAGGTAAGATCTTAACAGCACTGATTTCTGTGTTATTTGGCCTTTTTGCTTTATTTGTTTTTGTTCCTGACGTTGGTTTGGTTATTGGATTTATTAGTCTTACTTTCGGCATTTTAGCAATTATCTGGACATTAAGGGCAAAGTATAGTCTTTCTCCTGGAACATCATTAAGAGATTACACAAACTACTTTTTGTTTTCTTTGATTTTTGTTCTTCTTTTTTCTGTGTGGGACACTTTGATTATGTTGTTTAGATGGGATGGTTATTTTGTTTATCCAAAGTACATACTTTTAATAATTGCATATTTGATTTTTGTTTTTGCTTCTTACAAAATTTTGTACTTGGGAAAGCAATTTGGCTTTAAGACCCAAGTTAAGAAAATGAACTTTAGTAATGAAAAGAAGAAAAAGAGATAATTTTATTTTTTTTAGTTATTTTTATAAACTCATTGCTTCTATGCTTTTTTTATTGCCAGCATCGCATACACAGAAAAAGATTTTTTCTGGTCGCGATGTGTCATAAATGCCAGCATCGCATAATCCGGTATTGCGTCGGTCTCGAACAAACTTTTAAACAAGTTAAGAGTTTGATCAAAAATAGTGGGCATTCGTTTCACTCAACCCACACAATTGGTCTTAAAAATCGAGCGAACCGATCCCTCTGGGATTCCCGGTTCAAAACAGATGTCACGTCATCTGAAAGACGAAGCGACATGCGCTCACTACGTTCGCTTAGTCACTAGAAAATAATCGTGACAATTGGTGAAAGTCCGGGTGCTGGCGCTTAACTATTTTGGCGCATTTCCTCCATTCCGGATTTGCGTCAAAATTTATTACCCTAATAATGAGTTATTGTAAACAAAAATTCTAAAATTAATCGTTAAATATAACTTACAGAGAATTAAAATAATTTGTCTAGTATAGACAAAAGTTCACTTGCATCTTCACAGACATAAATTTTATCTGGATTAATCTGATCTATGTTCAAGCTATGCTTTCCCAATTTGCTTTTTAGTGATGCCGAAACAGCTCCTTCTTTGATAGTAGCAACGGTTGTAGCAGCACCGCCAGAATTGCTTAATGCAATTAAAGGAACATCTAAAATAGCTGCATTTATTGCTTCATCTAATGTTCCCAAACCACCGTTAACAACAATTAATGCATCAGCTACACCCGCAACATACTCTCTTCGTTCTCCCATATGCTGACCAGCTCTAACAATATTTAATTGACCCTTAGAAGATAAACTTCCTAATCCTAAATATTCTCCCGGAGGTATATAAGCAACTTGTTGTGTTGGTGTTCTTTTTATCTGTGATGATAAAAAATTCATTGAAGGCATAACTCCTTGCTCGGATTGAGGAACCAATATAAAGAAACGATCATCAAATCCTAAATGTTCTCCTTCTGTAGAAATTAAGCGACTATGTTCCATACAATTTCGCATTACACCAATGTAAGTATCAATTCCAACCCCCTCTACTCCTCCAGTAAAGATGCTTCCATTTTTATAACCAATAAAATTTCTCAGTTCATAACCCACTTTGATACCCATCTCTGAGTGATATTCTTCAGACGGATTAGTTGCTCCGATGACTCCAACAATAGGAGTTCCGTGTTCTTGGCGTATTTTTTTAATTAATTCAATATCCATTTTACTTATCTCCTAAATGTATGAAATCCTCTTTGGTTTACTAACTCTCTTAAACAAATCCCTTCTTGTGAATTTGCTACAGAAGCACCAATTACTGAAGTAGCACCATAATCTTCAACCTTAGCCATAACATCTCTCAATGATCGAGCAGTGCATACATAATCTTCAATACATACAACTCTATTACCTTTTACAGCATTTTTAATTGTTGCTTCTTGTTCTGGAATAACTCTTGGGCTACTGTCACCCCTTCTCTTTGATTTACGAATAAACCCAACGTCAACTCCTAAAAGACCGCTTAAAGGCATAGCCATTTCACTAGAGCCACAAGCTGCACCAACAACATAATCTGCCAAACCAGCTCCATCTAAAGTTGATTCTAAAAACTTTCTTAAGAAAATAGCAATATCATTAGGATAAACTCTATTACCACCAATGTTTCTAAATTTAGTATAATATTCAGCACCACTAATTTCTTCAAATCCTGGTTTTAAAACCGCCACCCCTTCCTTAAATGCTTTGACATCCGGCTCACCAGAATAAAAACCGGTCAAGAAACTTGTTCCTAAGGTGATTACTCCATCTAATACCCCTACTGCCTTATCTCTGGGGGCATTCCGCAAATTACCATCAGTTATAGCATCATATAATGGTTGAAATGCTGCGTAAATTACTGCTCTAATCATATCGGGATCATGTTGAGCTTCTGCGAATCCACACCAGTCCCCAAAACCACGAATACCAATGTATCCTGGGTCAACATTCCTTTGATAAGGTAAAAGGTTCCATCAGCTACTTTTTTTAAACTTTTTTCAATAGCTTCTTTTCTTTGACCATCTTCAATAATGGTATAGGTTGGTTTAGATCCAGATAATGCTTGTTTCAGTGCTGTTACAATATTCATAAGTTATCAATTTTGTAATAGCTTTATAAATATTTCTGCTGTTACCACTATGTAGTTATTGGGTATTGAGTTAGGTCTGATTTTTAAATCAATAAAAAATTAACAGAAGAGAAATACAAAAATGTGTCATGGCCTTTAATTGAGCCCTTTACCAGGGTGCTGGCGCTTTATTTTTTAATTTTAATATGTTCTTAACTCTCTCAAGAATTGTTTTCACTACTTAATGACAAAAAGATTTATAAATATGTCCACTAAATTAGATATATGGCTCAGTTAGATCAATCTGTTATACAAATTCATTCAATATTAGCAGCAGCTAAAAGGCATTTTTTATATTCTGATGAGTTAAACAAAAGAGTATTGGGAGCATTAAATCAAGATGCTCTTGTACATTCTAATCAGCTGGAACCAGATGCGGATCATACAAAAACACTTAAGCGCCTTAAAGAAGCATGGGAATATGGGGTAGAATATTTTCAAGACCATGTAAATATTGATTTAATATTAAAATTAGCTCATATAGTAGAACCTAAAAACCATGGAACATTTAGAACTTCGATGGGCTTTACTAAAGATAGGGATGGATCACATGTTTGTTTTACTAATCCTATGAAAATATCAAGGGATTTAGGACAATTATTGTTCTCATTAGAAGAACGTCATGAAGATCCGATTGTTCAAGCAGCACAATTGCATTTGTACATGGGAATAATTCATCCATTAAGTGATGGTAATGGACGAACATCTCGCTTACTTCAAAATTTACTTCTTCATCATTATGGCGTTCCTCCAGCCATAATCAGAAGCACTGATAGGGCTACGTATCTAAATCATATTGAAGATGCCCATCGTGGCTTTAAGGAAAGGAATGATGGTACAACTAGTCCTTTTGAGAATTATTCTTACCCAGAATTACGATTTCTGCAATACATTGTTGATAGAGTAATGGAAGCAACCGTAAAGTTATCAGACGAAATTATTAGTCAAAGAAGATACAATCTTAATGTTGAGGTTAAAGGGTGTAACAGAAATATCTATAGTCTAAGAAATGCAATTAGAGATTCCTTATGTTGTCGGGGGATTCCTCCTCAAATTAGATCCTCTCCTAAGGATTGTCAAATGATAGTTGTAACTAGTGCATCAGAAGAAGAGATGATTGGGATTATTGAGAAGTATAAGATGAGAAATACTGCTTTGGTAAGATATGTTGTCACTGAAACAACTAACATAAAGTAAGCAGTTACAATTCAAATTCATTGATGAATCCTTTTATCAGTTGATATTTTGCTAGATACTTAAAACCTTTATCTGTTAACGTAATGTACTTGCTTCCTTTCTGATCAACAATTTCTTTAATCAGCGATTTCGACTTTAAATCTCTGAAATACTCTGCAAAACTATTTGAGGAAAGGTTAGAATATCTTAGTAATGGAGTTGGTTTGATGGAGTTATGATTTTCACTAATAGTTTTGAGTATATCATAAATTACTTCTAATCGATCTCTTTTTTTATTCATTTTAACCATTTAGAAATCTTGTAATAGATCCATACAAATAGTATTATTGAAATTATCTGAAATAATATCTTAACTTCTACTGGAAGTAACCACCCTGGCGCAATTACCCACAGATTGATTAACCAAAATATTAAAATTAATACACATATTGTTTTTATTAATGACTTCTTCTGATGGATGATAAAACTAATAATTATTACCAGAATTAAAAGTAAAGATTGGATATATAACAAGATTAAATGTGACATCATTGCGAACGCTAACAAAGAGATTAATACTGCAATGATATGACCAATTAACACTAAGCTTTTTTGGTTAAACTTCTTTCTAATTATGCTAAATAGCAAGTAGAATATTGCCGTTGTGCTTAAATATCCTAACACTAGAATAAAATAAGGCATAATCTCTCTCCAGTAATATCCATTGTCCATAAAGGTTCGAGAAATCATAAATATGAATCTTAACAAATATGATAACCCAAAGAAAACAAAAGCATTGCGAAACAATTTTATTCCTTGATGCTTTGTAAGGTCATAACTTTCTTTTGTTTTAAGAAATATGATCAAGCACAATATTATTGTGATTAAAGTAAAAAATGATTCTGCAATAAAAAGTGTTGGATTGAAAATTAGTGGTGGCATAACTATAATTCTGTTTAATTTATTTATAAAACATGTGGACTTAAAGTGTACATTTTAACTTCTTCCTGTTTAAATATGCTTACTGACTTTCACATTAAAAAAACAAAGGAGGAAACATAAAAATGAAAAAAACAGCTATTTTGGGTTTAGTTGGGTTGTTGGTTGTTGGTATCTTGGCTGTCGGAGCATTTGCTATGCCTTTCGCTAGAGGAAATGTTGCAGTAAAAACAGCATTAGATAACAATGACTTTGCATCTTGGAAAGAGGCAATGACTTCAGAATTAACTGAAGAACGATTTCAGGAGATGCGGCAAGGACGTGGTCAATTGTTTGAGCATCATGAAGAGATGGATCAAGCAATCCAGCAAGGGTATGATGCCTGGTTAGAAGCAATGGGTGATCGTCCAGTTACGAATGTAATCACTGCAGAGAACTTTGATCGTTTTGTAGAGATGCATAATGCTAAAGTTTCTGGGGATTATGAAACTGCAGGAGCAATTGCCGAAGAATTAGGACTTCCTGAAATGCAAGGTAAAGATGGTTTGCATAAAGGTTTTGGGAAGGGTCAAGGAATTGGCGGTTGCCAACACTAATTTTTTTATTTTTATTTTTATTTTTTCTAATTTCTGGTTGTTGCATTTTTAACTTAAAAAAATCCTAACTTCAATTAATTTAAATACCGTAATCCATATCCTTTAATTATGATTTCTAAAAAAAACCTAACTCCTAGCTCCGAAAAGAAGAAAAAAAATAATCCCTTAGATGAAATTTTAGAGGAGTTAGAACAGTATGATGAAGGTTGTGGTAGTCACACTCTTGGTTGTTCTGGCGAATAATATATTTTGATTTAATTTTATTAAATAACTTGGTTCCCCCAGTAATAAATTTGTTCCTTGGGGGTAGTAACCTTTATAAACTGGACTCCTGAAATTGTCCTATGACTTTAGTTTTATTAAGAAAAAGGGATATTACCGCAGAGGGTGCTTTAGAGGAAGTTATATCAAATTGTGGGTCTGTGGTGGATCATTTTAGTAGAAAACAAATGGTTGTGGAAGTTATTAACCTAGATCGTTTGGTTGAAAGAGCAACAAATTCAGGGATCCAGGTTTTTGAAATAGTTTATGCCGGGGATTTGCGTGCTGTTTATGAGCATCATTCTCCTTCACGTGTTTCTGGAGAATTACATCGATTTACTAAAGATTTGAGACGTGTTCATAGATCTATTAAGACGGCCTCAAATAAAGAGTTAGTTATCGCTCCAGATAGCGCATATGTTATTTTTAACCCATCTATAAATAGTGCGCAATTATCTCAAAGAAATGGCAAGTCTTTCAAAAATGCGTTTTATGGTAATGTTGAATTAATGTGTCAAATGATTTACATTCATGAGAATGCATTTGGTCATGAAGTGAGTGTATTTGTTGATCCTTTTCTGGGGCATGGCGGAAGTCTTATCTCTGGCATTGAATGTGGGGTGAAGAGAATTGTTGGAATTGAAGTTGATGCAGGGAATTTTAAGATGTCAAAACAGAACTTAGAAGGATTTCTTGCTTTAGAAGGCCTTGCTTATGATAAAGATGAACAAGGTAATTCAGAAGCAAGTTATTCTGTTTGGGTTAATCAACAAGAAACTAGAATATCTTTGTTTCGAAACAATTCACTCACAGATGGTCCAAGTATTCTTCAAGAACAAAACCTTCCTTGTACGTACCCCATTATTTCGGACATTCCATGGGGGTGTTATAAATGTTTAACTGTTGGTGTAGAAGGCAAGGTACAAGATTTAGAGGGATTGGATAGATTTTACGATGACTTAACTATAATGATTCAAAGAACTAGATCTGATCAGATTACTCTTGCACATAATCATCGTGCAACTTTAGCTCTCCCCGTGGTTAAAGTTGTGAAAGGTACTCCCCCTTACAAAATAGTTTCTTACAAAAATAATCCTCAACAACTTCCTTTGCCCCTTCGGTAAGTAAAGTTATTAAGGCATAGTTTATTATCCTTTATGTATTGCATACTCTAAGACACTTTGTCCTAAAACTTCTTCCCCCTCAAATTCTAATGTTTTCTCCTCAATTACACAATGTTTCTTAGCTAAAGTTTCTAATAAGTCTGGTTTACTTGCTACTAATTGTTGATATGCAACTTCTGGACCAACTTTTGCAACTCTTTCTGCTTCTATTCTGATCTCATAAACACACCCATCAATAGTGAAGTTGCAACTCATATACTTGTCTCCATCTTTTCCATGACATTCTCCGCGCGCGTTTGGTGGCAATTGATATCTTAACTCGTCTTTACAAGTTTGATATCTTCTATCTATCTCTGCTAACCCTTCTGCTTGAATTTTTTTAACTTCTTTTGCTTCAGCTTTTACTTGCGCAGCTCTTTCTTCAGGAGTAATAAGATATTGTGAAATATCTATTTCTTGGTGTGGTGCTCTAACCACTGGCCTTGCTGGTGTTGAAACCGGGGCAACATAACTTGGTGCTATTGGTTTAACTGTTTCCACTGGTCTTAAGACTGCGGTTTCTGAAATGGTTACATCTAACAATGCATCTAACTCTGCTGCTCTTTTTTGTTGTTCCAATGCACCTGTTGAAGCACAACCTCCAAAAGCCCCAACCAGATATGTTAATGATAATCCTAAAATTGCTTGTTTTGCATTCATTTTTGTTTCACCGTTATATCCTGGAGATTGTTGTAATGATTAACTTTACTACAAAATTGTTGCTCAAAATTAGATAATTTTATATATTCATTCTAATATTGGACTATTATGGTCTCATTAAGTCACCCACAACAAAAAATCCTTTCCGTCATTGATAAGAATGCAAGATTAAGTTATTCTGAAATCGGAAAAAGAGCAAACTTGCCTAAAAGTGTGGTTAATTATAATTTTAATATTCTTCTTGATAACGGCATTATCAAAGGTTTTGCTACTTTGATAGATCCTTCTGCTTTAGGATTTACAGAACTGAGAGTTTATCTAAACTTATATGAACGAGATCTTCAACAAGAGAAAGACTTTTTGATATATTTACAGTCCTGCCATAATTCTGGTATTGTTATCAAATGTGTAGGTGATTTTGATCTAGTGGTTAGTTTTTATACTAAAGATTTACGAACTTTCTGGAATGAATGGTTTGAAACACTAAAGCAGTTTAGAAAAATAATCAAAAGCTATTTTTTTAGTTTTGTTGTAGAAAAGAAATTGTTCCCTTTCTTTTCGGAAAATGACTTGAGAATAAAATATTCCTTCCTTATTGGAAATAAAAAAGAAGTTAGCTATGATAATATTGATAAGAACATATTGGATATTTTGAGTAAGGATTGCCGTAAACCCATCTATGAGATTGCAACATCTGTTAATCTAAAGAGTAGTTCACTGATCTATAGAATCAAAAAGCTAGAATCGCAAGGGATCATTTGTGGATATTATACTATTTTTAATTTTTCTAAGATGGCTAAGGAATTTTGTAGAGTGCATCTACAAATTGAAGAGATGGATCTATTGCCAAGGTTATTAGATCATCTTAAAGTTCTTCCAAAAGTAATTAGTATTACTAAAACTCTTGGAGCATTTAGTGATTTAGAGATAGATCTGTTGGTTAATAATATTAACGACCTCCTTTTGTTTATTACAAAATTAAGAGAAAAGTTTCCTGGGTTAATTAGAGATTATAACCATGTTCGAGTGATTAACACGTTAAAATGGAACCATTATCCTAATCTGTAAGAAGAATTCCTAATTATCTTTTCTTTGCTCGGATTTTTTTTCTAATAATTACTCTTTCGATAACATTGTTCTCTACCTCAATGACTCTTATCTCTGCTCCCCTTATCTTAATAACATCATCTTCTTTAGGAATTTTTCCAGAAATCTCCAAAATATATTCTGAGATTGATTTAGAAACTTTTTTTCTTGGTAATTTTAATCCACATTTCTTATTAATCTCAAAGATGTCTGTTTTTCCTAGGACGGAAAATCTTCCATTTGAATAATTTTTGATTCTAGGTTCAACCTTTTCCGTTTCATCAATAATCTCTCCAACGATCTCTTCTAGAATATCTTCAATTGTAATTAACCCCAGATTTGTTCCATAATTATCTACAGCAATAGCAATCTGTTGTTTCTTCTTTTGCATAAATCGTAACAGTGCATCTATTTTTTTCGTTGCTGGAACAAAAGCAATTGGTCTTTTAATTGTTTTAATTAATTGACTTCCTTTTCTGTTGTTCAATGCTTTTTGTAAATCTAATATATGGACATATCCAGTTATGTGGTCTAAATCTTTCTTATAAACTGGAATTCTAATGTGGTCGCTTTTGTAAAACAGTTCTCCAGCATCCCTAATCTTTATCTCATCTGAAAGCCCAATAATATCTCTTCTTGGAGTCATAACATCTTTTGTTTCTAAATCATCAAACTTAAAGATACGGTGGATCATTTCTCTTTCTACTCCTTTGATTTGACCAATCTCCTCTGCTACAGAAACAAAAGTTTTGATTTCTTCTTTTGTTACTAATGGATTTTTATTGTGTTTAAACACTTTACTTACCAACTTAGTAAACCCCTCAAAGAAATAAATCACTGGAAGAAATACAATCTGAATTACGCGTAATGGTCTGGCTACAAAAACAGAAATTTTTTCATTATGTCTTGTAGCAATAGATTTTGGAACAATCTCTCCAAAAATTAAAATAATCAAAGTCATCACTGCAGTTGTTATACTAACAGCATAATTTCGAATAAATTCAAAGGCGATAGAAGCAGCTAAAGCAGAAGCACCAATATTAACAAGATTATTTCCAATTAAGATTGTTACTAAAAGCTTTTGTGGTTTTTGCTTAATCTTCTCTACTAGATGAAATCTAGCCTTATTTGTTTTTGAAAGATGTCTTAAACGTAAGGTGCTTATGGAAAAAAGTGCTAACTCCGAAGCCGAAAAGAAGGCAGAAAGCAAGATCAAGATTACCAGAACAACTATTTGATATATTAATTCCATTTTTCAGTTTGTTTATCTACTAAATAATCCTATTCAATAACTTCCTTTAAACTAAACTGACACCTCTTTTTAATTGCATATATTGATTAATATAAAATTTCCCGTATATAATTCTTTCGCAACCAATCGTTTTTTATGTAGTTATTTGCTATAAAACCATTTCTTAATCAAAATAGTAAGAATCGTTTGAACTGATAGTTATTTCCTTGCGTTCTTTAGTTTGCGTTTTTCCTTTAACTTCTATTCTTTCTCTAAAAAAAATTGATTGAGGTTTTTCTATGATAACCTTTTCTGGTTGACCTTTCATTGTCAAAGCTTTAATCTCCATGCCCTTATTGTAATTAATATTTCCACAATTCAAGCAATTAAAATACGGGCCAAATTTTCCTGATCTTGCTTCTAACCATGAACCACAAGTGCATTTAATCTCTGGCAATACACTTTTTGTATGTTGTGGGCAAACATCTAAACCTTCTTCATTTTTAAGTGTAGCAATTCTATCACAGAATGGACATTTAGTCGTTTTATATTGACCATAACTCTTTTTTGCTTTAAATTTCATCAGAAAAAAGATTAAAAAGAATTGATTTATAATCTTAACTATTTTGTTGTTCTTTTATCGCTGATTTAATATTTTCTAGAACTTTGTACCTTGTTTTAGTAGTGTGTCTAATAATCTATATCTATTATTTCTCCAAGGAGCATCTTCCGGACCACGACGGAATGGATCTCTCCAAAGTTTAACAACACCATCATTAGTGTGGTATCTTTGGAAATGACCCCTGACAATTTCTTGATATTCTAATGTTCGTCCTTCTTCTTCTAATCTTTGTCTTTCCCTAGAATAATGTGTACTTTGTTTGATATCAATCCAATGTATTGGATGAAGCGGCTTTATTTGTTTATGACCCTTTTGAGCACGTTTTCTGTTAATCCTTGGCAGATATGGATTATCTCTTTCAGTTTTAACAATTGTAACATTATGGGCATTGATATAACTGACAATATTAACACATAGATTGATTAATCTATTATAAACTTTGTCTGCCGTTAAATGTGAGTAATCAGTTGTAGAAGCGAGTTCTATGGCACGAATACTATTGTTTCCTTTCCTCAAATCTTCAGGAGTGAAGATTATTTCATTTGGCAAGTCAAATCTATTCATTCCTTCAAAGAATAGTCCAGCATAGAACAAATTCATTTCGCTTCCATCGGGTGCTTTTAGAACAGAATCACCAAAAACACTACATATCGGACTAACATCTTTTGCTTTTCCAAATAAGATTGCTTTTAATGGTGCTTCAACGCCCATTTCCATTTCAAATGGAACTGCTTGCATTAACTCAAAAAACATTGTTCCAAAAGGTAAATGATCTAGGCTATCGTAATTCACTTGAGATTGATCTAAGAAATATAAACTATCGGCAACGGCCCCATTAATTAATATCAGTTGCGATTTGTCTAAAGAAGTACTTAATCCTCTGCGCATTCCCGTTTCTAATCTAAAGTCCAAAGGCACATCTGGTCTAATTCTAGATAATTGACTATGCGCAGATTTTTTCCTTGGTTCCCCTTTGATTAGATCAGTACTATACCATGTAACTAAATCGTCTAGTAGTAAGCTAGGATGTTTTAACATAAATCTTGAAAAATAGACTCTTTTTATAAATTTTAGCTAGAATAACTACTTCTTAATGAATAACAATTTTTGCAATCTCAACCACTTTAAGGTTGTTTGATAATAATCGCTTTATGTTTGTTAAGCCTGTCCTTAACCTTAGATCTTAGAATTACGGTTTTCTCTTTTGCTTTTAATTTAACTTCATTGGCCTTTAACTTAACTTCATTCGCTTTGTTTTTTGTAGCAGTAAAAGCTTTTTGTGTTCCATTTCGTAAATGTTCGGAATAAAACTTGTATTGGAGGTATCTTCGCAAACTATCTGCGTATTCCTTACCCATCCACCATACCCCTAATATCAATATTGGCCAACTTAAAATGTAGACAATTAACATTGACCAGAACATATTATCATTTTCTAAATTCAAGAAAAACAAAACCTTACTAAACCCTCCAATAATAAAACTAAGTATAATCAGCGTAGCACCCCAATAAAACTTTGCAGAGTATTTAAGATTCATAACATTAAAGAAGAATTATCTATAATTAAATCTTTCTATAACAAACTATAACAGATCATGAACGGTGATTTTTCCTTTTATAACCAAATCTTTCTGGCTACAATATGGGCATAACCCTGATTTTGACTTAAAGTGATACTTGCAACGCTGACAGAAACATTCTGCTTTTACTGGGATTTCATCACCTACTCCCCATTGAGCAGTCTTTTGTTTTTTGTAACAAACAGAACATTCATATCTTGGTTCGCCATTTTTAGACGCAGTTTTAACTGTATCTAATCTATTAACCGGATTATTACAACGAAAGCATACTACTCTTGATCTTAATACTACCATGAAAATGCAGAAATTTTTAATCATATAAAAACTATTCTCACCACTAATCCTAAACAAAAAATCAAACAAAAAGATTAATATAACCAGTGGGTTTATGATTGTTTATGAAAGAAGTTTTAGCTAAGATAACTCCAAATAGAGAAGAAAGGGCTCGTTTTAAGCAAACGACGGAAGAATTTTTGGAGTTGTTAAATTTTAATCTTAAAGGGGCGCAAGCTATTCTTGGAGGAAGTGGTGCTAAAGACACTTGGCTTTCTGGAAATTTTGATGTGGACATTTTTGTTCAATTTGATTTCTTGAAGTTTTCTACTTCTTCTGATAACCTTGCAGAACTATTACAAACATCATTAAAGAAGGCGTTTCCTAAAATTAAGTTAAACCGTTTGCATGGTAGCCGAGATTATTTTCAGCTTCTTTACAAAGATATGAACTTTGAAGTTGTCCCTATTCTCAAGATAAACAAGGCTGAAGAAGCATTAAACATCACGGATATCTCTCCATTACATGCAATTTGGGTTAATAAAAACACTAAAACCTTAAAGGATCAAGTAAGACTGGCTAAACAATTTTGTAAAGCTAATGGACTTTACGGGGCGGAATCACACATCTGTGGTTTTAGCGGTTATGTTTTAGAAATTCTTACGGCATATTATGGTTCTTTTGCGAATCTACTCCAGAAATCTTTGAAATGGAAAAATCCTGAAGTTATAGATCCTGAGAAATATTATACTAACAAGACAATGGTTATGTTTCATTTGAATAAATCTAAATTACAATCACCCTTAATTATCATAGACCCAGTGGATAAAAACAGAAATACTGCTGCTGCTTTATCTTTAGAGAAATTTCAGTTGATGCAGAAGAAAGCTAAAGAATACCTTAAAAGTCCTTCTGCTAAGTTTTTTGTAAGGGAAGAAATCAATCTAGAACAACTTAAAAAAGAAAAAGGCCATTTAGTTTATTTGCAAATTACTCCTTTGGAAGGGAAGAGAGACGTAGTTGGAGTAAAATTGCTTAAGGCTTTCGAGTTTCTTAAAAAAGAATTAGAACTTTTTACAATCCTGAAAGCAGAATGGCGGTGGGATAAGCAAGCTATCTTTTATTTTTTATTAAAGGATCAGAAACTTGATGATTATCAAATTAGAAGAGGGCCGCCATTAACACTTAAAGAATATGTTAAAGATTTTAAAAAGAAAAATAAAAATACTTTTGAGAAGGATGGACAGCTATTTGCCAAAGTAAAAACAGAGTTTCCTCAGTTAGAAGATTTTGTTAATGATTTGTTATCTAAAAAGTATTTTAAAGAGAAAGTTCTAACCACGAATCTAACTAGAAATTAGTATTTTCTTTGTTTGAATTACATCTTTTACTACCCTAATTTCTAATAAATTAGTTGTGTTTACTACTCCAATTGGTACTCCTGCGGTAATAACTACCGTGTCCTCTTCATTAACAAGGCCATCTTTATGTGCTAACCAAATACTTTCTTTAATTAACTGATCAACATCGTTAGGGTGTTTCATAATCTTAGGGATAACTGAATAAGATAATTCTAATTGTCTGACTGTTTTTTGCTCTGGAGATAAAGCGATGATGTTCATATTTGGTCTTAAAGAACTAATTTTTCTTACCGTTGACCCACTGACCGTTGGGACAATAATACATTTAGCGTTAAGTTCTTCGGCTGCTTCCACTGCAAATTTAGCAATGGCTTCTACTTTACAGTTTGATTTTAAGTAATTTTTATCCTTTGTGGATATTGTTTTCTCAGCGTTCTCTAAAATGTTACTCATTGTTTCAACTGTTCGGAACGGAAATTTCCCTAATGTTGTTTCTTTTGATAACATTACTGCATCTGCACCATCAAATGCTGCGTTTGCTACGTCTGTAATCTCTGCCCTAGTTGGTCTAGGATTATTTACCATTGATTGTAACATCTCTGTTGCTACTATACATGGAATCTTTGCTTGTAAACATTTTGTAATTATTAATTTTTGAATTATTGGAACTTCGTGGGTTTCAATCTGTACTGCAAGATCTCCTCGTGCTATCATTATTCCATCAGACGCAGCAATAATCTCATCAATATTGTCTATAGCTTTTTTATGTTCAATTTTTGATATAATCTTAATGTCTTTTGCTTTATGCTGCTGTAATATTTCTCTAATTGCAGTTATATCTTCTTTTGATCGGATAAAGGATGCAGCAATAAAATCAAAGTTGTGGGCTATTCCGAAAATAATATCTTTTATGTCCTTTTCAGTTATGGCTGGCAAATCGATATCTCTATTGGGAATATTGACGTTTTTGTTATTGCCTAATTCTCCACCAACCACAATTTGACAAACCACTTCTTTTTGTTGAACCCTTTTAACAATTAACTCTATTCTTCCGTCCTCAATTAATATTAGATCCGCAGGTTTAACAATATCAGTAATTTTTTTAAGATTTAAACTAACAACTTTGGTGTTACCCAAAACTTCTTTGGTGGTGATAATAATCTCTTTTCCTTCTTCAAGATTGATTCTTCCGTTTTTAACCTTTCCAGTTCTTATCTCCGGGCCAGATGTGTCTAAAATTAAAGGTATATCTTTAGATACGTTTCTAATATTCTTTATTTTGATAAGATGTTCTTCATGGTCTGCATGTGAAAAATTGATCCTTGCTAAGTTCATTCCCGATTTTATTAATCTTGTAATTGCTTCTTCAGACATCGTTGCAGGGCCAATTGTACAGATAATTTTTGTTTTCCTCATAACTATATGCTTTATATTCTCTTTTTAAAAGTGTTTTGGTTACCAATCTTATTATAATTTCAAATTTAAAACCAGAATTCTGCAAATTAGTTACTTTAAGTAAATTTAAACACCTCTAAGGTGTTTTATCTTTTTCCTCTTAAAACGGGGAATAGCTTTACTTATAACCCTTATAACTCTTGCCCCCATTCTAAGTTCTCTTCCAACTTTGGCAAATCTTTCTGCTCTAACTGTTACTTTACTTACTTCTAAGGATTCATGAAGGATGGCCTGACCAACCGTAAATTCACTAGAAGCAATAATTTTGAATATTCCCCCTATGAATCTGGAAAACAAGATAAAGGGAAAAACCGCCAAAATGTCTAACCAATAATTCTTGAAGAAAAATTTGATAGTTTTAGCTTTAATTGCTAAAAAAACTAAATCAATTACAAAAATGGTTAAAATAAAATAATCAGCAAGGTGAACTATTAAAGTAATTGTTTCATTTTCAACATGAAAAAATAATTCATAAATTATTACACCCAAAAGTAAAACTAAAGCTAACGGGATAAGTTTACCATTATACTTTTCTACCTTTTCCCAGAATGGATGCATGTTTATAAGTAAAATATTTACGTATTTAAATGTTGTCTAGGGCAGCAAAAACTATAAAAAGAGGTGCCCCTATCTCTCCACATTATGGAAGGTGTTAAAGCTAAGTGTAAGAACTGTGGTAATTCTGTACCGGCGGACCAGTTTAAACTGCATTATAGTCTGAAGATGATGGTTTGTCCTAATTGTTTTAATGGTAAAACTACTCCTTCTACTGTAACTAATAGTCCTAATAAGGTTGCAGGTAAGATTGTTGATGAAAAGAAAGTTGCTAAACCTGCCGGTTGGGATAAAGAAGATGAGTACTTAGATAAGTTTCATCGCAGTAAAGTTAAGGAAGTTCCTCAATTTAGAAAGATTGTTGGCACGGGACAGGTTGAATGTACTTGCCGAAATTGTAAGTATACTTTTAAGTACGATCCTTTCCGTAAAAGACCAAAATCATGTCCTTATTGTAATGAGGAAATTCCTCGATTGAATACTTTTAGTATGTTATAATATGAAAAAAACTTTTTGGATAGATGTTGTTTTTTGGCTACACTTACCTATTGTAATTCTATGGTTTGGGCTTTTTTTAGTACCTACTTCATTATGGCCATTAAGAATCACTTTTCATTTTTGGTACATTGTTAGTATTATGATTATACAATTATTATGGTCATTAACTATCTTCAGAAGATTTGACATCATCTGTCCTTTAACCACATTAATGCAATCTCTACGCGGTCATAAGTTGAATAATGATCAGAATTACGATCACTCTTATATTGCGGAACTGATGCAAAAGCTAAAATTAAAAGTTAAGTATAAGGGCGTTAACATTGTATTATTGATAACTTTAATTTTGATTTTTTTACAATACTTCTTTTTTAATTAGAATTCATCATCACCCGTTTATTATTATCTGTTTATGTATCTATTTAATGTTTCTAAGGTGCTATTGTACGCATCAACAACACCTCGTGGTAACTTTACCGCCCTGATAATATTCAACTGCAAGAATATTAATGTGCTATTGATTAAAGTAACTGCAATTGTAATCGGTGCAAAGATTATTGCTCTACTATGTAATAAATACAAGTAAGAAAACTTCTCTTCCTCTACCTTCAGGAACATTACTACAAACCCTAGTGGGGTAGCTGTGTTAATAATCTGTTTGCTCATCTTAAGATAGCTATAAACTCCTTTCATAAAAGGCATCTTGTCATACTGGTGAACAGTAAATAGTTGTGGGCAATAAATTGTTTTTATTTTCTTGTTATTCTCAATGTAATAGAAGTTCATCTTTGTTTCTAACAAATAACCACTCCTTTGGGGGATATCCATCTTAAGAAAATCTTCTTTCCATAGTGCTCGTTCTCCACCAAAAAATCTCGCACAGTTGGTCCAGCCCCAGATGGCTGTTCTGTCTCCAGCACGATCTAAGATTGTTGAAGCGTATTCTCTTTTTTGCACCGGTTCAATTAATCGATCAATATCATTTTCAGTTAAACCGATTAAATCTGCATCTAACATCACAATTAATTCTTCTCTTGCAGCCTTTACCCCAATCTTAATCGCTCCAGACTTACCTTGGTTTATTTTATTTTGAATCAGTTTAATCATAGGATAATTTTGAGAATACTCTTTTACAATTAAACTGGTATTGTCTTTAGAACAATCATCAATTACAATCACTTCTGCAAACTTTTTGTAATCTTTAACTACATCTAAAACTTTGCGAATGTTTTGGCCTTCGTTATATGCTGGTATAAGACATGAAATACTCATAACTATAATTAATCTCATTTAATTAATAAAACTTACTAGAAAATTAATGGGTTTAGATTGTACTAATCCCCAGATTGTCCCATAATGATTCTTTTCCAATGGAACTCTTATTGCTATGAAAATCTTCTCTAACTAAACCAACATATCTCCCTTTCCGAAATAGTTTTATTTTTGCCATATAACCTTTAGAAAAGGTTATCATCCAAAAGAGTGGCGTTCGCTTCGCTCAACCACTAAGTTAGATAAAACCCTTAACCTCCTTTTTATTTATTGTATCATAAGGTTGGAGTTCATTTAAATACCTTATCCGCATCTGTCCAGTGGGTAGTGGGTGTGGATATGTTGATGGAGATTAATATTGTTTAGTTTCAAGTTTTCGCTATAATGCTTATTATAATTTCTGTATAACTGGCGTTAAACAAATTAAAAGAAAACAATTATTGACTTTGTTTAAAGTGGCTTAAAACACCAGCCGAAAATTTAGGATTTGTTGCTTGAACACATTCATACAAATCTTGTAATAATGATTGACTTCCCATTAAATTTACTCTTTCTTGCATTCCAAGAACAAGTTTAGGAACATCATATGTGGTTTCATCGTGATTGCTCAAGGTTGCAGGTAATTCTGGATGTGTTTGTGCATCTTCATAATAACTAGCAACAAATCCAAAAGCAAATGCTTTTAATAATACGTCTTTTTGGACTTCTAATCTTTCTTGCCACTCTGCTGGAACTAAATTATCTAACATATCCTTTTCTTGCTGTCTGGAATAACAATCTTGTGCTTCATGTTTATTCCTAAACCTTAATCTTACTTGCGGTTCAGAATTTCCGTATTGTCTCTGGATTGCACCTTTTTGAGATTTGGAATCGTCTGATCCAGAAAGGTCAAGATAAGGATAATTCGCAGCAATAAAACTAACTTGTGGTTTTGTAATGTCATTTAAAACACTAAAACCAACATACATGTGAATCTCATGATCTTCTATTAGTGGAAATGGATTTTTATCCTTTTGATGCCATCTTTGTTCATGCCCTCTTAATAAATTGTGTAATGTGTCTTCGTAAGCTAATACTCCCCTATCTACAACTGCTCTAATCATATTTTTAAGAAAAGCATCATATCCTTCGTTGGATTTAGGTCCTGCTAAATCTTTAATTGCTTTTAAGGTGGTTATTTCTCTATTTGGTAAGGTTGTTAAACGTCCTTCTAACTCTGCAGCTTTACCTTCAGCAGTTTGAACAGCTGTTTCCAATCCAGAAATTTTGGTATCTTTTTTTCCAGAAGCAGTTTCTAAAGTAGAATATTTTTCCTGAAGTACAACATACTCAGTAACTGTTGTTGTATGAGTAGTTTGTAATGCAGTTAATTTTCTTTCCAATTCTGTCTTTTCTGCTTCAAGTGCAGCTATTCTTTTTGTACCAAATAAATCTACCATTTTTTATTTAAAGTGTGGAAGATTTATAAATCTTGTGATAATTTAACTTCTTTTGGGTAGTTACATATTTGATCTAAGCTTTTCTTATCAAAAATTCTTCATAAATAAAACTTCAACCTTTTAATCTCTTAAAAGTTTAATAAAAAAAGTAACTGGTTTGTACTCTCCATAATGTCTGTAATAAGTTGGTTTCAGTCTTAATTTTGTAATAATTCTTTTTTTAATTAGATTTAAGTCTTCTTTTTTTGCGATCCAATTACCTTTATTCTTCTCATTAAATCCTTGTAAATCAACAGTTTTGTTAACTTGAAAATTCCTTTTTTTCATCTCTTTTTTTATTAGTTCATGTCTTTTTTTAAGATAATCTAATTTATTTTTAAAAAATCGCATATGTCCTTCACCTAAACAATATTCTTCTGGAATACCATCCACTTCAGGATATCTTTTTATATAAGCAACAAGCATTAAAATCTCATCATATTCGGCAATCAAGTGCTGGTCCGCTAATTTCTTTGGATTAACTAAGTTAACTCTAACCATTTTATAACCAGTCTGTGTTCTCTTTAATCTTTAAAAACTTTAAGATAATTCTGCCAGATCTTCTCAGCAGCTTCTTCAATAGAAATTCCTTTAATTTCAGCTATCACCTTAATAGTTTCGATAACAAAAGCTGGTTCATTAATCTCTCCTTTAACAAAGCTTTGCCAAGGTGCATCCGTCTCTGTAAGAAGTTGTTCAATTGGAACTTTTTTGATTAAGCCATTAAAGTTTCCGGTTCTTGCTGTTGAGGGCGGAACAGAAAAATAATAACCTAACTCTTTTGCTCTAGTGATTAGCGATTTTCTTCCAGAGAAACAATGTAATACTACGGGTATCTGATTCTTATTTTCTTCCTCTATGATATTAAGAGCATCTTCTTCCGCTGCCCACGTATGAAGAACGATTGGTTTTTTTATTTTAATTGCTAATTTAATTACTTTTCTGAAAATCTCCTGTTGTTCTTCATGATGTTTATCATCCCAATGATAATCTAGACCAACTTCGCCAACAGCAATGATTTTATCCTTATTCTCCTCGATAAACTTAAACTCCTTTTCTAAGTCTATCTTTCCTTCTTGTTTTGGTATACCTGTTTCTCCTTCAGATAACCCTAATGCGTCTATCGGATGTAGTCCTAAAGAAGCTTTAATGATTGGATCAATTTTGGTCATCTCTAAAATCTGTTTATTTGCTAGTGGATTAGTACCAGAGATTAAAATTGCTGCCACTCCTGCTTTCTTTGCTCTGACAATAACTTCGTCTATGTTATCTTTAAAACTATCTTGGTTCAAATGGCAATGGACATCAACGAATTTCATTTTACTTTGCAATCCTATCTCTATTTATTATTCTTTCTTTTCTTCTTTGGCTTTAAATAAGAATTCCGGCAAATAATAACGTAAATATTGTTTGTAAAACTCAATAATATTGAAGTTCATAATCACATCCTTAAACTGTTCCCTAATCTCTACAGTTAGGCGGCGAATTTTAACTTTTTCAAATGATTCTATATCTAACTCTAAATCCCAATCTCCAACAGTTTTGTGCATTTGTATAATCTCTTTAGTTTTAAGAAAATATTGTTGCATCTCTTCTTCTCTTTCTGGGGTGAGATTGTGTAATTTTAAAAATAATCTTGATTTATTGATTTTAAGTTCTTCTGTATTAAGATTATACTTGAATCCTCTAACTATTTTTCTTTGTTTTAATTCTTTAAATAGTTTTGATACTGTCCGGATGTTTAGATCAGCAGCTTTAGCTAATGAACTTAATCTTGTCTTAGGGTTTAAACGTAAGTTCTGTAAGAGAATCATCGCTTTTTCGTTAAACTCTTCAATCTCTCTATCTCCTCCGATAACAATTTCTGCAGGAACCTGTGAGATAATCTCTTCTTCTTTAGCTAAATATTTTCTTGGATAGATGTGTGTTACTATGTTTAACAGGATCCGATAATTGCTCAACGAAGGTAAGTTAGTTACAATTTGCTTTAATGTTTTATTGAACCGAGACGGGTTTGGTGCTTCAATCTCTACTACTAAATCAAACTCTCCTTCCAGCTCATAAACTGCTACAACATATCCATTTTCCTTAAGCTCTTTAATGATTTTGTTTTTATCTTTCTCACTTACATATGTCCACTTAAAATAAACTTTAAACAATATTAGCCCAAAGTAAGAATAATCAAAAATAGAATATGGTAAATTGATTAAAGATTTTCTTTCTAGATTTCTCAAATTGTACTTAATTCTTTGAGAACTACTCCTGTTTAAATTAGCGATTTCCTTGATCTTTAATCGACAGTTCTCACTACTTAAAAAAAGGAGGGTGTTATTTTTGGCCATTTTTATGGTTAAAATTTTTACTAATATATAAATATTAGCTAAAAAATACAATAAAGTAAAAAGTATGGTGGGGGTAAATATAAATATACATTTTAGTATACTAGTTGTTATGATTTTCCCTGCTCAATTTCCGATGGAACAAAGTGCTTGCGATTTAGAAAAAAGGCTTAAGCTCTTAGAGAGTAAAACGGAAGAACCAGAACCACGTTCTAAACCATTTGAGCCAATCAAGGAAGACTTATTTGAACTTGCTGTTGTTTATCACATTGCTAACAACCTTGCAGGTGGTCTTAGAACAGAAAGATTTGATAATGGTAAGATGTTGCTAAAGGAAGGCGATGAATACTATCCGGTTGAGGCGGGTGATGAGACTGGCCAAAGATGGTCCAGGCGCTTATTTTTGGTAGCAAACGGATCTGACATCGCTGAGACTTTACAACAACATCAAGTAATCCCTCCTACGGCCAGAGTGACTTACAAAACGATCTCTGGCCCTTCTGATTTTATGCAATACCTAAATGTGGTTACTGCTAAGAAAGATTTAGCTGTAATCTTAGATCGTGATTCACAAAGAGTAACGAGACAACATCTTGATCCCAATGCTCCTTGTTTTGCACAGATATCTACTGAAGATCATTTGCCGTTAGACTTTATTGCAGATCAAGGTGCAGTTAGTTTATATGATGAAGACGGGTGTACTAATGTTGGTAGTAGAACTAATGCTGCGTATAAAGTAAGCCGTGGAATAGAGAAGGATGGCGAGATCCATCCTATTGAAGTTGTTTTAATAAAAGCTACAGCTTACAATAGTTTAGGGTTTGGTCTAGCTGTAAGGATGACTGCAGACCAAATTGAAACATTCCATTTTAATTATGATCCCAATGCTCAAGGTCAGTTCTTAGATGAAAAGCAAAAAATAGTTGGGATTTTAAGGACATATCAACCAGATAATCGCTTTAGATTCACATTAGCTAGCGAGGACCAAGTTCATCTTAACTCTGAGGCAAGATTATGCTATAGTCAAGGTGATAAAGCAGGACAGGTGGTCTATAACCAGGATTTAATTGCTAGGTGGGATGCAGCTTAATTAAGAAGGCTTATCTAGGATTATTTTTAGCATTTTTAGCTATATTTATTTACTTTTTCTGTAAAAACTAAACACATTTCTTTTCTGAACTGGATTAGCTCCATCATCTAAAGCGTACTTAACATCTTCAATTGTGTAAAAGGCCTTAGGATGAAATTGATTAACAATTGCAACGGCATCTTTAACTTCGCTTCGTTTCATAACCATAAAAATAATCTTTGCTTTTGTACCACCGGTTGGACTTTGTCCATCAATAATAGTTAGGCGGTATTTTTTCTTTAATTCTTCAATCATCTCGCAATCGTCTTTTTTACTTATAACCCTTAGAATTACTTTACCAATAGAAATCTTCTCTTCTAATAACATTCCTACATAGGTTCCGGTAGCGAAACCAGCTCCATAAGCAATGTAAGAAACCCAATTTTCTAGATTTTTCATGATTTGACTGATAGCCAGCAGCCAAATAATTACCTCAAAGAAACCTAAAACTGGTGCAATTGACTTAAACCCTTTAGAGATAAAAATCACTCTTATTGTACCAATACTAACATCAACAATTCTAGCTAAAAAGATTAATATTGGAATAATCACCCATGTCCAAAGATCAAAGTTATTAACTATAAAATCCATCTCTTCAACAGTAAGGAAGTGATTTATATAGTTTGCCTTTGTTTTCTTTGTAGAAATCTACTTTTAATCCGCTAAATCTTTCATCACTACTCTTTTCTGCTCTTTTTTTTCGTTATAAGAATAAGGAACATTGATCTTAGCCATATCCTTGTCTAAGGCTGTGTAATACATGCAGGTTGCTAAACTCATCGGAGTTGGTGTAAAAATTTGTAGACTAACATTTTTCCAGCCTTTGATAAATTGAGCTAATTCTTCCGCTTCTTTCATCGAAGAACCAGGATAAGCAGTTATGAAATAATATGACAATCTTTTCCCACTTTTTAGAGAATCAAAGAATTGTAAGAACTCTTTTAGATTTCCATAATCTTTGTTC
>PFNQ01000046.1 GCA_002792115.1 Candidatus Woesearchaeota archaeon CG_4_10_14_0_2_um_filter_33_13 | reverse complement strand
CTAAATCAAATCAACTCATTATTTAAGTTTTATCCGATAAGTTTATAAATAAAGAATCAAAATATAAGGTTTATGACTACAACACAGGGACAACAAAATCTCGAACATAGATTAAAACTCTCCAGGGATGCGAGTATTTCATGTTCCCGGAAAACACCTTGAACAATATGCAGGGAATATTCCAGTTTTGGGAGCTACAGTTATCGCTACTAAAATAAGAAATGGGTGGATGGATAGATTAACCTCCGGCAGATATACTTACTCAGTTGTAATTCAGTCAGGACATAATAATGATATTGAAGGCGAAGATGCCACTGGATACAATGTTCCATCTTGGGATGCAGAACGTGTCTTTAAAATGTTTGAAAAAGTTTATGGGACTCAAAGAAAACCATAAATAAAGTATACTAATCAAACTTGATTTAGACAGACAGAAAAACAAACTGACTAAATATCAATCAAAACTTGTGCTTTCCACAACTTTCCTTCTTTCTTGACTTCAAACAAGTGCATTGTTATAGCTTTAACATCAACCTTTTGTTCATGCTTCTTTGGGTTAAGCTTTTCACCATAAGCATTACAGCTTAAAGAATAAACTCCATCTTTCTCTTGAACATCAACTTCAAACTTGGAAAAAAGTAGTTGTTCAGAATCTTTGTAAACCAACAAATCCTCCAGAAAGTCAAACAACAGATAATCTAAATTTTTATTCTCTCCTGTAATCAATGTTTTTTTCTTTGGCTTGATCCCATCCAATTCTACTTGAGACTCCTCAACAGCTAAAGCACATTGTTCAAATAACTCTCCCAAAGTTTCTGCTTGAGCTTGAAATAAGATGTCGGCAGTGTGCTCTTCTAAATATTTTCTAAAGGGTTTCATACTTCAACACCCAGAAACATTCTTACTAAAAAACCGATCCCAAACGATATTGCTGCTACACCTAAACTGATTAAGGCCATTTCTCCAAACCTTTTCCAAAACGGCAATTCCTTTGCAACCGATAAGTAAAATGTGAATATTAAGATAATCATTAAAGCACAAGATAAAGTTGCAGTTAAAGCAACATAAACATTGTTAAACAAGAAGTAAGGAAGAATTAATACAATAACTGTAAAAACATATGTAAGCCCAGTGTAAAAAGAAGATTTGGCCGCATTTTTTCCTTCTCCTCCGTCTGCTCGGTTAGACAAGAATTCTGATGCCGCCATCGATAAAGAAGCCGCCACACCCATAATCAAGCCAGTAACAGCAATAAGGCGAGTATTCTGTAAAGCTAAAGTAAATCCAGCCAGAGCTCCTGTTAATTCAACTAAAGCGTCATTAAGACCAAGAACAATTGAACCAACATACTTTAGTTTTTCTTCTTGTAATAGAGCGATTAAAGCATTTTCGTGCTCACGCTCGTCTTTCTCCAACTTCTCAACTTCAGGAATAGATTCAGCAAGTTTGTTGTACTTTCCCTGTGCCAATCTTTCACCTTTTTCCATTAAACGTAAACCAAAAGTTAATCCAAAGATTTTTGAAATAAAATAATACCACCAAACTAAAAACATTTTTGGTTTAACATCAACATGACTATGTTTCTTCCAAAATTTGTAATGCTTTAATTCATCATCAGATATATGAGCAAGTATTTTTTTGTTATGATTATTTTTATGCCGACTTGCTAATTTGGCATAGATATGATACTCAGTAATTTCATTACGTTGTGCATTCAAAACTTTCTTTTTAGTTTCTTCATCCATTGCACTTAAGACAAACAACAATGTTTATTAATTTAACTATAATAACTAATAACTAATAACTAATAACTAGATTTTCTCAAACTAACAATTGATTAAAACGCAACAATTATAAAAACTAAAAATGTTATTTTAAATTATGATTAAACTAGTAATTTTTGATTGGAATGGAACAATCATTGCAGATACAGAAGCGGTGAGAGAAGCAGACAATTATTTAATTAAAAAATTTGGAGGAAAGAAACCAACTTATCAGGAGTATGTTGCCACGGAATGTAATTCTTCAATAGAATTCTATGTTCGATATGGTTGTAAGAATAAAGAGTTAAAAAGTAATCTTAAGTTAGCAGGACAATTACAAAATGAATTTTATGAGAAAAGAGCAGCAAACATTAGAACAAGAAAAGGGACTAAAGAATTGTTAACTTGGCTAAGTAAAAAAAAGATTTCCTCAATTATTCTTAGTAATCATATTGAAAAAAGTATTCATTATCATTTAAAACGATTGCAATTAAACCAATATTTTTCACATGTTTTTGCCCACAATCTACAAGATGGTTTTCTTAGACCACATAATAAAATTAAGAAAATGAAATATTTTCTATTAACAAATCAATTAGATTCTAAAGAAGTAGTGGTAATTGGAGATTCCCCTGAAGAGATTAGGGCTGGTAAAGAATTAGGTGCTGTTACAATTGCATTAACTAATGGCTGCCATTCTGTAAATAAATTAAAGAAAGTTAACCCAGACAAAATTGCCAGCAATTTAAAGGAATGTATAGACATAATAAAAAAGATATAACTCCTTTTATTTAATCTAAATTTAACTTAGATTAAATTCAAATTTAATTTAAATTGGATTAGGTCTATTCCAAAACCGCTTTTATCCTTCTAATGCCCGCAGAAGATGACTCTTCTTTTAGAATTTTGAAGTGACCTAACTCTGAGGTATTCTTAACGTGTGGCCCCATGCAAATCTCTTTAGAGTAATCCTTGCCAACAGTGTAAACAGAAACTTTTTCAGGATATTTTGCTCCAAACTCTCCCTTAGCTCCAGAATCTAAAGCTTTCTGTAGGGGCATCTCCTCCCTAACAACATCTAAAGATTCACTAATTGCTTTGTTAACTTCTTCTTCAATAGCCTTAATCTCATCACTAGTTAGTTTTCTATCAAAATTAAAATCAAACCGAAGACGTTCTGCAGTGATGTTACTACCTCTTTGTCTAATATCAGACTTCAAAACTTTTTTCAAGGCTTCATTTAGCAAATGGGTAGTAGTATGTAATTTTGTGGTTGCTTCAGAAGCGTCACTTAATCCACCTTTGAATTTTTTTTCTGCTCCTACTCTGGAAAGTTCTTGATGCTTTTCATATTCCTTCTGAAAAGATAACATGTCAACATGTAACCCTTTCTCTTCAGCTAACTCTTCAGTCATTTCTATCGGAAAACCATAAGATTGGAATAATAAAAATGCATCAGTGCCATTAATTTCTTTTCCAGCTTCAGCCAACTTAGAAAATTGATTCAATCCTTTTTCTAGTGTACGTTTGAATTTCTCTTGCTCCTTCTCCAACTCCCCTAAAATAAACTCTCTTTTTTCTTTCAAAGAAACAAAATCTTCTTGATACATTTCAATAATAAATTTAGCTAAAGGAACAAGATCAATCTTTTCCATAGCTAAACCTAAAGTTCTTAAATGCCTAACAACTCTACGAATAAATCTTCTTAAAATGTAACCTTGATCAACATTGCTAGGAACAGCTCCTCGTTCATCACCTAAGATAAATACAGAAGCTCTCAAATGATCAGCAATAATTCTAAATTTCTTTCTAGTGTCAACCCAACATTGCTTCCCTTCCTGAATACATTCAGAATCTGATTTCTCCCCATATGTTAACCCTACCAACTTCTCAATTTTCTCAATGATTGGCCAGAATAATTCTGTCCTGTAAGAATCATCTAAACCTTGCAAGATAGCAGTAACTCTCTCTACTCCTAAACCAGTATCAACATTCTTTTGTTTTAATGGAATATACTTGCCTTCATCGTTCTTGTAATACTCCATGAAAACATCGTTCCAAATCTCTACCCAGCGTTTGTCTTCTGGATCATACTTCTGAGGTGGAATGCTCTTGCCAGTCCAATAAAACATTTCCGTATCTGGTCCACATGGTCCAGTAACTCCAGCTGGTCCCCACCAATTATCTTCTTTAGCTAAGAAAGCAATTCTTTCTTTAGAAATTCCTAAATCCATCCAAGTTTGAGCAGAAAATTCGTCTTTTGGAGCATCTTCATCGCCATTAAAACAAGTAACGGCTAAATGCGAAATCGGCAATTTAATAACTTCTGTTAAGAACTCAAAACTCATTTCAATAGCTTCTTTCTTGAAGTAATCACCTAGAGACCAATTTCCCAACATTATAAAAAAAGTGTTATGAGTTCTATCTCCTACTTCATCAATGTCTCCAGTCCTTAAACATTTTTGTGCACTTGTCAATCTACTACCTAAAGCATGTGGTTGACCAACTAAGAAAGGTACTAAAGGATGCATTCCGGCTGTAGTAAAAAGTACTGTAGGATCGTTCTCGGGGATCAAGGGTGCAGAAGGAATTATCTGGTGACCTTTGTTCTTAAAAAATTGTAAATATTTCTGTTTGAGCTCTTTTGCTTTCATAACAGATGAAATTAGATTTACTTATATAAATTTTACTTGATATGAATAGTAAGATTAGCTTTAGATAAATATGTCAATAATACCATCAAGTCCTCTTCCAACATATAACCGACTCATTACATCTAAAGTGGGATTATCGGGTAATCTTTTCCTAGATTCCTCAAAATAATATTCTGCACTCATCCCTTGTCCAAGAACCTGACATACTTTAGCGCGCGCTTGCAATAAAGAAAAGTTAATATGTTGACTTAAACCAGAACCAACTATCTCTAAAGCTTTATTAGAATCATAACGATAAACAAGTTCAGCAATTGTACCTAACGAAACTGGATCAAGCACATCTTTACCTAAGTCATAAGCTTGTAATGCAATTGCTGCCCCAAAACGTCCATCATTAAGATGCTTAGCTAAATAATATGCCACTTCTCTTAACATAAATGGTGAAGGATCACCAGAATTAATTCCTTGTTCATAAATTGCATTCATTCTTTTATCTATCACTCTTTCAAATCTAGGTGACAACTGAAAAATATGCATTAACCGAGATGCTTGTTTAGCTGACTCCATTTTATCAGAAGGGACATCTTTTTGTAATAAATCTTCTAATTCTCTTTCAGCCAACCTAGGCCTTGATATTTTATTTTCTAAATGAATATGGTTTGGAACATTATGTTTCCTATTTTCAATCATAAAATCTCCAGAGGTGGCAGACCCAAAAGGATATACCCACTCATGAACTAAACCTTCAAAATGTTTAGAACCATCATTAACATACATTCTCGGTAAACGTGTAAAAAACCCATAACTAGGGACATATTGTGGTGCATGAATTAGGGAAAAATTTTCATTATCGGCAAGTTCTCTAACGACTCTTCTATAATGTAAAGGAAGAACTTCATCATCGTCTAAATGAAAAACCCAATCGCCAGTAGCAGTTTTGTCTCCAAGGCATCGTGGAGAAGAATAATCAAACTCTCCTTTAAACTCAACAACTTTAGCACCTGCTCTTTCAGCAATCTCAGGTGTACCATCAACAGAACCAGTATCGACAACAATAGATTCGTCTCCAATTCCTAAAGCATTTTTAACTACACCTTCAATCCTATCTGCTGAATTCTTTGTTATGGTTACGAAAGATAATTTTGTCATAACCCTGCAGAGGATGGTTGGTTTATAAAACTTTTGTTAAGTTGTTACTATGCAGTAAGAAGTTATTACCACAAACTGAAGAAACTATTTATAAAATCAGCCCCATTTTAGTACAAAACATGCTTAAATCTAATTTAGTTGATGTAACAGAACTTAACACCAAACTTAACAAAGAAACTAATCGATTTAAAGATAATCTTGTTATAAAAATTAACAAAAAAGAGGATTTAGATAAACTAATCCTTCCAGATCAAAGAATTAAAGGCATACAATTAAAACTCTCTTTATTAAAGGAAGTTAAGCAATTAAGGTTTAATTATTACTCAATTATTGTTGATAACAATGTAGAACATTTAATCGTTAGCTTCGACAATCTTAAGAAAGGTGCATTTGTAGAGATACTGCTTCCATTAACAACATATCGACAAATTAATGATCAACAAGATATTCTTAGTAAGGTTAACAGAGTAATCATTGAACTTAACAATCAAGAACAAATAAAACAGCTCAACGAAATATTCTCAGATTTAATTCTTAAAAAGTTTTATCCCTTTACTAAAGGGGTTCCTTTCTGTCAAACACAAATAGAACATTGCTGGGAATTGTTTAACCAACAAAATATTATTATAACTAAAAAAGCAAAAGAATGCCAAGATTGCCTTTTAACAGAATATTGTAATTATCAAAATAACAATCAAGATAGTAGTCAAAACCAGCAATTTGAAGTTAAACCAATAAAAGAAATAAAACCAGAACTAATTAACTTTCTAAAAGATGAAAATACTGCTACTCGCTTTTAATGTACAGGAAGATATCTTTCCTTATGGATTATCTTACCTGAAAGGTTATGCACAAAGATTTCATCCAGAAACAGACATTAGAATTAAAGAATTCTCTTTCGGAAACCGTTTTGGATATGATATTAACAAAAATATTGAACAACAAGCCATCAGCTACATATTAATACAAAAACCAGATTTAGTTTGTTTCAGCTGTTACATCTGGAGTATTGAGATGGTTGTTAAGATCAGCAGAGCAATTAAGATTATCAACCCAGAAATAAAAATAATCCTCGGAGGAGTAGAAGTTACTGAAAATCATCTCCAAGAAAGCCATTGTGATTACATCACTACGGGAGAAGGAGAGATTGCTCTTAAAGAATTAATCGATTATTATAAAGGGAAAATAAAACTATCAGAAGTACATAACATTTCTTATTTAGAAAAAGACCAAAATGTTCAGAACAAAATAGTCCAAAATGAACTTACAAAACTAGAATTAGATACCTTACCATTTCCATATAAAGTACTGCCAGAAAAGAAAAATTTTGAAGCAGTAAGGATAGAAACATCCCGAGGTTGTCCATTTGGCTGTCATTATTGTTATTATGCTAAACATAAAGAGATGCGTTACTTTTCTTTAGATTATTTAAAAGAAAATATTACTTATCTGTTTGACAATTATACTTTCAAAAATCTAACGTTTTTGGATGCTAACTTTAACCTAAATAAAGAGAGGATGGCTGCAATCTTACAGATTGTTGCTGATAACGTTAATAAAACAAAAAAGAAAACAAGAATTAATCTAGAGTTAAAACCAGAATTGATTGACCAAGAAGTTATTGCTATACTTCAAAAACAACCATTCAAGACTTTTGCCGAATTAGGATTGCAAAGTACAGATCCAGATGTTTTAGAAAAAAGTTCTCGACCATACAATCTAGAAAAAGTTAAGAATAGTTTAGAGTTATTAAACACATCTAGTGTTTTATACAAGATTGATTTGATGGCTGGCCTGCCAGGAGATAACTTTTACAAGTTTCTGAACTCAGCAAGATTTTTGTTAAATAACGCTAAGAAACAAAGTATCCTACCAGTTCACCATTACATGCAGTTAAACAAAACTACTTTCTGCCAGAATAAAGAAATTTATCGTTATGAAAAAAACAATAGTAGTATGATTATTAAGACTGATACTCAAGATTTGTTGGATTTTTATAAGATTAAACTCTTTGTTGCTATGCTTAATGAAGAATTAAAGATTGAGAATCGCTAAAGAAGAAAGTCTAAAAGATATTTTAAATCATCAAAAAGCTTTTAATGAGTTTATAACAAGCAACACACTGCAATGAATTCTGACCAAACCCATTTTAACGATTTAAACACAGTTGTTCCAAATGAGGTTTATTTGCTTCCAAGAGATTTTCCGACCGATACCCTTGATGACCATGTTAAAACAATACACTTCACAAGATATTACAAACCAACTGGAGAAGAAGTTGCAGATAGAATAATACAATTAGCTCAGACTGCGATGAATTTAAGCTCAGAAGTTGAAACAAAAGATCCCAATCAACAATTTTACGACCCAGATATCATTAATAAGCTCCGAGAGATGGAACCAGAGGTTTTAGAAGTATTAGCTTTGGATAAAGATTGGGTCAGAGAACATTTACGTACCCAATATTTAGTTTATTTAAATCAACGTGGTTACGTTGCAGGGGAACAATATTTATTAGTAGAAGTTGCTCAAATCGACTTAACTCCAGAAGGATTAAACATCCAAAACAATGTAAGAGCAGAATTAAGAAGATATTCTCAAGAACAACCTCCATTTGTAGAAGATAACAGATATCTCCAATTCTCAATAGAATTAAGGTTAAATCCTCAAACTACTCCCTGTTATGATCAGCAAGTATTAGAAGAAAGAATTGTTAATGAACAATTAAGTGCATCTAGAGATTTTAAATTATTAATTGATGAGTGTGATGATTACCCAACTGAAGCCTTACTCTGGCTTTTGCCAAAAGTATACTCACATCTACGGAAACAAACAGTTCCAGATCGCTCAGAATTAGAACTTTCTGCAGAAGTGTTTACTTTTTTTGATGAAGATATTATCATGACACATCCAGATTATGAGAGTTATGTTGCTGAACGTAAAAAGACTACTAACAGAAAACCAATAGAAGTAGCCGCTGCTAAAGGACTTACACTTGTTCCTCCCGCAGAATAGACATTCAATTTAAAACCCGCCTAAACTCTTTTGTTTAATTTTAGAATTAACCACTTTTGCAATTATTTTAAAATCATTCTTCATTTGTTCAAATAATTCAGGATTTCTACCAGAGTAAAGATAAGATGCAGGGTGTACTACTGGCACAACTTTAATATCACCATTATTTTCATCTTTAAAATCAAACAACTGACCGTGAATTGATTTTATCCCGGTCTTACCGATTATCCTTTCAGTTGCAAAGTTTCCAATAGTAACAATTACTTTTGGCCGCATAACTTCAATCAACTTATCCAACCTTTCTCGACAATTCTCAATCTCATCTTTAGCAGGATTCCTATTCCCTTCCGGCCGACATAAAACAGTATTAGTAATGAAAATCTCCTCTCGAGATAAACCAACAGAATTTAGCAATTCATTTAAAATCTTGCCAGACATGCCACAAAAAGGAATTCCCTGTTTGTCTTCCGAAGCCCCTGGAGCTTCGCCAACAAATAAGACGTCTGCTTCCTTATTTCCAGAACCAAAAACTACTTGCGAACGAGACTTACATAGTTCTGAACATTTACAACAATGAGAATATTCTTTTTGCAATTGAGAAAAATCCATAAAAATAAGAAAAATTAAGAATTATATAAAAATTATGCCTTTTTAACGTATTCTACGTAACCACACTTACCACAAACATTTCTATCTTTGTGTTTACCCATAAGAATACCTTGACCACATTTTGGACAAGTTAAATTTTTACTTTTGATTGTGCTACCAGAAATCTCATACAAGTCACCTTGTTTCTTTCCAGCTTTCTTAACTTTTGGTCCTTTACTTTTATCTGGGCCTTTTTTCTGTCCGCCTTTCTTTGCTGCCATCTTTAATCACTCTCCTTAGCTTTGGTTGCTTCAGCTTTTTTAGCTTCTTCCTCAGCTTTCTTAGCCTCTGCTTCAGCCTTCTTAGCTTCCTTTTCAGCTGCCCTTGCTTCTTCTTGTTTCTTTTTTTCTTCTTCAATCTTAACTTTCATGTGCTTTGTTAAAACTTCAGTCTGCTTTTTAGCTTCAGCGTCCTTGTAAATAACGGCAGAAAAATCAGCTTGTAAATGGCCAAATTTAGTATAAATGTTCTTAACAACAACTAAACCTACGTTAACTTTCATCTCTTTAGCAACAATCTCAGCTAGCTGAGCATTACTAGGAGTAGCCCCTTCGAACTCTAAAGTGCCTTTAACTTCCGTTCTCTTAAGTAGAACATTATCTTTTTTATCTTGAATACTTACTTTCATCGTGATTTCCTCCTCACCTAACTTTGATTGCGTACTCGCCTTTAATTTTAATATCAACTTTTTCCGCAATCATGGATCTGCTAGCATCGTTAACAAATAATCGGCCTTGCCAACTAGTTGTAAAATTAGTTGAACTACAAACAGGACAGGTATCACCTTCAACAAATAATTTGCATTTTTTGCAAGCTTTTTTTTTAACCATTTTTATTCTTTAGCTCCTTTAGCACTAGCAGCTTCTTTTTGTTGTTCTAACCATTCTAGCTTACCTAAACCTTCTTGCCTCATGGTTAAACCAATTTTAGGATTGTTCATATCTTTATAACTCACTGCAATAATTCTTGCTTTACATCTGTCTCCAACCTTTAAAGACTGACCTGTTTTCTTCCCTTGTAAAACTTTTTCTTTACTAAAAGAAACAAAATCATCCATACTTTGAGAGATGTGAGTCATTCCCTCAACTCCACCAAGATCAATAAATGCACCAAAGTCGGTAATGTCTCTAACTTTAGCGAAAACTAACTCATTCATCTCTGGCTTGAAGGTTAACAATTCAAATTCAGTATCATAATAAGCTGCCCCATCACCTGGAACAATTACGCCTTCTTCAATATTTCCAACATCAACAATGTTTATAACAAAACCTAAGTCCTTTGAGATAAAATGTTCATACGTTTTTTTAACATTCTCTAGAACAGACTCACGTTTACTTAAATTAAACATGTTTGGTGGAACCCTGATAAAATCTTTTGCCTTGACTGTGTAGAACATGCTGAATTACCCCCAGCTATATTTTAAACTTAATCTGAAGCGTTTATTTATAAAGGTTGCGGTAGTTAGAAGGATTAAGCCAATATTTCAGATTTTTTACATGATTCTGCATAAAAAGTACCTTTAGAAAAAAAAAGAAAAAAAAGAAATTAGTACCCGCGGCAATCACCACAATAATAACGGTTTGCGTTTTCCACTACAATCCGCTTGCCACAGCCTTTACAACAACGTTGTATTTTAAATTTTTTAACTTCTTGGAAAACGTGTTGTTTCAGTTTTATCACCTTCTTTTTTTGTTTCAAAAAAAGACGGTTCAGAAAAGTCTCCTTTTCTGCTCACCTTCTTTTTTGCAACGATAAAAAAGAATAGTCAGAAAAATATCTGCCACACCTTCTTTTTTATAAAAACGCCACTAATTTATAAGTAAATCACAACTAGTATATAAACATGTCGCGCTTTTCAGACGAGAAAAGTGCTATACCATCAAAATCAAAGAAATAAAAGAGATAAAAGATAAGAACGCATGAACACCAATACAATTCCAATAGCGACCATAACGCCCCAAATAATTCTATTCCAATGAAATACTTTTATTCCATCAAAGTTTCCAAACGGAATCAGATTAAACAATCCTAGCCAAGCATTAACAAAAAAACCAATTGAGAAAATTAAATCTAAAGAAGGTAAAAGTAACATTAATACAAAGAAGATTACTGCTAAAATAAAATTTGTTGCTGGACCGGCCACACTAATAATTCCATTTTCTTTCCTAGTAATCATTCCATTAATCATCACCGCTCCGGGAGCAGCAAAAATAAATCCAATGGTCATTGCTAGTCCCAAAGCTAGATATAACATCTGATCAAAAGCTCTAAATTCTGCCACACACCCATAATGTTGAGCTGCAAACTTGTGAGCAAGTTCATGCAATAAAAAACCTAACCCTGCCGTAAATAAAGAAATCCCAAAATAAATTAAAAAACGTAAAGAGAATGCCTGCCCAATATTCCCATCAAATAAACTAATTCCAGTAAGTACAAAAGCAAAAGCTAAAGAGATTACTATCCATGCTTTAGCAATATCTATTAGTTCAATCTTAGAAGTCTTGATCTTCCCCAGTTTTATGCTCGTGTCCATCTTTCTTTTCCCTGATAACAATCATCTGGTCTAACTCTCTTTCATCCATTAAAAGATCTTCCATCTTATCTTTTAAAAATTCTTTTAGCCTGCGTGCTTCTTCTTCAACCTTTATTAAAAGACTAAGATCAGAAAAGTTCTCTTGAGCACATTCTTCACAATAAAAATCGGAGGTATCTTTAATTTTGTATACTGCTTCCTCGCTACAAATAATACATCTTTTACCCATCTTGAAACCTTAAAACAAAGTCCATTTAAAAAAGTAACTAATTTCTAAAACAATTATTTGAGTATAAGTTCTTTGATCTTGTTAATTTCGTCTTCCGTGACGGCACATCCATTAGTTTTTGTTGCCCATAAAACAGCATCTAGTAACTTTTCTTTAGCTCCTTTAATCTTAGGGAGGTAAGAATTTAAAACTCCCAGTTTGTAGGCTACCGAAACTAATTCTACAGATCTTATTATTTGTATACCTTTTAATTGAGCACTAAACTCGTTCATCTTAACTTTGTTGGAAACAACATCATTTTTAAAACGCATCTCTAATAACTTTTCCATCTCAGAATTATCCTCAATAAACAAACGTAAGGTTCGTTCATCCATCACTACCAAATTTGATCCAGTTTTTAATGCGGCAGCAACAGATTCCATCTCTCCAGCTTGAACAACATCCATGTTCTTGCCTCGAATCTGAAAAGAACTATTAGCTAAGACTTGTAACCTTTTAACTGTATTTTGTGGAATATCCTCATAAACTTCAAAAACTCCTTCACGAATGTATTTCATAACTTGTAATGCTTCAAATTCAAACCTTTTAACTTCAATAGGCCTTTCAACCAACTCTTTCTTTACAGCAGGAGTGATGTAAAATTTGCCTCCAAACTTTTCTTTTAATATTGGTAAGATCCAATCCAATCTAGATAAAACTAAAGAAATTATCGGCCCAGAATCAAAAAATATTACTTTTTCAAAGGTTTTGGTTTTCTTCAGATCCACCTTTGTCAAGATTTTCTTTTTCATTTTAACACTATTAGTTTTAGCCATTTTAAACACTAAACAATTTGAAGGCAGACGATAATCGTTGTTCTTCAGGAATACTTTCTTTACCAAATTGCATCGCTACTGTTTTACCAGCATAACTCTGTAGATCCCAGTTAGATAACCCCATTAACCCTGCTGCTTGACCCATTGAAAGCCCCTTACCTAAAAGAATCGCCCCCTTCTTAATTCTAGCAGCTTGTAAAACGTCTTGTAAATGGATTTGAACCTTAGCATTATTTTTACGAATTGTTTCAAAAAGCAATTTGATACTATTGTTATATCTGCCTAAACGATTTTCTTTAATATGCTTAATTGCGTAATTAATTTCTTTAACTAAATCCTGAACCTCTTCTGCTGAAACACCCTGAATAACCTTACCTAAAGAATAAATAAAAACGGTTACTGAAATCAAGTCCATATCTTTTTGTACAGCTACATCCTCAATAGCCCGATCACTTAACTCTTTCAACAATAAAGATTGATTAGGCCCATCCTTGCTAAGAATATCACTTGTTTTAATAAGATAATTAATTATATCTTTTTTAACAACCTCTTTTATCATAATTAGAAGAATAATTTAGGGTTTTATTAAAGTTTTG
>PFNQ01000012.1:303-41490 GCA_002792115.1 Candidatus Woesearchaeota archaeon CG_4_10_14_0_2_um_filter_33_13 | reverse complement strand
AAAAATGTAGGATTGATGATTACACCATTGATTTATTAGGGTTAAGGCCAAAGGTAAAGAATGATTATCTAGCGAGAGATAAATGGGATAATTATGTTAACCAGATTTTGAATTTGCAGAAAGAAGTTACTATTGGGATAACCGGAAAGTATACTTCTTTAAGAGATTCTTATGCCTCAATTATCAAGGCCCTAGAACATGCCGGAACAAATTTAGGAGTTAAAGTTAATCTGAAATGGGTTGATACAACCGATCTAGATTATGGGAAAACTAAAGAAGAATTATCGGATGTTCATGGTATAATCGTTCCAGGAGCTTTCGGATCTCGAGGTTCTGAAGGAAAGATTAATTGTATTCAATTTGCTAGAGAGAATAAGATGCCTTATTTAGGATTATGTTATGGTTTTCAAATGGCTGTGATTGAATATGCAAGAAATGTTTGTGGTCTTGATGGTAGCAATAGTACGGAAATTGAAGCGAATTGTTGCCATCCTGTTATTGACATTTTACCTGAACAAAAAGCAATTTCTGGTTTGGGAGGAAATATGCGTTTAGGTGGTCATGATGTAGAGATAAAGCAAAATACTACTGCAGAAAGTTTGTATAACTCTCCTTTGATCAGAGAAAGATTTAGGCATAGGTGGGAATGTAACCCAGATTATCTAAAAATGTTAGAAGAAAAAGGATTAATCTTTTCTGGAAAAGCTCCTGGCAGAGAAATAATGCAGATACTGGAATTATCAAAAGAGACGCACCCTTTTTTTGTAGGAACACAATTTCATCCAGAATATGTCTCCAAACCTTTAACTCCACATCCCTTATACCTTGGATTTTTGAATGCGGTGTTAAATCAAAAAAATTAAATTTCAGAAATCAAACAAGAGACCGATGTTCCTTTTGTAGGGCGTGAGCAAAGGCAATTTGATGAGATTTCAGTTTTTGTAAAGTAGTGTTATGTTTTTTTATTATTTTTTGGATTTCTTCAGTAGTCTTTCCATGTTTACAACGATGCTTGTAACGATCTTCTTCAGTTTTAGATTTATTATGTTTTTCAACATGCTTTTGAGCTTTATTTGTTAAGTTACGAAGTTCTTTGTTTAAACTTAACAACTCTTTAGAATGCACATACAAATATGCAGCTTCATTTGCTAAAGTCATTATCATCACCTTTTTTTATTTTTTAGTTTTGTTTCAAATAAGATTTTTCTGCAAGTTGTAGATTTTCCAATATGGCAGATGGCAATTCTATCCGCAATAAACTCTTGTTTTATTAATACAGTGTTAATTTCTTTACAACGGATAGTTATATGTGGGACATAATTTTTAAAACTATCATTTTTTTTGTAAGTGTTAACATAATTTGGTTCGGTTTCTTGATTATACATATCCTCTTTTGTTGCATCATGAGTAAAGTAATTTTTTAATGAGCTCATTAGTTGTTTATGTAGATAGTGTAACTGTCCACCAACTTTTATGGCATAGGATTTAATGCCATCTTCTCCAACTACAAAATAATAATCTATTAATTCTAATTTTACAGGTGAAATACTTTTGGTGATGGATGTGACTATTTCTGTTACTTGAACAAATTTACTCTCATCAACAATGCCCATAGCTAAAGAAATATGGGGTAGGAAATCATTTTTGTTTAATTCTCCTTTAGCATTTCCTTTAATCGCTTCTGATTGGTTAATCTTAATAATTTGATCCATAACTTTTTCAGGAGGAAGAACAACAATATCTATAGCGATCCTACTCATTTTATCATTTCTTTACAATGATCATACAATGGTCTTTTTCGAATGGATCTAAGAATCTGTAATCAATTACCGTAAATATTTTCTCTAATTCTTGTCTAATCTTGACAAAAATATCTTTTGGTTTTTTAGAAATATCTATGCTTCTGGCTTTTATTGCTAACAAACCATAACCTCCTTTTTTAAGAAAGAGATTACAATTCTTAATAAAAATCTCTGATTGATTTTTTTGAGCAATATCCTGATAAACAATATCTGCTTGGCAGACCTTATCAGTATATTGGTCGGGATGATTTGCATCTGCTAAGATGGGGACAATATTTTGTCGTAATTCTGATAAAAACACTAGGTCTCGTACAACTCTGGGGGCAGGATCTAAACCAAAAATTAATCCTTCCTTGCCCACAATGTCAGAAACAAATGAGCAAGTGTATCCATGGCTTGCTCCTAAATACAAAACCACATCACCTTTTCTTAAACCGATGTTGGTACACCCTTTAGTAATAGTAGCGGCTAATTTACTTCTAGTAGGATCAAATTCACGATATTCTTCTTTTCCATCTCGAGTAGTTCTTTCTTCAAAATGGGTTTTTCCGGGAAGAATACTTTTGGTGTAAATTCTTTTTCTGTCCTCATAGATCTCAAATAATTTGTGTTCTTTCATTTTACTTTGTAATGTTTTTCAACGTCTAAATAGCTCCAGTTGTTAGTTTGATTCATAGAGTACCCTAATTTTTTAACATATTCTTCAACTAATTCTTCAGTTGGGGCTTCTATTTCTAAAAAGTGAGGAATCCTTTCATCGTTATCAATCTCAAAGTTAACTTTTCCATTAGTATAAGATTCACGGTTCTTTTTTCCCTCATGAGTTATTTGTAATCCTAGATGTTTCATTATTTCAATAGTTGTTTCAAAGTTGTTGGTAGTTACTTCAGTTTCTTCTCTTCTTTTAAACGGAGAATCATCTTTCTTCCCCTTAAAACAGAGTTCAGTCTTTTCGCCCATTTTTCTGATTCTTAAAAAAGAGCCTTCTTTTTTTAATCGCTGGTCTGGAAAATCAAACGCCAGAGCATGGACGACTCCTTCAAATTTCTTTTTAGCTCCCAATTGTAATAACTTAGTTCTAACGGCGTCAACGTCAATATCTAAAATTTTCACTTCTATTTCTTTCATTGGAACTTCTCTTCAATCTCTTTCTTATATTCTGCGGCTTTAAATTCACCTTTAAAGTAATCTAATCTTGCACACAATGACAATTTATCAGCGAGAACCCTAGCAACTTTGCCACGTTCATTTTTTTTGGCTTTTTGTATAAATGGATGTTGAAAGATAACTCCATATTTTGGACTTCTACTGCCACTTTTAATGTGGCGAAATAAGGCTTTCTCTGCTCCCAATAATTGTATTGTTGAAGCTGGCAAAAAAGCTAAATGTTTAAGGCTTTTGCCTAACTCTAATAATTTTGCACCTATTGTTATTCCAGCCAATTCTAATATGTTCGGAGAATATTTTTTCATTACTTTCTCTAAATAATCTTCGTGTTCCTTACGTAAAAAGATTAATTCCCTAACTCTTAAGGCTAATTGTTTCATCTCTTGGACATGTAACTTATCTAAATCAGCACCCATAGTTTCTTCTACACCAACTTCTTTCATTAACTCTTGCCGATTTTTTTCTAAGACTAAATCTACAAATTTTTCTTGATAAATAAACTTGTGTTCAAATTCGGGACAATATAGTGCGTACCATTCTCTTAACCTTTTTATTAACATATTGATAGTACGGTCTAATTCATTAACATTAGATATGGCCTGAACAATTAGTTGGTCTTCAGAAACAGATTCTTTTATTTTTTGTTTAGTTATCTTTAGATTAGCTAAGTAGAATTCTGAGAAATATTCTTTTTTCTTCAATTGTTCTAAAACAATCGGTAACTTGTTCTTAGGGAGTTTATTTAATTCTTCCTTCTTTTTAGCTTTACTAAGGATATTCTTTTCATCTAAAACAAAATCCCCAATGATAGTACTATGTTGATATTTCATTAAAACTCACATTAGCCATAAGGTATATAAAGTTTCTCTTAACCAAAGTGAGGATATGCACATCGAAAAAGTTTTACAAGATATTCAAAAGGATGAAGTTATCCGCTGTCACCATTGTGGTACAGTTATTGAGAAAGAGAATTGGATTTCTGAATGGGATCCCTGTAGTCCGGATAATCACCACTATAAGTCGGCTCATTGTAATTGCGGTAAAAAATTGTGGGTAAGGGTAAATTTCCCTGGTTCTGGGCATGATCGCGTCTTTAAAGAGAATCCCAACCCTATTGAATCTTTAGTTCGAAAAGTGAGAGAAGGAGAAAAATCAATCAAATAAACCGATATCTTTATAAGTAACCCTCATTCCAAAGAGGGAATTACTAAGAAATCATCATCAAACTGCTTCACTTGAGGAAGTAAATGATCATGATTTTGTTGGGCCTGAAAAGGCGACCATCACTGAATCATTTCTATGATGGAAGTCACTTAAAGGCTGTTTAAAGGAGAAAACCAATAATGGGAAATATACACGCCCCTCGAAGAGGCAGTTTACAGTTTTGGCCAAGGAAAAGAGCTAAATCTTCTGTTGCTAGAGTTAGATCTTGGGCTGCAGATAAAAAAGCTAAGCCATTAGGATTCATTGGTTACAAAGTTGGGATGACTCATTTACATGTTGTTGATAATCGTGCGAAATCCTTAACAAAAGGAGAAAAAATATTTATGCCTGTTACGATTGTTGAATGCCCAACAATGTCTGTTATGGGTGTTTCATTCTATAAAAAATCACTATTAGGTTGGAAAAAATTAGGTGCCGTCTTAGCAGAAAAACTTGATAAGACTGTTGGTAAAGCAATCACTATGCCAAAAAAAGTAGCAGCTAAGAAATTAGAAGAATATACTGATTTTGAGGATCTTCGTTTATTAGTCCATTCTAATCCAAAGACCACTTCTGTAGGAGCAAAAAAACCTAAGTTAATTGAGATTGCTTTAGGTGGTTCTAAAGAGGATAAAATTAATTACGCTAAAGCTGTTTTTGGCAAGGATATTAAAATTAATGATGTTTTTGAAAATGGCAATGTTCTTGATGTCCATGGAATCACTAAAGGAAAAGGGTTTCAAGGAACTGTTAAAAGATATGGTGTACCAATTAGACAACATAAAGCTGAAAAAACTAAGCGGGGAATCGGAACATTAGGTTCTTGGACTCCTAAGAGAGTTGAATTTTCTGTTGCTCAACCTGGAAAAATGGGTTATCACTTAAGAACAGAGCATAATAAGCAAGTAATTAGCATCGATAATAATATTGAAGCAATTGCGCCCAAAGGTGGGTTCGCAAGATATGGTGCTGTTAAGAATGATTATGTATTATTAAAAGGTTCAATAACAGGACCAAAGAAAAGGGCAGTTTTGATGACTAATGCCATCAGGATTAATACTAAAATGACTAAAGAAGCGCCACAGGTTGCTCACATCCACAAATAAAAATGAAATTACCAATCTTAGACTTAGAGAAGAAGAAGGCAGGAGAAAAAGATTTACCTAGCCAATTTTCTGAGGCTTATCGTCCAGACTTAATCAAGAGGGCTGTTGAAGCTTTACAAAACTCTGCTCGGCAAGCATATGGTGCAGATCCTAAAGCAGGTATGAGGTCTTCTAGTAGATTAAGTAAAAGAAGAAAGAATTACCGTGGAAGTTATGGGTTTGGAATCAGTCGTGTCAATAGAAAAATCTTATCTAGAAGAGGAACAAGATTCTTTTGGGTTGGAGCATTTTCTCCTCAAACAGTTGGAGGAAGAAGAGCACACGCACCAAAAGCAGAAAAGAATTGGGAAAAGAGTTTAAATCAAAAAGAAAATCAAAAAGCTATTCGTTCTGCAATCGCAGCTACTATTAATAAGTCCTTAGTTGAGTCTAGAGGGCATAGGGTTCCTGCAGAATATCCTTTCATAATCTCTGCTAAATTTGAAGCTCTTACTAAAACTAAAGAACTTGAAAATGTTCTTTTGGCTTTAGGATTTAAAGATGAGTTAGAACGTTCTTTAATCAAGACGATCAGAGCAGGATTAGGAAAATTAAGGGGAAGAAAATACAAAAAGAAGAAAGGAATTTTATTGGTTGTTGGCGGGGATTGTCCTGCATTAAAAGCAGCGAAAAACATTCCTGGAATTGATATCGTTCAGGTTAATGCCCTTAATGTTGAATTACTGGCTCCTGGTGCACATCCGGGTAGAGTAGCAGTTTGGACTGAAAAAGCAATAGAAGTTTTGGGCAAGGAGAATCTTTTCAATCAAAAATAATAATTTAAAAAAAGAATAATTAACAAAATGGCTAAAAAAACAGTTACAAAGGAACAACAGGAAGGTCAAACCCTTGTTGAAGACAATTTTGATCCTTACAAAGTAATTAGGTTTCCTTTGTCTACAGAAAAAAGTATTCGACAAATTGAGTTTGATAATAAATTAGCTTTTGTTGTACATCCAAGATCAACTAAAAGAGACATCAAACGGGCGGTTGAACAATTGTTTAAAGTTAAGGTCATTCAAGTTAATGTACAAAATTTCATCAATGGACAAAAACGAGCTTATGTTAAGTTAAGTGCAGGAAATGTTGCTTCAGACGTAAGTGCGGATTTAGGATTAATTTAGGCTGATACAAAATGGGTAAAAGAATTATACAACAAAGACGGGGAAGAGGAACGATGACTTATCGTTCGCCGGGCTTTCGGTTCAAAGGTAAACCAAAACATTACAATATAGAAACTTCTGGTGTGGTTACCGAGTTAGTTAATTGTCCGGGACATAGTGCTCCATTAATGGAAGTTAATTTCTTGTCTGGAGAGAAAGGGTTGACGATTGCTCCAGAAGGTATCAAAGTGGGAGATGAGATCAGCATTGGTAGTTCCGCTGAAGTTAAGTTAGGAAATGTTCTAAAATTAAAAGACATTCCTGAGGGAACATTAATTCATAATCTAGAAATCAGGCCAGGGGATGGCGGAAAATTAGTACGATCAAGTGGAAGTTTTGCAAAGGTTGTTGCTAAGACTGAAAATTCAGTTAGAATTAAACTTCCTTCAAATAGCGAAAAAATATTTTTGCCAGCTTGTAGGGCAGCAATTGGAATTATTGCTGGTGCAGGTAGGTTAGAACGTCCTTTTTTAAAGGCCGGTACTCGCTTTAAGAAAATGAAAGCGCGAAACAAATTGTATCCAAAAGTGTGTGGTATATCAATGAACGCCGTGGATCATCCATTTGGTGGAAAATGTTCACACATTAAAGGTAGGCCAACCCTATCTCCAAGGAGTGCACCTCCTGGAAGAAAAGTTGGTAAGATCGCACCTAGTCGAACTGGTAAGAGGAAATAAACTGAAAATTTAAGAAAATGGCAAAAGAATTAACCTGGCATGGGAAATCTGAGGAAGAAGCTAAGTCTGTTGACATGAAGACCTTCTTAGATTTGATTCCGTCTAGACAAAGACGATCTCTTAAAAGAGGCTATACTGATGCACAGAAGACATTATTGAAAAGAATCGAAGCTGGTGCAGATAATATCAAAACGCATTGTAGAAATATGATTATCACTCCAAATATGGTCGGAAAAACTTTTAGAGTTTATAATGGTAAAGATTATGTTTTGGTGACGATTACTGTTGAATTCCTAGGTCATTATCTGGGCGAATTTTCACATACTCGTAGGACAGTATCTCATAGTGCTGCAGGTGTTGGAGCTACAAGGTCTAGTAAATCTGTTTCAGCGAGATAAAAAGATAAAGAAATAACAATTATGGATATACAAGAATGGTAACAAAAAAAATAGCAAAGAAAGATCAGGTGGAGAATAAGGACCACATGGCCAGTGCTAAAAGTTTGAACTTAGCTATTTCAACTAAACATGGTGTTGAAATTAGTAGTTTCCTTAGGTTTAAACCTTTGTCCTTTGCTAAATCCTATTTAGAAGAGGTCGCGAATTTAAGAAAAGCAATTCCATTTAACAGATTTAAACGAAATGTTGGACATAAACCAGGAATGGCTGCAGGAAGATTTCCTGAAAAAGCAGCTAAAGAGTTTTTGAAATTGTTAAATTCAGTTGAAGCAAATGCTCAATTTAAGGGATTGAACATTGCGAACTTAAAGATTGTTAAATTATTAGTTAACAAAGCAGCTCTTCCTATGACTGGTAGTCGACATAGAAGAAGCACAAAAAGAACACACATTGAAGTTGAAGTTAAAGAGATGGGTGTTAAAAAGAAAGATTCCAATAAAGAGGCCTCTGCTGCTAAACCAGTTAAGACTAAAATAGAGAAGAAAGAAGCGGAGAAAAAAGAAAACACTACTAAAACTGTTAAGAAAGAGACTCAAAAAGTTAAAGAAGACCAAAAGGAAGAAGTTAAGGAGGCTAAGGAAGAATGATTGAACGCGAATTTGTCGCTCAGAAAACCAAGGAATACTACATTAAGAAATATGTAGAGTCCAAGTTAAACAAAGTTGGTGTTTCTTCAATTAGACTTAAGAAGATCCCTCTTGGTGAAAAGATTATAATTGAGACCAGTAGACCTAGTTTAATTGTAGGGTCAAGAGGTTCAAACATCAAAGAATTGACAAAAGCATTGAAAAAAGAATTTCACTTGGAAAATCCACAAATTGAGATTATTGAGGTAAGAAATATTTTCCTTGATGCTAATATTGTAGCGGACAGAATTGCTAGTTCATTAGAAAGATTTGGAACTGCTAGATTTAAAGGTATTGGACATAAAATTATGGAAAATGTCATGAACTCTGGAGCTTTAGGAGTTGAACTATTTATCTCTGGAAAAATTCCAAGCGCGAGGGCAAAAAACTGGCGTTTTTATCAAGGATATTTAAAGAAGTGTGGAGATATTGCCATTCAAGGTGTAAGAAAAGCACAAACATCCGCTTTGTTGAAAAGTGGAATTGTGGGAATTAAGGTTGCTATAATGCCACCTGATGTAATCTTACCAGATCATATTGAAATATTGGATGAACCAATTCAAGTTGTGGAAGAAGTTGCTGCTGTTGAGAAAGCTGTTGAACAGAAACCAGCAAAAAAGAAATCTGTTCCTAAGAAACGGGTAGCTAAGAAACCAGTAGTCAAGAAAGAAACTGCAAAAGAAGTTGTAAAAGAAGTGGTCTCTGAACCTACAGAAGAAAAACAAGAATCAGCTGAAGAAACAACTTTAAAAGATAAAGATAACACTGAAGATAGTCCAAAAAGTAATGATGAGGTTTCAAAAGAACAATGAAATCTACTAAAGACTTTAGAAATATGGGAAAAGAAGATTTAGCATCTAGGTTAGTAGATCTTAAAAAAGATTTACTTAAGTTGAATGTAGAAGTTAACTCTGGGGCAAATACATCTAATCCCGGTAGGATTGGACAAGTCAAAAAAAACATTGCCCGTATAAACACTCTGTTAAAAGAAAAAAATACGGAGGCAATCTAAATATTAAACAATGGTAGATGTATGTAACCAATGTGGGTTACCAAAAGACCTTTGCGTTTGTGAAACAATCGCACGGGAGCAACAAAAAATCATGGTTTCCATCGAGAAAAGAAAGTTTGGAAAAAAGTATACTGTGATTGCAGGCATAAGTAAAGAAGCTAATGTTGAAGAAATCTTCAAAAAACTGAAGAATAGATTTGCTTGTGGTGGCACGGCTAAAACCGGTCGAGTAGAACTACAGGGTGATCATCAGAAAAGGATTAAAGAAGCGTTAATTGCTTTAGGTTTTTCAGAAGAAACGATTGAATTAGCTTAGGAAGAAATGAAGAAAACAACCATTTATCCTCATGAACTCATTGGGGAAAAAATTGTGATTGTGGCTTCAAAGAATCCATTTAACTTGTCTATCTCAGGACGGGTTGTTGACGAAACAAAATCAACAATTGTTGTTGAGCAGAAAGATACAAAGAAAAGGTTATTCAAAAATAACATTACAATTAAACTTGTTCGTAACGGACAAATCATCAATGGTCAAGAGTTGGCCAAAAGACCAGAAGAAAGGTTAAAAGGAAAATGAAAAAAGAAATAATGGGGATAAAAGCACCCGCTAAAGAATGTACTGATCAGAAATGTCCATTTCATGGGACAATCAATGTAAAGGATGAGCTATTCAATGGTAAGGTGGTTAAAAAGGATATTAACCATTCTGCAACAATTGAATGGACACACTCCACATACATCAGCAAATACGAGCGTTATGAAGTTAAAAAGTCTAGAATGAGAGTACACAATCCTGCATGTGTTGATGCAGAGATCGGTGACGAAGTTATAGTTGCGAGAACTCGCCCGTTAAGTAAAACGATAACACATGTTATCCTAACAATAGTTAATAAAACTCAAATTGAAGAGAAAGGAAGTAAAAAATGAAAGCAGTAAGCAGTAGAGTTACCAGAGGATTACCAGTTCAGGCTATTATTAATAGCTGCGACAATTCTGGAGCAAAAATGTTGAAGATTATTGCGGTAAAGGGCCATAAAACTGTTAAAGGTAGAGTACCTGCAGCAGGAGTTGGTGACTTAGTTTTTGTTTCTGTTAAAAAAGGGAAATTAGAGATGAGAAAAACTGTTGTGCCTGCAGTAATTGTTAGACAAAAGAAAGAATATCGTCGGGCTGATGGAACTCATGTTAAGTTTGAAGATAATGCTGCTGTTGTACTTAAAGATGAAAAAGGAAACCCTAAAGGAACGATTTTCAAGGGACCTATTGCTAAAGAAGCTGCCGAAAGATGGCCAGCTGTTGCTAAAGTAGCAAATATGATTTTATAAAATGGTAAAAGCAAGTTTCGTTAAATCTTGGAACAAAAGTGTTCAACCTAGAAAACAGAGGAAGTATGTATATAATGCTCCTCTTCACGTTAAACAGAAATTAGTTCATGTTCATCTCTCTGCGGAGTTAAGGAAAAAGTATGGGTTACGTAATGCTCAGTTGAAAAAAGGAGACAAAGTTAAAGTTTTACGTGGTCAGTTTAAGAAACAGGATGCTAAGGTAGATCGTGTTGATCTTAAAAGGGAAAGAGTATATTTGGCTGGAATTGATTCAGTTAAGAAAGATGGAACAAAATTACCTCTTTCATTTAGGGCTTCCAACTTAATGATTATTGAACCTTTGTTGACCGATAAAAAAAGGAAACAAAAATTTGAGAAAAAAACACAAAAACCAACTGTGGAGAAAAAGACAGAGGTTAAAAAATGAAAAATCACTTAAAAAGACTCACATCACCTAGAACTTGGGCAATTGATAGAAAAGCTAATACTTTTATCAGTAGACCAAATGCTGGCGCGCATTCATTTGAGAATGGTTTAGCTTTGGGTGTAATCTTGAGAGACTTTTTACATTTAGCTGAAACTTCTTATGAAGTTAAAAAGATGCTTAAAAATAATCAAATCCTTGTGGATGGAAGACAAAGAAAAGACCATAAATTTATCGTTGGTTTATTTGATGTTTTGCAAGTTAAAGAATTAAATAAGATTTATCGTGTAGTATTAACTAGAAAGGGCAAGTTGGCCGTTCAAGAAATTACTGAAGAAGAATCTACCACAAAACCATGTAAAATTGTTGGTAAAAGTGTTATTACTGCTGGAAAAATTCAATATAATTTGTATGATGGTAAAAGTGTAACTAGTGAAGTTAGTGCTAAAGTCGGCGATAGTTTCTTGTTGACTTTACCTGACTTTAAAGTTAAGGAATTGTTACCTTTAACTAAAGGTGCATCTGTTTTCTTAACTAAAGGAAAGCACATTGGTGATTTTGGATCTTTTAAGGAGATCAAGGGCCAAGAAGCTGTATACTTAAAGAATAAAGAAGAGGTTTACACTTCAAAGAAATATTTGTTTGTAGTAGGTAAAGAAAAGCCATCTATAAAACTTAATGAAACTAAATGAAACTAAATAATCAAGGTTGCTAATAAAATGACAGAAAAAACTAACCCTATGAAAAAAATCAGAATTGCTAAGATTACACTAAATATTGGTGCAGGCAAAAACGAAGATTTGTTAAAGAAAGGATTAGTTTTGTTGAAGAAACTTTCTTCACCATTAAAACCGGTTAAAACAATAACTAGTAAACGGATTCCTGGATGGGGATTAAGACCAGGCTTAGCTATTGGTTGTAAGGTTACTGTAAGAAAAAATACTGAAGAATTATTAAAACGGTTATTAGTTGCTAAAGATAATCAATTAGTTCAAAAGTGTTTTGATAACCAGGGGAATTTCTCTTTTGGAATTCCAGAGTATATTGATATTGGTGGTCTGGAATATGATCCGGACTTAAAAATAATTGGGTTAGAAGTTGCCGTAACTTTGGAACGTCCAGGTTACAGAGTAAGTAAAAGAAAAATTGTTCCTCAACCTATTGGTGTTCATCACAAAGTAAGTAAGGAAGAAGCTATTGCTTTTATGAAAGAAAACTTCAAGGTGGAGGTTTATTAAATTAAAAATGACAACTAGCGATCACAAAAAGGCTTTCACACAACTTAACGCTAAACCGGTTAAGAAAGCTAAATACATCAAATTCAATCAACCTAAAGACCGATCCTGCGGATTTGCATTAAACAAATGCAAAAATTGCGGATGCATGCGCGGCCACATTAATAAATATGGGCTTAATTTGTGCAGAAGATGCTTCCGAGACATGGCCATAGGATTAGGGTTTAAGAAATATAGTTAAGGCGAGGTAAAAGCAAATGTTAAATGACCCATTAGCAGCCGCATTGGCTAAAATAATGAACGCAGAACGAGTGGGTAAGAAAGAAGTAGTTGTTAGACCTGCCTCAAAAATGATCAAAAAAATCTTAACTTTGTTAAATGAGCATAGTTACTTAGGAGCTTTCGAAGAAGTAGAGGACGGAAAAGGTGGCCAGCTTAAAGTTAACTTGTTAGGAAATATTAATAAATGTGGGGTAGTAAAACCACGATTCTCTACAAAGAATGGAGAGTTTGAAAAATGGGAAAAGCGATACTTGCCTGCGAAGGATTTTGGTGTATTACTAATATCTACACCACAAGGAATTATGCCTCATAATCAAGCTAAGGAAAAGAAAATAGGAGGAAAACTTTTAGCTTATTGTTACTAAAATGAAAATAGACCTAAGAGAAGAAATTGAACTTCCAAATGGAGTAACTGCAGTAGTAGATCCGATTACTAAAGTAGTTAAGATTAAAGGTTCAAAAGAAGAAATAGACCGAGCTTTCCTCCATCCAAAAGTTAAGATTAATTTAGAGGGTAATAAAATCATCCTTGTTGCAGAAAAAGCAACAAAAAGGGAAAAAACAATGTTAGGTAGTTATTATGCACACATTAATAATATGATTAAAGGTGTACAAGAACCGCATACTTACAAATTAAAAATTTGTTCCGGTCACTTTCCAATGAATGTTGCCGTTAGTGGAACGGAATTTGTGATCAAGAACTTTTTAGGAGAAAGCGTTCCTAGAAAATTTAAGATTGTTCCTGGTGTAGACATAAAAGTCAATGGTACTGAAATAGTAGTAAAGTCTGCAGATAAAGAAAAAGCAGGAATGATGGCTGCTAAAATTGAATTGCTATGTAGAATTACTAATCGCGACATTCGGATTTTCCAAGATGGATGTTATATTACTCACAAAGCTGGTAAAGATATGATTTGAGTCAAGAAAGATGGAAAAAATAACTAAACTTTTAGGATTGAGGAAAAAGATTAAAAAATCTAAACCCACTTTTGTAATCAAAGAATCAAAGTTCTCTGCGAGAATTGAGAAAAAGTGGAGATTTCCTAGAGGTAGACACTCTGGATCCAGGCAATATCACCGAGGTAAATCTATTTTACCGACTACAGGTTATGGTTCTCCTAAGGCTGTTCGTGGATTACATTCTTCTGGAAAAGAAGTGGTTCAAATTGCTAATCCTACAGATTTATTAAAACTAGTTCCAAGTAAACAGATTGCTCACGTAGCAAAAGTTGGTAAGAAGAATATGCTTGAAATTTTGAAAGTAGCTCAAGAAAAGAAAATCAGTTTAACTAATGTTAAAGATGTCAATCAGTCAATTGAAAAAATAAATAGTGCTTATGTTGCTCGTAAAAAAGTTAAAGAAGAGAAAATGAAAGATAAGAGCAAAAAAGACGCTGAAAAAAGGAAAAAGGCTGAAGAAAAGAAGAAAAAAGAAGAAGAAAAAACTGAGAAGAAAAATAGTGACAATCAAGAAAGTGGATCTCATAAAGAAGAGAAGGAAGAACAAAAGAAATCCATCGAAAAAGAATTAATAAAAAAACAATAGTTTAATAATATCAAAATAAAATTAAAATAAAACGTATGAACGGTTAAAAAATGAAAAGTAAAAAACGGTTGGCAGCAAGTATCTTGAAGACTTCACCCAAGAAGATCAAATTTGCAGTTGATGCCTTGGAAGATGTCAAGAAGGCAATCACTCGATCAGATTTACGTGGATTAATTGCAGTTAAAAAAATAGTGAAAAGTAAAAGTAATGAACAGTCCAGAGGTAGGGCTAGAAAGATTGCTAGCCAAAAACGGAAAGGACGTCAGAAAGGGAGAGGAAGTAAGAAAGGTACAAAGAATTCCGTTGTTAGCCGAAAGGAAAAATGGATGACTAGGGTGCGTGTTCAAAGAGATTTCCTTAAAGAGTTAAGAGATAAGAAATTAGTTACCAGTAAAAATTATCAAATGTTGTACAATAAAGTCAAAGGTGGTTATTTCAGGAATAAAAGGCACATTAAATTGTACTTAACTGAATATCGTCTTGTCGAAGATAAAAAAGAAAAAAAATAAACTAAAGAATATAACTAAGATTCACATAAAATATGGCAACAAAAAAACCACAAACTGTCCAGTACAGAAGGAAAAGAGAGGGCAAAACTAGTTATCAGAAGAGAATGAAACTTCTTATGTCTGGTCAACCTAGGGTTGTAGTACGCTTAACTAATCAGAAAATAATTGGACAAGTAATTAGTTTTAATGGTAAAGGCGATTTAGTTTTAGCAGGAACAGATTCTTTTGCGCTAAAAAAGTTGGGTTGGAAAGGAAGTTGTAAAAATATTCCTTCTGCTTACTTAACTGGTCTTTTGTTAGGAAAGAAAACGTTAGACCAAAAATGTTCAGAAGCAGTCTTTGATACTGGATTGAGAGGATCTTTTGGTCAAGGAAGAATTGCTGCTTTTTTGAAGGGAGCAATTGATGCTGGATTGAATATTCCATTTGGAAGTGAAGAAATTTTCCCTGCGGAAGAAAGAATTAATGGGGCCCATATTAATGAAAGTTTAAAAAATGATATTAAAATAATCAAGCAAAAGATTATGGGTAAATAGGAATAAAAATGGTTGAACAAATAAAAGTAAAGAAATCTAAGGCCGCTGATGAAGAAGTAGTTAAGGATATTATTGAGGAAGTTCCAGAGATAGTTGATACTTGGAAACCTGCTACCAATTTAGGTCTTAAGGTTAAAAATGGAGAGATCACGGATATTGAGGATATTTTTAATCAAAATCTAAAAATTTTAGAAGTGGGAGTTGTTGATTCTCTTTTACCTAATTTAAGTGAGGAATTATTATTAATTGGTCAAGCCAAAGGTAAGTTTGGTGGTGGACAGAGAAGAATTTTCCGTCAAACTCAAAAGAAGACCAAAGAAGGAAACAAAATTCATTTTTTAACTTGTGCTGTAGTTGGAAACAAAAATGGTTATGTTGGTGTGGCTACAGGAAAAAGTAAAGAAACAGTTCCTGCTAGAGATAAGTCTAAGCGTAGGGCAAGATTAAATTTAATAAGAGTTAGAAGAGGATGTGGAAGCTGGCAATGTAACTGCCAAGAACCCCATTCTATTCCATTTGCTGTAGAAGGAAAATGTGGATCTGCTAAAATTACACTTATTCCCGCCCCTAAAGGTAAAGGATTATGTGTTGAAAAAGAATGTGCAAAAATCTTAGAAATGGCAGGAGTTAAAGATATTTGGAGTAAAACATCTGGTCAGACAAAAACCAAATTAAATTTAGTTAACGCTTTGATGGATGCGTTAAAAAACTTGTCTCAAATAAAGTATCGACCTGAAGATTTAAAAAAGTTAGGTATTTCTGAGGGTAAGTTGAAGGATAGAACTGGCGAGGAAGCGTAAATGGCAAAAGTAACTGAACAAAAGAAAGGAACATCTGAAAGTGTGGCAACAGAAGCAAGTACCAAATTGTTAGCTGTTGTTTTAGTCAGAGGTTTAGTTAAGGTTTCTCAACCAGTAAAGGATACTTTGGCATTATTAAACTTAAATCGAAAAAATCATTGTGTTGTTATCAAAGGTAATCCTGTTAATTTAGGGATGATTAAGAAAGTTAAAGATTATATCACTTGGGGGGAAATTGACGAGAAAACCTATCAGCAGTTAGTTGAGAAAAGAGGAGAAGAGTATCAATCCCGATTAACTGACCGCAAAGAAAAATATAATTATAATACTTTAGAAGTTGCAGGAAAAAAGTATAAGCCTTACTTTAGATTAAATCCTCCTCAAAAAGGATTTGGTAGAAAAGGAATTAAAGTTGCTTTTAAAGCTGGTGGAGCTTTAGGGTATAGAGCAGAAAAGATTAATGATCTAATAATCAGGATGTTATAAAATGGTTGTCAACAAAAGAAAAAAAGTAGTAAAGTATCGTGGTGGTTCCAGTCATGGTGGCGGCGCTAGAAAGAAAAGGCGTGGTGCGGGTTCTCGTGGCGGACGTGGTAATGCAGGTACTGGTAAGAGAGCAGGTCAAAAAAAGGCTGGTATGAAAGATCGAAAATTAGGTCACAAAGGATTTACTAGTAAAACTTTATCCACAAAGGCAATCGGATTAAATCTTTTTACGCTCAAAAATTTAGAGAAGTTTGTAAGTAAAGGTTTAGTAATTAAAGAAAATGATATTTACGTTATTGATTTAGCTAAGTTAGGATATCAGAAATTGTTAGGTACTGGTATTGTTAACCTAAAGCTTAAAATAGTTGTAGATGCATTCTCGCCTAAAGCAGAGGAAAAAATTAAGGCTGCAGGCGGAGAATTAATTTCGGGAAACTCTGGAGTATCAGAGAATTCTGAATAAACGGTTTAACAAAATGTCTTTCCTGGACACGATTATTCAACATTTACCGGAAGTTAGAGGTCCCAAACAAAAAAAGCTACCCTTTAAAGAGAAGCTTAAATGGACCTTAGTAGTTCTAATTATTTTTTTTGTGATGGGGTTGATTCCTTTGTTTGGGTTAGGAGAAAATGCCTTACAACAGTTTGAATTTTTATCAATTATTTTAGGGGCCTCTTTTGGAAGTATTATTTCATTAGGAATTGGTCCTTTAGTTACTGCTTCAATTGTTTTGCAGTTGTTAAGTGGAACGGGTATTCTTAATTTGGACCTAAGTAGTACAGAAGGAAGGCAAAGGTTCCAAGGTTTGCAAAAGATTTTAGGAGTATTTTTTGTTATTTTTGAAGGAGCAATTTATGTATTAATGGGTGGATTGGCTCCATCAGCGTCATTAATTGGGTTACCCTTATATGGACAATTAGAATTTATTTTAATCTTTCAACTAGTTTTAGGAGGAATAATCATTTTGTTCCTAGACGAAGTTGTTAGTAAATGGGGTTTTGGTTCTGGTATTAGTTTGTTTATTGCTGCAGGAGTAGCACAACAAATTTTTATTCGCGCGTTTAATTTTTTACCATCTCCTACTCAACCAGAATTGGCTGCAGGAGCGATTCCCGCGTTATTTCAATCGTTATCTGTAGGAGATATAACCACTGCTGGCTTACAGATTGCAGCGCTAGTTTCTACAATCTTGGTGTTTATGATTTGTGTTTATGGTCAAGCAATGAAAGTTGAAATTCCTCTGTCTTTTGGTAAAGTTAGAGGATACGGAATGAGGTGGCCATTAAACTTCTTTTATACTTCCAACATTCCAGTTATCTTAGTTGCTGCTTTAATGGCTAATATTCAGTTAGTGGCAAGATTATTAGAAAGATGGGGACACCCTTGGTTAGGAACATTCTCTGGAAATTCTCCTATTAGTGGGTTAGTTTACTGGATAAACTCTCCAGATTTATTACAAAACATAATTAGAGGAAGTTTTAGTTTGAGTATGGTTGGTCAAGCGGTAATTTATATCTTGTTAATGATGGGCGGTTCAGTATTATTTAGTATATTTTGGATGCAAACGGCTAACATGGATGCTAGAAGTCAAGCTAAACAAATTCTCAATTCTGGATTACAAATTCCTGGGTTTAGAAGAGACGAAAGAGTTTTAGAAAGAATCTTAAGCAGATATATTTGGCCATTAACAATTGTTGGTGGAGCATCAGTGGGATTACTGGCGGCGGTGGCTGACTTAACTGGTGCATTGTCTAGAGGAACTGGTATCTTATTAGCAGTTATGATTGTTTACAAATTGTATGAAGAGATTGCTAAACAACACATGATGGATATGCATCCTGCTATGCGCAAATTTATGGAATAATTTGTTTATTTACTTTAATTGTTTCAATTGAATAAAGTTTTGATGAAAATCCATAACTTTTATATACCCTTTTCAAATAAAATAAAAAATGGTCTTTTTAGATAAAATTTTTAATCCGGTTTTACAGCCGTTATTGAACATTAGTCCGTTTCTTACATTAGTTGTCTTAGCTTTGATTATTTCCTTGTTGATTACTTTGGTTTACAAATTTTTTACTAACCAAGGAAAAATGAAGGAGATGAAAGAGAAGCAAAAAGATTATCAAAAAAGGATGAAAGAGTTACGTACCAATCCAGAAGAAATGATGAAAGTACAAAAGGAAGCAATGAAAGTTAACATGGAATACATGAAGATGTCTTTCAAACCAACTTTAATTACTATGATTCCGATTTTGTTGATTTTTGGTTGGATGGCAGCACACTTAAGTTATGAGCCATTATTACCTGGCCAGACCTATACTATTACTGCTATGTTTGATGAAAATGTTGTATCTGCAGAGTTAGTAACTAGCGAGAATTTACAACTAATCTCCGAGTCTAATCAAAGTGTTGAAGATCATAAGGTGGCGTGGAGTTTTAAAAGTAAGGTTCAAGGAGAACATACTTTAACGGTGAGGACGGCCAACGATGAATTGGAAAAAACAATTATTATTACTACAGATCAAACCTATCTTGAGCCTACAGAACCGGCAAAACCAAGAGATTTAGAAATCAAACAAGTTGTGGTTAATCACAACAAATTGATGCCTTTAAAAAATGCAGGTATTCCTTGGTTAAGTAGTTGGGGATGGTTAGGTTGGTATATCTTGTTATCGTTAGTGTTTAGTATGAGTTTAAGAAAGGCATTAAAAATCTATTAGTAAATTACAATAACCAAAACAAAATAAATAGGGGGGTGTAAAAATGACTCATTTTGAAAATGAAAATAAAAGTGATTCTAATGAAGATATTCATTCAGAGCATAAGAATGAAGAAGTACACAGAGATGCACATAAAGAACATAGTGAACATAAATCACATAAAGAAAGTCATCCTGTAAAAGGAAAAAAACTTAAATTTGATATGTGGAAAGTTGCTACGGGAGTTTTAGCTTTGATATTGGTTGTGACTTTAATATCAAGTTTTACTAGCGGACCCGATACCATCTCAAAAGAAGAGGCTGGTGTGAATATGGTACAGTTTGTAAACACAAACCTTTTACAAGGACAGGCAGTAGCAAAGTTGGAGTCTGTAACTGAAGAAGGTGGACTTTACAATGTTAAGTTAACTATTTCTGGACAGGAAGTGGATAGTTATGTTACTAAAGATGGAGAAATCTTTTTCCCGCAAGGAATTAAAGTTAATGAATATGGTAATGAAGCTGCTTCATCAGATGCACAACAACAAGCACCCGCAGATGTTCCAAAATCTGATAAACCAGTAGTTGAATTATTTGTCATGTCACATTGTCCATATGGGACACAAGCTGAGAAAGGAATCTTACCAGTGGTTAACTTATTGGGTGATAAAATTGATTTTCAACTAAAGTTTGTTTATTATGCTATGCATGGTAAAACTGAAGTTGATGAACAGATGAGACAAGTTTGTATTAATAACGAGCAAACAGATAAATATAATGATTATTTGGCTTGTTTCTTAGAAGCCGGAGAAGCTAAACCATGTTTAACTTCTGCTGAGATTAATACAGATAAGTTGGATTTATGTGTTACAAAGTTAGATGCACAGTATAAGATTACTGAAAACTTTAATGACAAGTCAACTTGGTTAAGCGGAAATTATCCTTTGTTTAATGTTCACAAAGCCGATAATGAGAAATATGGTGTTGGTGGAAGTCCTACATTAGTAATTAATGGAGAACAAGCAAATTCCGCTAGAAGCCCAGCAGCGTACTTAGCTACAATTTGTGCCGCTTTTAATGACCAACCAAAAGAATGTACTGAATCTACTGGCGTGAGTACTGAAACATATCAACCAGGATTTGGTTACGAAGTTGGGGCGGCTACAGCGGCAAGTTGTGGATAAATAACGTTTTTTTATTTTCTCTTTTTTTATTTGTAATGGGGTTGTATTGTTTCTAATTTAGAAGTTTTAGTAAAAAGATTTATAAATGGGTGGGTGTCTGTTGGTGTATGTCCCTTGTGGACAAATCTGTAGGCAACTCAGGTTAGAATGATTTATTCTGAGCTGCTTTACTGTAATAAATAACGAGGAAATAAAAAATGCCTAGGGGAATGTTAAAATCTAGAAGATTAAGAAGAGTTTTTGTTAAGGCACCAGGTGGAAACACTAAGTTGCAATACAAAGAAAGAAAACCGTCTAAAGCCGTTTGTGCACACTGTAAAAAAGTTTTGGCTGGAGTGCCTTATGCAACTTCTGCTGAGATGCGTAACATGCCAAAAACTGCCAAAAGACCACAACGTCCATATGGTGGAGTTTTATGTTCTACCTGTATGAGGAAAGTTTTACAAGAAAAAGCGAGGTCTGAAAAATGAGTTTATATCAAATCGGTCGGATCTGTATGAAACTTGCAGGCAGAGATGCTGGAAAGAAAGGAGTGATTATTGAGATTATTGACAATCAGTTTGTAATCCTTGATGGTGCAACAAGACGTAAAAAAGTTAATGTTAAACATCTTGAGCCAATGGAACAGATTGTTAAGATTAAGGATAAAGCCTCACATCAAGAAGTAAAATCTGTTTTAGAAAAGGTTGGTATTATTGTTACAGATAAAAAAAGTAAGAAACCAGCTCAAAGACAATTTCCTGTTAGAAAGAGCAAAAAAACTGTAATGGTTAAAGAAGGGAAAACTAAGAAGCCAGTAGTTAAGAAAGCAACGGTTAAGAAAGCTGAGGCAAAAGAAACTTCTCTTGAACAAAATCTTGATAGCAAAGCAGAAAAAATAGAATAAACTTTTTTTTATTCTTATTACTTATTTTGTTCTTATTCTTTTTTGATTATTGAGGTTATTAATTCGGGGGATTATTTAATTTGATATTATTATTTTAAAGATTGTTTCTAAATTAATCTCTAATGCTACAGCAGGAACAACTAAACCCCATAGTTCTAACACTTCTGGAGAAATTTCTCCAATCATTCCAATCTTTGTGTTTTGAACGATTATTTCTCCAGCTCTTCCAGAAATAAAACTATTTTGATTGGATTCTTTTATTTTGTACTCTAAACCAAGGGCACTAATCAATGCATCTAAGACTTGTTTGATCTCAGTGTAATCACTTTTATCGTGGCATAACATTATTGCAAGATTATCTTCTTCTTTAACTCCCGTTTCTTCTTTTTTATCAAAGTTAAAGGTTCTTCCCAGCTCGAAGATGTCTTGTGGATATTCGTTATGTTGATTATCCTTTAACACTTTTAATAAACTAGGTAAAATGGAATTTCGTAAATGATTATGTTCTCCTAAGGAGTTTTTCAAAGCAACAACTTTATTTTTACTTTGCATTTTAATGGTAAGATCTTCGTTAGTAATCAAATGATAATTCTTAACTTCTAACAACCGTAATCCAATCAGTATGTCTCTAATCTTGTTTTGTAATTTTTCTAAAGAATTTTCTTCTCCAATGGTTGCTACATTTGGGATGGTTTCTTCAAAATTTTCATAACCATAGGCTATAGCAATATCTTCAGCTAAATCCACTTGGTGCAAAATATCAACTCTATACGCGGGAACTAATACTTCCTCTTTTTCATACCCATAGCCCATCCTTTCTAAAAGATCTTTTACCTCTTTTTCCTTTAAGCTTAATCCCAACAACTTATTAACATACGTAAGATCCAGTTTCATTTTACTAGGAGTCAGATTTGGAGTTACAATTGTTTTATCTGGATAGATGACTTCCAGGGATTCAATTTTTCCTCCCATTTCCGCAAAAATAGTAACTAACATGTTTAATCCAACCTTTTGTGCTTCTAAATCAAACCCGCTAAACTCAATAAAAATATCTTTAGTTTTTTTAGTTACCTTACCAGTCAAGTGAGAATTAATAATTGGAGTTAATGATAAAATCTCCTGATTTGAGTCCATAAATACCGGAAACATTTCTAATCCCTCTAAAAGATGGGCATAATCTCGACCTTTTGGATGTTTGCTTAATATTTGCAGTCCATCCATAATTATTTCTGATTCCAATGGTCGAAATTTTATCTCCTTTGATTTCATTGCCTTAAAATATATTGGCATCTTAATGTTTTCTAATGGATAAATACCAATTGCAGCTTTTTTTCGATTACGACAGAAAGTGGTGTGCAGTTTTTCTTGGACTTGTACTATTTCTCTAATCTTTTCATCATCAAATTTTAATCCTCGGATAATGGCACAAACAGTGTATGGTCGAATGTTTTTTATGTTTTTATCAACATAAACTTTTAACCCCGATTTTTTAACATCATATTTTCTTAACCCGGTTTTTACTCCAATAAAAGAACTGAAGGCTCTAGCAAACCCTTGTTCAGACAATAAGTCTGGCCTATTCGGAAAGATTTCAACTTCTATTTCATTGCCTTCTATTTTTTCTAAATCTGTACCTAACATACTAATACGATCTTTAAGCTGATCTAATGGTAATTTTTTACCTACAAGTTTTTCAAAAACTTCTTTGTTAAGGATTATAGTTGGCATTTTGTGTATTTTTTCTTAATGTTTATTAATAGTTATTAGTATTTATTAATATATTAGAGTCCTACTGGATTCTCAATAAACTCAACTTCTACACCAAACTTTTCTTTTAGTAAAGGCATTAAAGCTTTAACACCCAGGGTTTCAGTTAGGTAATGTCCAGCACAGATAATGTTTAAGTTATTTTCTTTAGCAACTTGTAAATAATTATATTTATTTTCTCCAGTAAGATAAAGGTCTGCACTTAAGCTGACTGCTTGATAAGCCCCATCAGTAAAAGCACCGGAAACAATGGTGACTTTTTTGATTTGTCTTGGCCCATATTCAAAGCAGGTTAAATTCATGCCTGCTTCCTTTAACTTTTCTTTAATCTGTTCTAATTCTACTTCCGTTTGGCCATAAAATCCGATTGTTTTATCTCCATAAAAACCAAACGATTTAATATCCTTTAAATTTAGCAAGTTAGCTAAAATAATATTGTTCCCATATTTATCATGGCGATCTAAAGGTAGATGGGCAGCATAAAGTGCAAGATTGTTATCAATCAAACATTTTATTCTTTTGTAGGTATTTCCTTTTATATATTTGATGCCTTCCCAAATCAATCCATGATGAACAATTAACATTTGACATCCTGCTAAGGCAGATTTTTGGAAAGTTTCCAAGCAAGCATCTACGGTAAAACCAATCTTTTTGACATCTCCCGTATTTTCTACTTGTAAACCATTGCAAGATTTATCTTCAATACTATTGATTTCAATTTCTTTGTTCAAAAATTCAGTAATTTCTTTTGCAGTTGCCATTTTTGATGTATTGTTTTAATATGGTTTAATCTTTGATAATGTATTTTTATTTGATCCATGCTTTCATTTCTTTAATCTGTTTAAGATCATTTTTGTATAAATCTCTAATGTCAGTTATTTTCCAATATTCAGCAATTATTCTGGCCATACCTTGTCCCCAAGCCAAAACAGGACATTCAAAACCCAATAACGGTTTAACTACCTCTGGACGGAAGATTCCTGCTCCTCCTAATTCCACCCATTGTTTTTTGATTGGATGATAAACATCCACTTCCACGCTTGGTTCAGTATAAGGGAAATGTGCTGGTCGCATCCTTACATTTGGATATCCCATTTTCTTGTAAAATTCTCTTAAATATCCTTTCAAATGTTTCATATTGGCATTGGGGTCAATTACAATACCCTCCACTTGGTAAAATTCAAATAAATGTTTCCAATCTAATGATTCATTACGGAAAACTTTATTTACAGAAAAAAACTTTGCTGGTAAGTCTTCTTTTTTTAAATTTGAAATTGTTTGTGCAGATAATACTGTAGTATGTGTACGGAGAAGAACTTTTTCAGTTTCTTCTTTTGAGAAGGTATATTGCCATCCCTTACTTCCTGTATTGGCACCATTTTCATGAACGGCTTTAACTTTTTCCCAGAATTTTGGTAATTTAGCTTTTCCCTCTAAATAAAAAGTATCTTGCATTTCTCTTGCTGGATGGTCTTGAGGAACAAACAAGGCATCTAAATCCCAGAATGCTGATTGCACGTAATTACCTGACATCTCTTTAAAACCAAGTTCTAACCAAATTCTTTTAATATATTCTACAGCTTCATTAACAAAATGTTTCTTGCCCCTATACACCTTAGGTACGTTTATTTCAACATCATAAGCACGGAAGTTTTTACCTTTCCAACTTCCTGTTTTGAGCATCCCCATGGTTAAACGATTGATAACTTCGCCATCAATTTTTGTAGAAGCCAGTTTTTTTCCTAGTTCTGTTAAGGTTACAGTGGTGGTCTTTTTTTCTTCAATTTTTAGAAGACCTTTTCTTTTCTTTAATTCATCAAAGGCAAATTTATCTATATCTTGGATTAAGTCAAAATCTAAAGGGAAATCTTTAGTTAGAAATTTTTCTTCGAAAGATCCGTCCTTTAATAGTTTTTTACCTTGTGGTCCTAATTTCAACATTAAATCTTTACCTTTATCAATTTCAATGGCAACCTTTCTTCGTAGAATTCCAATACAAGCATTTAATTCTTCAGTACTTAATCTAGTTTTTTTAGCAATCTCACCTAAACTTTGAAACTCTTCGGTTAATGATTGTAATAATCGTTTTTCAGGTAATCCTTCTTTTTTATACTTAATTCCGTTTTCTTCTAAATCTACAATCTTTTTTTTGTCAACATTAATCTTTAGAACATTTTTATTTTCTAACCACTGCAATGCCCGCATAACTTCAATTTCTTGCAAATTTGATAATTTAGCAATAGCAGAAATCTCTTTTTCTTTTAGCAAAACCGGTAGAACTGATCGTTCTAATGGGTGAAGTTTAGAGATGATTGATTCCATTTTTAGTATTTGTATTGATGTTAAATTGATGGCTATTGTCTAATTATTATTTGATTTAAGTATATTTTTTATTCAATCTTTATTCATTTATAAAGTTAACTTGACAACTTATCATCTGTTGGAATTAAGTACAATATTTGAATATCATTCAATTTGTTAGAAATAAAATAAAAATAAATTAATAAAAAGATTATTTAACGTTCCAAGCGTGAGTAAACATTTGGTCCATTGCTGTGGTAAAATAAGGTGTTTTTACCCAAACTCCAAGGTCATAAGATGGATGAACTTCTTTATCATTCATCATCATAAAAACTAAATCTCGACCATCAATAGTAACAAACCTAGAGTTTACTTTGTCATTATGTTTTACTTCAGCAAAGTTCTTAAGACTATCAACTACATGCTTGTTATCTTTGGTTATTGGTGTAGCAATCCTTACTTTTACTCCTCTTCTTTTAGCTTTTTCCAATGAACCTTTTAACCCTTCAACTTTTCTAATAAATCCACTATCGGAAGTCATAATATTAACACTTTTCTTTGCGTCTTTGATCAATAAATCCAGGTGGTTATAAATATTATTTCTTCCTCTTAAACAGCCGCTTAATTCAGAAGGATCGACTAAACTGATTCCGTTATTATGCAAACTTTCTAACTCAGTTAATAGTGGAGATCCTTTAATTGTTTCTAATCTTTTGACTTTTTCTTGAGCTTCAACATTCATGTTTTTCTTAACTCTGTCAACAACTTCTGCAGGAGGGATGGCTATATACTTTATAGGTTTGCCCAATTTCATAACGACAAAACCTTTTTTCTCTAAGGACTCTAAAACATCATAACTCCTTGATCGTGGAACATCAGCAATATCTGAAAGTTCTCCTGCGGTAGAAACCCCTCTGCTTAAGAGAGACGTCCAAAGCTTAACCTCATATAAATTAAGGTCAAAATAACGCCGTAGCTTGCTTAATAATTCTTCTTTTACAATCATTTTCCTCAAAACCCCTCCTTTTTTTCGCAAAAATAATTTTTTGTTACTTGATTATCATTAAACTTAACTACTATTAAAAGGTTGTGGTTTTACAAAATATAGAAGGACTATTCTGAAAGAGTAAAACATTGAAGTTGGTAAATTGTTAGTTGATTCATTTGGTTATTGGATTGGTTTGTTATGTTTAATGCCACTCTAATTTATATCTTAAAATTGCGGCAATTCCTCCGAGCCCCATCAACTTTCTGCCACTTTCATGTTCGGATGAGATAATATGAATTTCTCCCTTTAGTGTATCTATCTGTTTTAAATATAAATCCAATTCCGTGTATTCATTACTGGCTCTCCTGCGTTGAATGTAATCATCAGTAACAAGAAGTTTACTTACTGCTCCTGCATCAATGGCATTTTTAACTTCATTCCACCCATATGCTGCTAATCTATTCTGACTAATTTCACTTAAAAGTTCTTCAACTATTTTGTTTTCTTTTCTGGTTCTAGATGATTTCAAGGTTAATTCTAGTTCTGGTTTTTTTAGAATTTCAAACAAAGAACTTTCACTAACGTCAGAACAATTTGCTAAAATGATTTTCTTTTTTAAATCGGGCTGATTAATTTTTTTGAATAGATCTTCTTTGTAAAAGGCTGGCGAAGCCAGTATAATCGCTTCTGGAGAATATCTTCCAGAATATACATCCAGGGCCTTGATGATTTCCTGCTGAAAATCCTGTTTAACCTCAACGGTTTTTACTTTCTTGGGCACGTCTCCTTTAAGTTGCAGTAACACCTCATAACCAAAACTTTTAGTAAGGGCAAAAAGTGCTTCTTCTCGATCAAAAATACAAAGTAAATAATTATATTTTTTTTGAGCTGATTCCTCTAATTTTTGTTTTTGATACTCTAACCATTGAACCTTCTCTAAGATAAACTCGCTGTTTTGTTCTAAAGGAATTGCTTGGAAACTATCTTTTGGTAATTCTTCAGGACCTTCTCTAATTCTTCCATTTACCCGTAAAACTTCGTTGCTATAATCAATCGTTTCTGCTTCTATTTTTAAGACGTAAACCTTCTTAGCAACTTTGGCATTTTCACCTTCACCAATTTTTATCTTTCTAGTGGTTTTGCCTTTAACAAAATCTCCCGGATCGATTAAATGGCTTAAATACCATAGATCTTCAGGATCAGTAATTCTTAGTTTAACAAACCCTTTTTTAAAATCAGCTTGAACAATGTCCATACCTCTTTGAAAGATTGATGATTATAAAAAGGTTTAGTCTTTAAAAAGGTCTAGTTTTTATCGACCAGTTAAAAATAGAATACTTTAAATATAAAAAGATTTTATATCTAAGTTATGGCAACTGAAAATAAAAGAGGACAAGCTGCGATGGGTGCAGCAGTTTTGTTGGCAATAATAATGGGCTTAATTGTGATGTTTATAATCTTAATTCCTCCACAAGATCGAGCTGAACTTTTGGATGAACCGTATTCTAGTTCTAGTACGACTGGTGGAGCTAAGGAGTTAAGTAAAGCCACTGTTTCTGTTAACTTGATGCAGGAATCTCCTGGTAGAATAGATTATTTATCACAAAATCAAATTGAACATCCTCTTCCGGTAATTAACATTTATACCAAAACAGAGTCAAAGGTTTTAGCAGAAAAAAATGTTGCCTACGCTAAAAAAGGATCTTTCTCTGAAGAGATAGCCACATTTAGTTTTGATGTTCCCGATTTAAAACATTCTGCCAATTTTTTACTGACATTTAAGGTAGAGAACGCAGATGGTCCTTTAAGGATGTTCTTAAACGGAGATGAAGTATTTAATTCAGAGATCACAACCGGAGATTCTTTAACTATAACCTTGCCTGCAAACAAAGTCAAAGAAACAAATGAATTAAGTATTGCAGCTACATCTCCTGGTCTTGCTTTTTGGGCAACTAATGAGATTAATATAAACAATATGAAAGTTGTTGCTGAAGTGACTAGTACTGAAGCACAATCTTCTAAAAATATCTTTTTAATTTCTGAAGTTGAAAAGAAAAATCTGGAAAAATTAGTTTTGCAATTTAAACCAGATTGTATATTTGAGGAAGTGGGAAAATTGTATGTTACAATTAATGGTGAAGAAATTTATTCTGGAGTCCCAGATTGTGATCTTACAATGGTGCCAATTGAATTTTCTCCTAACATGATTCATCAGGGAGAGAATTCTTTAGTATTTAGGACTGAGAAAGGTAATTATGTGTTATCTCATGTTGTTATAAAATCTAATTTAAAGGAAATTGATTATCCAACATATTATTTTGATTTGTCTAACGAACAGTACGATGCTGTTATTGCTGGAAATAATCGGGTAAGGTTAAGTTTGGAGTTTGTTGATGTAGTAACAAGTAAATATGGGACTATTGTGTTTAATGGTCATCAAAAACATTTTGATACAAAAGAAGTGTCCTATGTTATTGATTTAAGTGATGATATAGTTAAAGTTAGTAACTCGGTAAAGATCAAACCAGAAAAGACCATAGAAGTTAGAATGGTTAGGGTTGATTTGGTAAAGTAAGTTAGTTTTTTAATTTTTAAAGATTAAAACTAACGTTTCAAGACTTTAGAATACTTTAGGATAACTGTAATAAAAAAGAGGTGACAATGGGATTATCGGCTATTCTTAGTGCTATTAAGGGAAGTTCTTCTGGTGCTGCAGCTGTCGCTCCTATTGCTAAATCTGTTGCTCCTGGTCTTGTGGGGGCGGCAGGTAGTGTTGGTTCTGTTACTGGAGCTGCAGGAACCGCCGTAAGTGGAGCTGCTTTTGCTGCTGGAGGAGTAGCAGTCAGAGAAACAGTTGGAGCAATGAAAGCTCCCGGAGTTTTGTTGATTATTATTGGTTTTGTTCATTATTTATTACAAATAAATGGTGTGGCTGGGATTACAACTGTTACCGCTTTAATCTTATTTTTCATTGCTGGTTGGGCTCTTTCAGATAAGATGGAAGTTGATCGGTGGGGAGTATTTATTCCAATGCTTGTTTTTCTAGTATGGTATTTCTTTTTTGGTGCAACTAAAGGTGATCTTTACTTTTGGTTATATTTTGGAGGCATCAGTGCATTGTTCTTTTTAGGTCCTGCATTGTTTACGAAAGGACAAAGTGCTAAACCAGAGTTGGGGGGGTTAATACCAGTTTTATTTTTATTCTTAGACTTTGGTTTGATTGCTTTTGCTCAACAGCAATTTGATCTTACTGTTACGGCATTGATGAAGAATTTAATCTTGTATATGCCTTGGTGGTCGTTACTTGGTTTATTGACTCTTCCTGTATCTAAAGGAGAATCTGGTGGAACGATCGTTTCCGTTTTAAGAGTAATTGGAATTGTTTATGTAATTATTATTGTGTTATTAACTTCAGTTCCCGCGGTTGCTTATGAACAAGAAGGTTCTCTCCTAGATTTAAATCAATTCCAACAAGCGCAAGAAAAGTTAAGAGCAGATTTACCTCAAACAGAGAATCCCGCGTTGTCTAATCTCAAATGTATTGCTGCTGGAAGATTTACTGATTTACAGGCCTGCATAAATGAACGCCAACAGATCTCACAAGATAAAGTGACGTGTGTTGCCGCAGGAAACAAAGAAGGAACTTCTTCTTATTCGCAATGCCTTAAAGAGCAACAAGAGATCAGAGTTAAGGGCGGTTTGGTTGCAGGAGTAGATGATCCAAACATAGACAAACCAACAGTGGCTAATTTTGTTGTTAGTCAATACTTCCCTAAAGATATTCCCCACAGTACCGGAGAAGGGTTAGTGTATCCTATTGAATTAAATATTCAAAATCCTCGTGAACAAGAATTTCAAGTAAAGTTATCTTGTAATTTTACTAATAAAAAAAGGAAGCAATCTTTTGAAGGAGAGATTATAACTGGGTCGGATCTTACAATCAAAGGCATGGAGCCCAAGTTATCGGTTTCTTGTAAATCTCCTTCTAATGAAGTTCTTAATGGTACATATGATCTAGTTTATGCTGCTGAATTTATTGGATTAAATTCTGGGTCTACTTTAGAACGGGTTTTTATTGGAGAAAAAACCCTTGATTGGAAAAATGAGTGGACACCAAAGATCAACTCTGCTCATTTTAGTGGAACTGGTAAAACTCATTTATCAAAAGGGGCAAAAGATTTTGCGAGGATCGGATTTGGTTATGGGAATACTTTAGAAAATCCCGTGGTTGAAAGTGGTTGGCAAATTCTAACTGCGAGTATTGAAAATTTAGGTAGTGGAAAAATAACTAAAGTTAATAACTATAAATTTACTGGGTTTGAAGGATATCCTGGAGAATTTATAGGGTGCTTACAGAACACGCCCGTAACACTTCCTGAACAAAAGTATGGCGGGAAATTAATTTATTTACTTACTTGCAATACTGACTCCTTACCTGATAATTTTGCTAATCCAAATGAGGACAAAGGTTATGAAGGACCTATAGAATTTGTGGCACAATTAAATTATGATTATAAGATTGAAGATACTGAATCTATTACAGTGAGGTTACAAGGATGAACGGAAAAAAACACTCGTCAAGTTTATCTTTGCGAGTGCTAGTTTTAGTTTTGTGCGTCTTATTATTGATGGGATGTGGTGGTTCTGGTGGTAATGCGGATGGAAAACAGAACTTTAAGCAAGGTTTTGGTGAGTTAGTGGTTGGTTTTTTACAAAATGCACCTCCACAATCGATTTATCCAGGATCAGATTTTAAAATTATTTTAGAATTAGACAATCAAGCAGCTTATGATCTAACTAACGGAAAAGTTTCCATTATTGGGTTAAATAATAAATATTTTGAAGTCAAGCCGGAGACACAATATTTTGATACTCTTATTGGAAGAAGTCTTTTATCTCCTGTTGGCGAAAAGAAGTTTTTAGAATTTGCTGGAACGTCTGGGCAATTATTTGAAAATGCTAATAGTTATCGGGGGAATTATTTCTTAAAGGTTAACTATGACTCAATCATGGGATTTTCTGATACCCTTTGTATTAATCCTCGGTTGTATGAGGTTTATGATTCTGGGTGTAAGATGTCAGATCAAAAATCTTATTCTGGTCAAGGTGCTCCTTTAGCAGTAACAGATATGCAAGTTATCACTTATCCAATTGGGACCGGAGCAAAATTAGAATTTCGTTTTAAAGTTAGTAATAGAGGACAGGGAGAGTTGGATCATATTTCATTAACTGGCGCTAAGTTAGGTAATGAAGCATTTCAAAAATGTGAGTTTCTAGGTGCATCTTTAGATATTCATAAAGCGTTATTAGACCAGAATAGGCAAGAAGCCACGTTAATATGTGAGAAAATGATTACAGATCAGAATTCTTATGAAACAACTTTATCTTTAGCATTTACATATTCTTATCAATCTATTAAACAATACACCTTAATGTTAGTTAGTCCGAATTATCGGTCTTACTAACTTTTTGGTAAATGTTTAGTAAGACATTTAAATGAGCTTTGCTTTTATTGTTAAATGAACATTACAATTCTTGGTGGGGGTAGTTGGGGTACTGCTTTGGCAATGCATTTAGCAGGAAATAAACATCAAATCAGAATGTGGGAGTTTTTTGAAGAACAAGCTAGAGAAATGCAAGAAGAACGAACCTGCAAGTTATTGCCTATTATTAAACTGTCAAAGAATATCTTTGTTACTTCTAAGATAGAAGAGGCATTAACCAATTCTGAGCTAATTCTGTTAGTTGTTCCTTCTGATAAAGTAGAAGCTACTATTGAAAAAGCTAAAAAGTGGATTAAGGATCAACCAGTAATAATTTGTTCTAAGGGGTTTGCTACTAATGTTCGTTTATTAAGTGATGTTGTCAGTAAGATTGTTTCTGGGCCAGTTTATTGTTTGTATGGACCAACACATGCAGAAGAGGTTTGTAAGGGTATTTTTTCTGGAATTGTTCTTGCTGGACCTGAGGAAAAAGATGAAGAAAAAGATAAACTTAAGAAAATAATTGAAAGTAATAATCTACGAGTAGAGTTAAGTGATGATATTATTGGTGTACAAATCTCTGCAGCATTAAAGAATATCTTAGCTGTTTTTGTAGGTGTTACTGATGGTGCTGGTTTGGGAGATAATACTAAGGCTTATGTTATCACTAAAGGTTTAGAAGAGATTAAGAATGTTGGTTTAGCGTGGGGGGCAAAAGAAGAAACCTTTTATGGTTTGGCTGGTATTGGTGATATTATAGTTACTTGTACAAGTGTACATTCTCGTAACCGACATGTCGGATTAGAAGTTGGAAAGGGCAGGAAGATTCAAGAAGTGTTAAGGGAGATGTCAATGATTGCAGAGGGAGTGATAACACTTAAAGAAGCAGTTAAACTTAAGGACAAATTTAATCTTGATCTGCCTTTGATCACGGCGTTAAATGATGTATTATTTAAAAACAGGTCCGTTAAATCTATTCTAAGATCAATTAGTTGTTAATTTTTTTATGAGAAAACAGAAACCATTTGATCAAATTCTAGGTTGGAGCACCAAAAAATTATATGACTACTTGTATAGTGCCCTAAAAAAAGAAAATGGGCCAACCATTTTTTCTTCAGCAAGGAGAGTAGAACGTCAGTTACACGCTGTTAGAGATTTTGTTGTCGTTGACTCTTTAGCTGACTTGTTAGAATCAACGCGAGATTTTAACCAGGATGTTCATCTTCGCTTGGGAGAAGGATTAACTGGTATTCTAAAAAATTTTTACCCTGAAATTCCTTTTGTAGAAGAGAAGGAAAAGCAAAAGATGAAAACTCTTTGTGGAACATTGAGTTTGTGTGGTCAGTATGATTTTCCTGGGGCCAGAGAAACAATTTGGGGGCTTTTAGAGTCTAACTCTTACCGAGATAGAAATCTTTCTTGGCAAAATGTAAGGGGGTCTGTAATGAAGGCGGCTTATGCAACAACTGATCAAAGAAATAATCCCCAATATTGGCATGACTTTTTTTGTAGTGAACGGGGAGAATTATTTATGGCTACTGCTTTGGAGTTTACTTATCGATTGGACTACTTTTTGGGATTATCAACTGCAAAGAAATTTGTTGACCGTTGGCAGAACGGCGATTTCCGTGATCCGGTTGGCGGTTCTTTGTTGGGAGTTATACTTTTTGACATCATGGAATTCTACCCTGCGAGATACGCTGAATTTGCTACTGAGCTTAAAGAATATTGGGAAGTAAGATTGAGTAGAACTAGGCTAGAAGCGGCATGGCAATCTTTAGGCTCTGCTCAAACAACAACTAATCTACTTGCCGAAGTACCGTTTCCTGGAGGGAGTTTTACTTTTGGCAGTGAGCACTCCCCTAAGAATAAAATGGACTATATTATGTATTGTTATAGAAAAAGAGAAGGCAAACAGTTGCCTTTATTTTGACTTTTTCAAAGCGTCTTCTAGTTTTTGTTCATTAAAACCAACAATAATTTTTCCATCGATGTCAATGACCGGTACAGCCATCTGACCGGACTTCTCGATCATATCATCTCGAGCTTTATCGCTTTCAGAAACGTCATGTTCAATGAACGAAACCTTCTTTTTCTTGAGCCAATCTTTAACTTTTTTACACCAAGGACAAACTGGCGTTGTATAAATTTGTACTTCCATAGTTATTCACCTTCACAATTTAAGAGATATTATGTAGTATTAAGGGATACTTTTATATATAAATTTTTGTTTATTTTATTTATTATGACTAATAAGAATGTTTTAATTATTGCTAACGTTTCTTTGTTTATTATTTGTATCATTTTAATTTTGACGTTGTTTGAAGTTAAAGTTCCTACCACGGGGATGAGTATTGTTGATAAAGAAGAGATGCTTTGTGTAGTTAATTGGAGAGATAATTATAATTCCTGGACAGATATTGATTCTTGTTGTTTGGAAGCAAGAAAACAACTTACTTGTGTTAAAGAACAAGGTTATTACATGGACAAGACAGTTCAATGGCGTTGTCAAACTGGTGAGCTAAGTTATTGGCTAGACAGCAAAGCTTACAACTATTGTAATAAATTGAGTGTGTGGTAAGATGAGGAGTAAAAAGATAAAAAAGAGAAGAGAGAGTAAAAAGTGGACCATTCACGAAAGAACTTTTTTAATTTTAATTATAGTCCTATTGGTTTTAGGCACTCTAAATGTTGCAAAAGCAAGCGGGTGGTTAATTCCAGAACAACCACAATTAGAGATTATTGATAATACCATTAAACTTGATTCTATGACCTTAGAACAAAAGATTGCTCAAATGGTAGTTGTTCATGGTGGTTTGTATAATATGCAGGCATTTAAGGATATGCAGATTGGTGGGGCACATCTTTTTGCTATGGATAGTGAGGGATCTTATAGTGACACAATATCTCAACTTCAATCCGGGTTACAAATCCCCTTTTTCATAACTGTTGATTATGAGGGATGTTTGAATCCATTTGCTAATTTTATTAATGCCACTACTGTTAAAGATATTGATGGTATTGGTCAGGCTTTTGAAAAAGGTAGTATTGATGGAAAACTATTACATGAATTAGGATTTGATATTAATTTTGCTCCGGTTGTAGATTTAGATGATCAGATTTGGGGTTGTCGTAGTTTTACAGGAGATGAAAAGGAAGTCGCAGAGTTAGCAGAAGCGTATATCTTAGGATTACAAAGTAAAGGGATAATTGCCACGGCTAAACATTATCCTGGCAAAACCTTGGTTATTAAAGATCCACATAAAAACATTGTTTCTGCCCAGATTAGTTCAGAGGATATTTATCCATATACTTATCTATTGGGTAAGGATGAAGTTGATTCTGTAATGGTAAGTCATATTATAACTACGGGAGTGGTGGATTCTGGTGGGATTCCTTCAGTAGTTTCTCCGAATTTAATTATGCCCTTAAAGAAAGAATTTTCTGGTTTAGTTATCAGTGATGAAATCAACATGTTAGGATTGAAGAACTTTTATCCTACTTTAGATGAGTTATATGTTGATGTGTTTAAGGCGGGAAATGATCTGGTTCTTAATTTTAATGAAGATCCAAACGAGATTTATCATATGGTCTTAGTGATTAAGACCGCTGTTGAAGAAGGAGAGATACCTGAGGAACAGATTGATGATTCTGTTAGAAGAATTTTGGTGGCTAAAGGGTTTGATGTTGAATAGACCTTAACTTTATCCGTTTGAATTAATATTAATCTCTAACGTTTTGTTGTCAACTGTTACAAAGTCTTCTTGTTTTAGTTTTTTCCAATTGATTCCTATTCCTAGGAGAACTTCTGAAGAAATAATCAACTGGTTTTTTTCTTTTAGAAATTTCATTTGGTAGTAATTTATTTTATCGTTTTTGTTTAGATATACATAAGAGTAATTCTTGTTTGCTAAGACAATATTAGCTTCTGGGTTTTCTTTATACTTGGCTATATTTGTTCTTACTGTCTTATCTATCTGAGGATTTTTATTAATGTCTGTCAATAAAGAGTAAAATAATCTTTCTGAGTCTGTATCCCCTTTAGGTTTGTAATCGTCATTGAATTTTATTGTTTCATTGATCCCCCCATTATGACAAAAAACCCATTCTTTAAACTTAAATGGGTGGCAATTATCTACAGCTATTTTTCCTTGACTTGCTTTTCTGGCATGTAAGATCAATAAGTTGGTTTTAATATCTTTTAATTCAATTATTCTTTTATCTTCAAATATTGGCAAGATTGACCTTATCATTCTCCAATTCTCTGTTTCATCTAAATAAGCAGCACCCCACCCATCTTTGTGTTTGAATGTGCCTTTCTCAAAAATTAAATGTCGTTCATGGGTTTCATTCTGGTCGTTTGCCATCAACAAAAAACTATCAATTATTTTAGAAATATTAAACTCGCCTATCGCTAATAACATCCTACACATCTTGGTTATCCTTCAAACGCCAGATCTAAAAGTGCTTTAGCTGGATTATATGCTTTTCCTTGATACGGAAAGGCCATCCCTCTCAGCCCGGGATCTTCATTTATTTCTATTATCCAAAATGGTCCACTATGTTTAATGTCTGGGGTTATTAAGTCTATCCCCGCATAACTTAACCCGGGAATTGCCAAAAATATTTTTTGAACTACATCCCTAACTGGTAAGTCGATTTCTTCCATTTCAATAGCAATGGAGTCTCCGCCAGTGCTTAAGTTAGAGTTTGATCTGAGATATGTTCTTTCTCCATGTTTTGGCACATAATCAACACCAAATCCTTGACTCGCTAGATTAAACCTGACAACATCATCAATCTTTATTTTACTATATGGGCTAGTTATGGGGAACTCCCCTTTTTCTTGACGATCTTCGTTCTTTTCCTCTACTAAATCCGCAATCGTTTTCTTATCGTCACCTAAAACACTCGCTGGGCGCCTTAAGATTACGCTTATATCCCCGCGAACAGTCGCAAAAATTCTATACTCCTGTCCTTGCACAAACTCTTCAACAATTTGGGGAGATTTTTGCCTCTGGACATCACTCAAAACACCATTTATGTTGTCGCTCGTAACCCCACAATAGACGTTCTGCCCACACTCTCCGTCTGCAGGTTTTATGACTACACTACCAATCTCAGCAACAAACCTCTGAATCCCTTCAGTGTCTTGTGGACTAAAAGCCTTGCCTTTGGGTACAGGAACTTGTCCTCTTTCTAAAAATAATCTTGTTAATCTCTTATCCCTAACAATTGTTGCGGCAAGGTAAGATAGGGTGGTATTGTCAGCATCTCGAAACAACACTTCTTTATCTCCTCTCCTTAAAGACAGAAACTTTTCTTCTAATACTTCAACGCTAATACCCATCGATAGTGCTTGTGCAACTAATATACTCGCATTTAACCCAGAGAGTTTTGAAAAGTCAAAATCAGTTCTAAGATGGTAATCAAGCGACCAGGCGTTGTGTGGTTCCATTTTCTGAAGATTTTCTGATTGCGGATAAATATTCTTTTCTGAGGAATAAATTAGCCAGGGCAGTTTGTTCAGGAGTAAATTTTTCTCCTTCTAAGCCCAAGCTCCTTAAATATTGCATTACTCTGTCTGCAGGATTGTCTGTGGTGACTAAACTCTCTTTGACTGGGTCTAAATACTTTCTGTCTCCTTCCTCGAGACCAGTTTCTGCAAAAGGTAATATGGCTCTAAGATAGTCAACAACTTGTTGGTCTTTCATTCCAAATCTTATTGCTTTCCTTTCCATATCTTTTAAAGTTGAAAAATGAGGTAAAATTATTCTTCCTTCTTCAAACCGGTATTCTCCTGGTCTATTACTTATTTCTACATTAAATCCAGTTTCTGCTGCATGGTCATAGATCCCTTTGTATAAAGCCACTATTCCTAATATTATATCCAAAGGAGCACTATCAAATGTTCTAACTTCCCATGTGCCGTTTTTCCCGATTCCATCTCTTCTTCTTATTGGAGAATACCCCGTATTGTCTAACGTAAATAGTTTGGCGAATTCCTCTTCACTTAGTCCTGATACCTTTAACCAATCATCAAATCTTTTTCTTTGTCTAATTATTTCTTGTGCATCATCCGTTAGATATTCTGGAAGTTCTCCGTGTGATGGGAAATTTCTATAAACAACATTTCGCACTAAATTAACTCTATGACAATTTAATCCATTAGTTCCGTCAAACAATATTGGTGAGGTTGAGGTTGTTGCGTATGAGAGGGGATCAAGTGCGAGCAAGAGGTTGTACTGTCCTGTTTTATTAACTTCCATTTGATCTATATGGGCGTGTACTCCTGAAATAGAATTTAAGGCTTCAGCAAGGGTTGAACCTAATACTCGTTGATAGATCACTTCTCGCGGTTTTACTACATTACTTCTTCCTTGTCCCGCTCCGAATTCGCTAGCTGCAATTGGAACAACCCCATGATCTGCACAGACTTCTTCTAATATTAATAATTGCCTTATTACTTCCGCTTCTAAATCTCTGATTGAAGAAGATGCTCTAGAGTTTACTTCTACTTGACAAAATCTAGTTTCTGCAACCCAAGAACCATCATTTCGTGGGTCTGTTAGTACATTAGTAGCAACGTTTTCTACCTTGCCATCAGAATTCATCAATTCTAATTCTATTTCTAATCCTATCTTTGATTTCATTGTAAATCTAGTCTTGAGTATGTTACTTCTTTAAAGTCAAGACTACGCTCGCCCTCGATAGTCACGAGGCGTGGTATTATAAGAAAGTAGCCATCCGGTATTTTGTATAAAATCCATGCTTTTATAAACAAAGTGGATATTCACAAACTAAATGACAACTAAAACTAAAAATTTGATCTATGAGTTAACCCAGAACTCTCGTATCTCCACAAAGGAATTAGGTAAAAAGTTAAAAGTTAGTCAGCAGGCAGCTAGCTATCTGATCAAGAATTTACATGATAAAAAAGTGATTCTAAGCCCTTCTGTAATCTTAGATTCGGCAAAATTTGGTTATCTACAGGTGTACGTCTATTTTAATTACTTAAATTTTTCAAAGAAGAAAGAAATAATTAATGAATTAAAATCTATTGATTCTGTAGTAATGGTTGAGGAGCTTGAGCAAGGGTATGATTTAGCGGTAATGTTTAGTGTTCCAAACCTTTCTTATTACAACAAACAAGTTAGGGATTTTTTACAACAGTTTAAAAGTTCTTTAAAATTAGCGGAAGTTTATCCGATTGTTGCCAAACACATATACCCCAGAAAATACTTAGCACTTAAGAAACCGCATTCAGAGATAGTGGTTTTTGGAGATAGAGACTTAGAAGAATTAAATAATACGGATCGTCAGGTGTTATCTGCTTTCTGGGAAAATTCTGAACAGAGAGTTATTGATATTCATAAAAAAACAGGTTTAAATCCAAAAACAATTGTCAAAATTAAAAAGAATTTAGAAGAGCGTAAAGTTATTCGAGGGTATACTGCAAATTTTGATATTGGGATTTTAAACATAAAAAAGAAGCATATTTTGATTAGTTCTAGCGATTTACCTTTAGACCAAGATAAAAAATTACTTCATTTTGCCTTTATTCATCCTAACATTGTGGCTTTAACCAGGTTTATTGGTGATTATGATCTTTTGATTGAGGTTGAACAAGAAATAGGTTGTAAAAAAGATGTACTCAAGGATTTAAGGACAGAGTTTCCAATCCAAAGGTATAAAGTAATTGATTGTGGCAATACTTTGTTACGTAAATTTATTCCACATACTGCTTTGTTAGAAGAGTAAAACCAATTTAAACGGAAACCTTTTTAAACAAATCTCCAATTTTAAGTTCAATTCGGGTATCTAGCATATAATCATTATGAGGTTCGCTTAGTAAAATGGCAAAAAAGGATATTAAAAAAACAGCTAAGGTTAAGATTAAAAAGAAATCTTGGCACAAGATAATCTCACCAAAGATTTTTGGTAATAAAGAAATTGGAGAAAGTTATTTACAAAGTACTTCTAGTGCAATCGGTAGAAGACTTAAAGTTAATCTTAAAGATTTGACTTACAACATTAAAGATCAGAATGTTTATATTGCTTTGCAAGTAGATAAGGCTGAGGGTAGTAACCTTAAAACTATTATAGTTGGGTATGAGTTGTCTTCATCTTATGTTAAAAGAGCAGTACGTAAGAATACTGCTAGATTAGACGATTATTTTACTTTCAAAACTAAAGGCGGAAGGGAAGTAATTGTCAAGACTTTGATGATTACTTTATGCAGAGCTCAACGTTCTGTGCAGAGCGCTTTAAAGAGAGAATTAAAACTGATTTTGGAAGAAGAGATTTCTAAAGTTGATTTCTCAACATTCATCTCTAATTTAGTCAGTAGAAAGGTTCTTAACGAAGCTAAAAGAAGACTGAAGAAAATTTTTCCTCTCAAAGAAGTGGCAGTTAGATCTTTATATCTTAAAGATAAGAGTTTAACTGAAGAAGAGATTATTGTTGAAGACAGAACCGAGAAAGAAGTTAATAAAGCTGTTGAAAAACAAGAAGAATCTTTTGACGAAGAGACAACTGACGAAGAGACGACCGAAAAAGAGAACTCTGATTCAGAAGAAAAAGAAGAATAAACTCTCTTTTTTATTAATTATTTTTTATGATGAAATTCTTAACTTTCGTAGATTTGCACGAGGACAATAAATACTTAAAAGAATTAGTTCAGAGAGCATCTCAAGAAGATATTGAGTTTGTTGTTTGTGCTGGCGATTTAACTGTTTTTGGAAGAGGCCTGAGATATATTCTTCGTCAGTTTAATGAAGTTGGTAAGAAATTTTACTTTATTCCTGGCAATCATGAAAGTGATAAGATGCTTGATGAGGTTTTATCTGATTATCCAAATTGTATAAACTTTAATCATAAAGAAATTAAAATTCAGAATTATGTGTTCTTGGGTTTTGGCGGCGGCGGATTTGCTGCTGAAGATCCAGAGTTTAGGAAAATTTCTCGGGAGTGGTACAGTAAACATCAAGATGATAAAACTGTATTGGTAACTCATGGTCCCCCTTATGGAACAAAGATAGATCTGTTAGAAAAACGTTATGTTGGAAATAAAGATTATCGTAAATTTATTGAAAGAATTAAACCAAGACTAGTTATTTGTGGCCATATCCACGAAACCGCTGGAATAATTGATGATGTTGGTAAAACGAAAATTATCAATCCTGGTTGGGAAGGAATGGTTGTTGAGTTGAATTAATGGATTGTTTCATTTATTATTGATAAGAATTTAAACGGAAGAATAAACTGTTTTTCTCATTGCTTCTTGATATGCTGCACCAGCTTGAGCATTTCGTTTATCTAATTGTTCACCGAACTTAACTGCTGTGTTCATATAACGGGTATCCATACCTACTTTCTTTTCCATAACAGTAGCCATGGACTGAGCGAGGTGGGCAGATTGTTCTTGATGCAAAGCTTGATTGGCGGCAATAACTCGCTTATCCTCATCAATTAACTCAG
>PFNQ01000012.1:0-266 GCA_002792115.1 Candidatus Woesearchaeota archaeon CG_4_10_14_0_2_um_filter_33_13 | reverse complement strand
TGATAAATTTGGATCCGTAAGAATAGGTGATGAATCGTTTATTATATTTTCATGATTTGCCATTAGTGTTCCAATGACTAATTGCTTTTTTTTCGTTGTTATTGTATAAATATTATATAATTGAGATTTCTCGGTATCTGACAGATTTACAACAGCCAATACTTTCGATTTACAAGATTCTATAGTTGTCTTGTTTTCTGTGATCGAATCTATTATATTCTGTTTAGACTGCCGCTCCTTTGCAAGAATTGTTTGATTTTCAGCTG
>PFNQ01000033.1:738-44293 GCA_002792115.1 Candidatus Woesearchaeota archaeon CG_4_10_14_0_2_um_filter_33_13 | reverse complement strand
ATTCTGATATGCAACACAAGATTGAAGAATATCAACAAACGAAAACCCTTTATGTTCAACAGCTTTTTTCAGTATCTCAACTGTTTCTTTTATATTCCCAGCATAAGCTCTAGCAACAAAAGTTGCTCCCGAAGCAATAGCTAAAGCCAAGGGATTAATTGGCAGTTCTGTTGACCCAGAAAGGCTAGTTTTACTTTTTCGACCTTTTTCTGCGGTGGGAGAATATTGTCCGGTTGTTAAACCAAAAACGGAATTATTATGAATAACATAGGTAATATTAATATTTCTTCTACAAGCGTGAATAAAATGATTTCCACCTTCGCCATATCCATCGCCGTCCCCACCAAAAGCAATAACATTTAATTTGGGATTAGCCAATTTTATTCCTTGAGCAACAGGTAGAGATCTTCCATGTAACCCAACAAAACCATTAACTTTAGTCCAATAAGGAAGTTTAGCAAAACAACCAACACCAGAAACAAGAACAGTGTTTTCATTAGACAGGCTTAACTCTACTAAAGTTTTCTTAACAGCGGCAATGATTCCATAATTACCGCATCCCGGACACCAATTAGGGATCTCTGTTCTGTTAAAATCTTTTAATTCAGCCATTTTATTATTTCTCTGTAAATCTCTTCAACTGTAAAAGTTTGACCATTAAATTTTAAGAGTTTATTCTCAAAGGTTATACCAGTTTGTTCTGTGATTAACTGACCTAATTGAGCAGTATAATTACCTTCAATAAGTGCTAACTTTTTTGCTCTTTTCAGAACGTTCCCAACGTTTTTAGATTGAAATGGTAACAGATATTTAATAATAACAAAATTAACTTTCTTCCCTTCTTGATTGAGTAAATACACTGCCTCTTCAATCGCTCCCTTATTACTTCCCCAAGAAATTATTGTAAGTTCTGCATCATCTGAACCGGTTATTTCTAGATCTGGAAGTTCGTTTAGAATAGAATTCATCTTTTTCATCCTTCGATCCATCATCTTAACACGAATTTCTGCATCTTCAATGATCTGTCCAACTTCATCGTGTTCATCTCCAGAACAAGTGTAAACTCCACTTTTTGTTCCCGGAATGGTTCTGGATGATTCATTTGAAGCATATCGTTTAAACAGACCATCCTTGTTAAGCTGTTTTTCAGAAACCATTTCAATAATGTTAACATGTTGATCATAATCAAAAACAAAATCTTTCTCAATGTCAGTTAAGTTCACAGTGTCAAAACTTTCTGCCAAATGCTTGTCTATCAGAACAAGAACCGGCAATTGATACTTCTCAGCCAGATAAAATGATCTCTTTGTTTCAGTGTAACATTCTTCAATTGAACCTGGAGCAATAACAACTTTTGGAAAATCTCCATGTCCAGCGTTAATAACAAACTTTAAATCACTTTGCTCAGTTTTTGTTGGTACTCCTGTCGCTGGACCTGGTCTTTGACCTTCAACAATAACTAAAGGAATTTCTGCCATCCCTGCTAAACTTACTGATTCTATCATCAAAGCAAAACCCCCCCCAGAAGTAGCCGTCATTGCTCTAGCACCGGCATAAGAAGCACCTAAGGCCATGTTTATTGCAGAAATTTCATCTTCTGGCTGGATCACTGTCAACGAGTTGTTGTTGATTGCTTCTTTAGTTAAATGATGTAAAATTCCTGTAACTGGGGTCATGGGGTATTGAGCATGAAATGTTAAACCTGCTTTAAGAGCACCCAGAGCAATAGCCTGGTTTCCGCTAATTAGTTGAGCATTCTTATTTTGGTTCAAATCTGGCAAGTCATAAACTTTTTCTGCTTGATTAAAACCAAGAAGAACCGCATTTTTCCAAATTTCAAGATTGGTTTTCTTTGCAAATTTTTGTTTAATAATCTCTTCAATAGAATCCCACTTTACTCCAAGAGTTTTTAATGTTGCACCGACAAATATAAAATTTAATAAGTTCTTTTCTTTTAATTCAGATTCTATTTTCTCTATGTCTATTGGAAAGAGATATAAATTATCTTTTTCCACACATTCATCTTTTGAATTATAAATTATAATTCCATCCTTAGACATAAACTCAAGATGCTTTTGCAAACTTTCCTGATTAAAAGCCAACAAAATGTTAATTTCTCTAACATCAGCGTTAACTTTCTGATTGGAAACTCTAATAGTGTGATAATTATGGCCTCCTCTTATCTGAGAAGCATAATCCTTACTAGAGAAAATATTGTATCCGAAACGTAAAGCTACTGCAGACAATAAATCTGCAGCCGTAGCAGCACCCATACCCGCTTCTCCAGCAACCCGAAAAACAAATTCAACCATTTTATTGTTTATAAAAAAAATCTTCAGCTTCTCTCAACTGTTCAATACTGCCGATGTCAAACCATTTACTATTTAAAACTTTCCCATAAACCTCTTCTTTTTTTGCCAGATATGCAATAAAATCCCCAGAACGATCCGCTTTACCTAACTCAATTACTTCTTGAATTACAGGTAAATGCTCTTTCTTTAAAGCATAAATCAAAGTAGAAGCGAGAGTAGATTCTGGTTGATCCGGTTTTTCAACAAAGTTAATTATTTTGTTGTTCTCATTAATTGTCACAATCCCATACAACTTAGCCAATTCTTTCTTTTTTACGTCATTTAATAATATCGAGGAACCCCTGGATCTGAAGAAAGAAATGAAATCAGTCAAATCATCCTCAAACAAATTATCACCGCCAATAATTAAGAGATCACTATTGATTGCCTGTCTTTTAATTACAAAATTAACGTCGCCAATTGCCCCTAAACGATCTTCGTTGCTTAGAGTACCATCGTTAACTATTTCAATATCAATTTTACTTTTGAAATTATGCCGCCATTCTAAAAATTCATAATAAAACTTATTATTAGTTACCACAAAAACTTGACCAACCAAATTTAACTGTTCTAATTTCTCGATGATGTGTTCAATTATAGCTTTATTTCCGACTTTTAATAATGGTTTAGGTTGATTAAGAGTTAATGGATACAACCTAGTTGCATATCCTGCAGCCAAAATTATTGCTTTCATGCTTAAAAGAAGCACAAAATGGTTTAAAAGTGTTATGGAAAAAAGAAATTAATTAACGTAAGAATAAGCTAATTAAATTTTAAAAAAAAGGTGGACGGCTTACTTGGTTTCCCGCGCAATGCAGTACACCCATGTACGGAAGCGCCCTTAATTGCCGTGTTCGAAATTCCCTTTAAAATCCATTCAGATCTTAAATATGGGAACGGATGAACAACGCCCCTATGGCCGTCCGATAGGTCCAGATTCTCACTGATTTATAAAGATTTCGCTAAAACTAGATGTTTAACATATTTCTCAATTCCACAACTAATTTAAATGATTAATTTAAGCTTGAACTATAAATGATAGATACGGCTATTATTCTTGCTGGTGGTTTAGGAACTAGACTAAGACCGCTTACGAACGATACTCCAAAACCGCTTCTTCCAGTTAAAGGAGTACCAATGATAGAGCACACAATTGAGAATCTCAAGAAATATGGAGTTCGTGATATTATTCTTTCAATTGGTTACAAAGCAGATAAGGTTATAGAATATTTTGGAGATGGGTCAAAATGGAAAGTTAACATTTCTTATTCTATAGAAGAAGAACCCTTAGGTACAGGTGGTGCGATAAAAAAAGCTGCTGAGAATTTAAGAAAACCATTTTTTCTTGCTTGGGGAGATAATTTAATGGATATAGATTTTAATATGATGTACAAGGATTATCTTCGTGATGCTCCACAAATAACTATGGCCTTAACACCAAGGGAAGATGTAGAAAATTTTGGTGTTGCCACACTAGAAGAAAGTAGAATTGTTGGATTTGTGGAAAAACCCATAAAAGAAGAAGCACCTTCAGAGTTAATCAATGCCGGGGCATTTATCATAGATCCGGAATGTCTTAAAATCTTGCCAGAAGGAAACTCATCCATGGAAAAAGATTGTTTTGAGAAACTTGCACCACTTGGAGAGATTTCTGCCCACATCCACAAAGGGCAATGGTTCCCCACAGATACCTTAGAAAAGTACCACTCCGCTAATGAAAATTTTAAACCAATGAATTAAAGAGGTGTTTTTAATGGAGATTAATCCGTTTATTTTTAGAAATTATGACATTAGGGGTATTGTTGATGTAGATCTAGATTCAGAAAAGGTAGAAGCAATTGGAAAAGCTTATGGCACTTTATTAAGAAAAAGAAAAATTAGGCAAGCTGTAATGGGATGGGATTGTCGAACAAGTGGAGAAATGTTTAAAGATGCTTTCACTCGCGGATTAATCTCTACAGGAGTTGATGTAATACAATTAGGGATTATTATGACCCAGATGATGTATTATGCTCAATATAACTTTCAAACTAATGGAGGAGTAATGATCACAGCATCACATAATCCACACAATTTTAATGGATTTAAATTAGGAATTGGTTTTTCTTTAACTACTGGACCAGAAGACGTTCAAGAAATTAAGAGATGTGTTGAAAATGAAAATTATGTAAGGGCTGAAGAATGGGGACATATCTCTAAAGAAAACATCACAAAAAATTATTTTCAAGATGTTTTAAAGCGAATAAAAATAAATAAGAAGTTTAAAGTTGTTATAGATCCCCGCCATGGAACAACTGCATTATACCTACCAGAAATTCTAAGAAGAGCAGGTTGCGAAGTTATATGTCTTCATGAAAATGTTGATGGTAATTTCCCTGCAGGCACACCAGACCCAACTGATGAAAAGTTTATGACCGAACTTGGCAAGGTTGTCTTAGATCACAAAGCAGATTTGGGCTTCGCTTTTGATGGTGATGGCGACAGAATTGGTGTTGTTGATGAGAAAGGAAGAATTTTGTGGAATGACGTTTTGGTAGCTATTTTTGCAAAAGAAATTTTAGAAAGGTTCCCAAATTCAAAAATAATTTATAATGGATTATGTTCGCAAGTTGTCCCATTAGTTATTACAAAAAATGGAGGACAACCAATTATTTGGAGAACCGGCCATTCTTTTATTAAATCTAAAATTGCAGAAGAAGGAGCTGCGTTTGGGGGGGAATTATCCGGACATTTTTTCTTTAATGACAATGCCTATGGCCATGATGACGGAGCTTATGCTGCGTTAAGATTGTTGGAATATCTTTCTGAAAAGAACACCTCATTAAGTGCATTATATGAAACTTTTCCTCATTACATCTCCTCACCAGAAATTAAAATCGGTTGTCCTGATGATAAAAAAGTAGAGATTATTCAAACTATTTCCAAAAGTTTTAAACAAGATTTTCCAGACAACAAAATTACAGACTCAACTATAATTCCGGGAGATGATGGAACGAGGATCGATTTCTCAGATGGAATGATAATATTTCGTTATTCACAAAATGGACCGTACATAACCGTTAAGTTTGAAGCAAAAGACCAAGAAACATACACTCAAAGAAAATCTTATGTTAGAAAGACTCTAAAGCAGTATCCGGAAATGATTTGGCAAGATCAACTTTGTGTAAATTTAGAAAGTTTAGAGTAAAGTCTTTTAAATAGCTTTTATTTCCTTGTAATTATGGAACAAGATATTATTGATAAATATGTTAAAGCCGGAAAGATTGCCGGAGAGGTACTTCAATATGGTGCATCTTTAATCAAAGTAGGAGCAAAAATAATTGAAATTTTAGATAAGGTTGAAGAAAAAATTCTTAAAGATGGTGGAGGCATCGCTTTCCCCGCACAGATTTCTTTAAATGAGGTTGCGGCCCACTCTTGTTCAGACCTAAATGATCAAATTATTCTTACAGCAAATCATATTATCAAATTAGATGTGGGGGTCCATATAGATGGACACATTGCTGATAATGCTCTAACAGTAGACTTAACTGGTAAGAATGAGCTTTTGGTTAAAGCCAGTAGAGAAGCTTTGAACAATGCTTTAAAAATAATTAAACCAGGCATAACTCTGGGAGAAATTGGACGAGTTATTCATGAAACGATAACCTCTTACGGATACGCTCCAGTAAAAAACCTTTCGGGACATGGATTAGGAATATATAATATTCACACTGCCCCATCAATACCAAATTATGATAATAAGAGTAATAAAATATTAGAAAAAGGAATGGTTATTGCTATTGAACCTTTTGCATCTACTGGGGCTGGAATAGTACAAGAATCTTCCCCAGCAACTGTCTTCACTTTAGTAAGAGATTCTGGTGTTAGAGACCCGATTACGAGAAGCGTTTTGCAAGAAATCAAAAAATATAAAGGATTACCTTTTGCAAAAAGATGGTTAGAAAGAAAGTTTGGAACTAATAAAACTAATTTTGCCTTAAGAACTTTGATGAATGCCGGCTGTGTACAAGACCATGCACCATTAGTTGATCAAAGCAGAGGACTGGTTAGTCAAGCAGAACATTCTGTTATTGTTTTGGAGAAACCGATTGTGTTTACTCGATTAGATTAAATTAGAAGACTATTTTAGTTTTTTGTAATCTTCTTTCTAAATTATCTGAATGTTCTTCTTTACAGAATGGATCTAATGTTAAATGCGTAGGTTTCTTCCCATAATTTTTAGCAACATAATCAATTGCATCTGAAAAATTATTAAAGATAGTACATCCTTTAGATTCGTATACAAACCTGCCTCGCTCGTTAACAACATAATCTCTTAAATATTCACGATGAAAAATTGCAATATCTCTAGCCATGAGTTAAAAATAATTATTAACTTAAAAAGAATTTGTTGGTTAGAATATGACTACTGCAATAGCTGTTTCATCTGAACTTTTTCTTTAACCAAGGTAAAACTTTCCAAACAAAAACTGCTCCAATTATGATAATACCCCAAAAGAAAATCCAATTAACTAACTGAAAAGCAAAAAGAAATAAATTAGCAAGAAGAACTATCAAAACAACGTATCCAATTAATTTTAGTCTCTGTTGGTTGTTCATTTCTTTAAAACCTTGATTACTTCTGCTAAAGTAAGAAGTTGTTGATCTCCAGAAACCATATTTCTTAGAAGAACTTTCTTTTGCTTAATCTCATCCTCTCCAATGATAATAACATAAGGAATGCCTAGGCTGTTAGCGTACTGCATATTTTTACTCATTCCTTTTTCATTGAGATCGATTTCTGTGTTTATTCCTGCTTCTCGTAATTTTTGAGTGATTTTTAATGATTCATTAACAGTCTTGATTGGAACAATATAAACTTCTGCCAAGGTTCTTTTTGTAAAGTTGTTTGTTTCTTTAAGCACATCCATAATTGGAGCTAGACCAAAAGCCACCCCAACTGCAGGAATCTCTCTAGAATCACCCAGAAATTTACCGATCATGTTATCCCATCTTCCACCGCCAGCTAAAGAAGAAGTAACTTTCCCTTTTTTCAAAAATGCTTCAAAGACCGTGCCGGTATAATAACCAAGACCTCTTGCCAAAGACACATCAAAGATTGCTGAAGAAACGTCCATATTCTTAAGATAATTAAATAACTGATCAATTTCTTCCAATCCTTCTTTGCCCTCATTTGTAATAATCTTTTGTTTAAGCTCTGTTATTGAAACATCTGCTTTGATTATCTCAAAAAGTTTAACAATTTGTTCTTTTTTATAGCCTCGTTCCAACAACTCTTGCTCTACTCCTTTCTTGCCTATTTTGTCAAGCTTGTCGATAGCAACAATAGCATCCTCTTTTTTCTTAATCCCTGCTTGTTCTAAAATTCCATTAAGAAGTTTACGATTATTAACTTTAATTATAACATCTAATTCTAATTTATTAAAAACAGTATCTATAATAGCTAATACTTCTGCATCTGCTAACATAGATTTACTACCGATTATATCAATATCACATTGCCAGAATTGTCGATATCTTCCCAATTTAATTGGCCCATCCCTAAAAACTGGTCCCATCTCATACCTTTTAAAAGGCATTTTTAATTGCGAATTCATTCCAACAAATCTTGCTAAAGAAGTGGTCAATTCAAACCTTAATCCCAAATCTCTTTCTCCTTGATCTTTTAATTTAAAGGTTTCATTAAAAACATCACTAGATGTACCTGCTCCTCCTTTAGCTGCAAGAGTTTCATATCTCTCTAAGATTGGTGTTTCTAACGGAGCAAACCCATACGTCTCAAAAACATTTCTTAAAGTATCAACTATTTGATTCTGAACAATCTTCTCTTCCGGAGGAATATCCCTTACTCCTTTTGCTGTTTGTAATTCCATTTTTGTTATAACCTCTGTTAATTATTTTGCTTATTTAAAGTTAACTAAAATAAAAAAATAAAAAAGTTAAATACAGTCGTAGTTTTTATCTCCTCTCCAATAAGATTCCCTTAACGGACAACTGGCGTAAGGAGTATCACGAATCTTTTTAGCTGTAACGTCCTGCCAAATTGATTGTAAACTTTGTTTCTTGAAATCTCCTAACAACTTACTTGATCCGGTACAGGCATACGCTTCTCCCAAGATATTAACATACATAGCATAATGCAATTGTCTACACCACACGCCCCCCATATAGGGAAGAGTTAGATCATAGGCAATACCAAATTCTTTGGTATCAATCTCTCTAGCCTTTTCGTACATTTCTTTAGTCTCTTCTTTGCCCATCATCCATCCTTGCAGATTTCTTGCTGCCCCTATTGGCATCAAAGGTCGAAAGATTGGAAAGACATTGTTTTTCCTACACCATCTTAAGGCATCGTAAACTTGGTCTTTGTTTTTGTTAGCAATGACTAAATCTCTGCCAAGTCTTGTTGGTTTGGTTTTATTCATCCCGGCATCCATTAGATATTGTAGGGCTTTGTTTCTTCTGGCAGCATAACCTGGACGTCCAACCATCTCATCTTCTGTGCTTTCGTCAAAGCTGTTACACTTTACAATCAAAGAAACGTTCATATTAGAAATCTTCTCTGCAATTTCTTTAGTTATCAAAGAACCATTGGTAAAGATTAAGACCCACATCCCTAAAGCATTAGCGTAGTCAATCATCGGCCAAAGATCCAAGTCTGCAAAAGGTTCTCCTGCTCCCGTTACTTTTATTGTTTCACAACCAAGTTCCTTTGCTTGTTTAATTAAATCTAGTCTTTGTCTTAAATTTAGTTCTCGTTCTAATGCTTCTTTTGTTCCGTAGACATCTCTAAAACAATACTGACAATTCAAGTTGCATTTATTACTAGTCTCTAAGTCTATAAGAAGCATTTTGTTAGCTCCTTCAGCATCCTTTAACCGTTCATTGTTCATGTCCAATCCTTTAATTATTGGAACTGTTTCATTTATTGGTACAGCAGTCATTTTATTTTTTCTCCATTCTAAATGTTTTTATCTTATTATTATCTTAATATCTCCTTCCAACAGCAAGATCAACAAGAAGCGGTTCTTTCCCGTCAGCAATAGTTTCAATGTTCCAAGGCAAATCAAAACGAGTGTCTAATACCTTACAGCCAGCTACTTGCAACGCTTCTTCCATAGAACTAATTCTATTTTCTAAGGGAACGTAAGTAAGAGTCACTCCCCCGCTAACTTCTTTTTCGTATTGCAAAGGATTACAATTTCCTACAATGAATGTTCCACCAGCCTTTAACACTCGAGAAACTTCATACAATGCTTTTCGGGGGTTTGGAATTCTATCTAAAGCATTAAGCATCACAACGCCATCAAACAAACTATATTTGAAAGGTAATTGTTGTGCGTCCGCCATGCCATAAATGCCATTTGGATCTTCTTTTAATGCCCTAGCGACCATCTCTTCAGAAATATCTACTCCGATGAAAGTAGCTTCTGGAAGAAGACTCTTCATCTTTCTAATATCATCTCCGGGACCAGTTGCCACAGAAAGATAAGTTCCCTTTGCTGGCAAGAGTGTTATCAGATCTTCTGGAGGGATGAATGCCCCCTGATAACTTCCAGCAATAACTTCCGCTTCGTATCTAGCTAAAGTCATAAAACTTAAGAACCGCGATTGAGCATCCGAAGATAACTTATCAACATTCTTTCTAACAACCCGATCTAATAACTTAACCAATGAAGGAACATCTTCTGGACCACCAATATTTTGTTGAACCAAAGAATTCAAATATCTGGCTGCTCCACGGAGATCATTATTCTCTGCAGAGTTTAACAAATCAGAAACTTGTTCTTTTTTTATTCTTATTCCATTTACGTACAATCCCGAAGAAGAAAATCTTCTAGATATACTACGATCTGACGGACGTGCGTCAAATGAAAATCGCTCTTGAGGGTTATACGAAACCATTGCCCCAGATTCTCTATCCATTATGTCTCTTAACCACATTTTTTTTATCTCCGCGTTTATAGCCCGCTCGGCTAATTTTTTTGATAGCTGTCTCTAGAATCCTTATTTGAAAAAATAAAACAAAATGGCTAGAATTCTAGTAAATGTAAACAATGTTAAGGGGCATAGCTGGCCCTAACTATGATGTAAATTAGAAGTTAAAAAAAGAGGGCGGCTGGGGAGAGTTGAACTCCCGTCACAGGTTTGCTGCAGATTATTTCCACAGACCTGTATGCTAACCGTTACACAACAGCCGCCATTATAAACTTGCACAGAACGGTTTCCTTTAAAAAACTTTGCGGAATTACAAATACTGGTTGAAGAAAACTTTAGAACATTTGGTTGAAGAGAATTAAAATTAGAATAAACATTACTAACAGTGAATACAATCACTTCCGGTTTGTGTCATCATTTTTGTCTTGAAAGATAAAAACTATTTAAACTTTTTGCAAAAAAAAACTTAAAATTAATTTCCATTAGCTAAGGAATGCCATCTTTTTCTTAAAGTTAAGAAGGCAGTTCCACTTAATACATAACCAGCAAGATATAGCAAATCTGAAATTAATGTGCCTAAATCGTTAGCGAGTAAGGTTGCTCCAGAACTGTAAAATATATCTGCTAAAAGAATAAAAAGACTGGCAAAGAAAAATATTTTTAGTGGCAAAGATAAGTCTCCAAGTTGTTGATCAAACAAAAAAGAACCTAAGGCAAACGTCACAATTAACGAACTGATTAAAGGATACATATTGCTAAAAGAGAAAGTGTCTCCCATTGTAGCTAAAGATACAACTGCAGCTAAAACAACCCCAACCAAAAGTAAAATCATAAACTTTCCCCAACGCATATTTCTCTTGGCAAAAGTAGCACTAAGAAAAATGAAAGAAAGCAGAATCATAATTCCCCCACCTAACCAATATAAATCCTGTACTCCAAAATATCCTGCTTCAGACAAAACTGAGCTTATTAAATAATATAATACTTCTCCCAAACCATAAAAGAAATATCCTGAGACTAAGAAAAAGAAAATTAAATAACTGGTATCATCAAAAAGGTCTTTTAGTTTATTACGAAAAAATCCCTCTAAAACAAATAATCCAGTCATGGCTGAAAATGCTGCTGCTAACGCAACCAATGCTGAAAGAACAGATGTAACATCTACCATATCAGAAATTATTATTTTAAGATTTATAAACCTTGTGTTCAAGCGAATATTAAATAATGGTAGATTAAATCACTAAAACTTTCTGTTTTCTTCCCACCTTAACTTTAACCCAAGAAGTATAACCAATAAAATCTCCTCCTGCCTGAATCGCAAAGGGGGTTTCACTTTTAATTTCAAACTTCTTCCCTTTCAAAGAAATTAAAGGATGTCGATCCATATTTAATGCACATAGGATTAAACTCAAAATACGAGCAATTTTATTGGTAAAAATATTGTGGGTATTAACCACTGCTACCCCATAAACTATTCCATCATCCGGTTTAATTTCACCAAGGACCGATCTTATAGAAAAACCATAATACGGAACCTTAGCAAGATTTATACTAACACAATTATTAAATTCTGAGATCTTACCATCAATCTTACATTTGAGATCGTAATTAGCTTTTGAAGAAAAAAGAGCTTTAGTGCTTGCCTTCAAATAGCCAGACAGTCCGTGGGGATAGGTATTTTTACTATAACGCATAACTTCTGCATCCACACCCAAAGTAAAAAAAGTGGTGAACACCTTGCCGCTTTCCCACTCAACTTCTAATAAATCAAGATCCATTTCTCTAAAGTCAAACCTAGAACGAAGATATTCAAAGCGATTGCCCCTATAAAAATAAGAATAATACGCATTTCCTGCTCCAAATGGAAAAAAACCTAACTTTTTATTTTGTAATATGTCATTGTTGAAAGCGCCCTCAAAAGAACCATCTCCTCCAGCGATCATAACATGTGGATAACCCTTCACGTTCTTTTCAACATCTTGGAACATGTTTTTTTTGTTAGTAGGAAGATATACAATTGAAGCCTTTCTTCTTTTAGAAAAAACTTTTAAAAGATGACGACGATAACTACTTTGATATCCACTTGCTTTTTTATTGGCTAAAATAATCATGTTTTCTTTTCCCATCTTAGAACCAAGCTTAACAATGGATCGCCTTTCTTTGGTGTAAGCAAAAAGGTAATATCCCATTGATATTACACAAAGCAACACCGCCAATCCGGTTGATAAAACAATTAGTAACTCGGAAAAAGCATAAAAGACGTCATAAATCATAGATTTTAAAGTAAAATAATTGTTAATCAAAATAAACATGATGATACCTAATTGGGAAGTAACCATAACATTCCCGTGCCATTTTTCATGGACTTGAATGTTATAATATGATGAAAACCAACGGATAAATAGTACAAAAAGATCTCTAAAAATAAACAAAAGCAGAACTAAAAAAGAAAATTCTTCTCTCAGAACAAAAATGAATAATAAGCCCACTACCAAAATCTTGTCGGCAAAGGGATCAAGAAAAGATCCAACAACCGTCTTTTCATTTAACTTTCTAGCAAGATAACCATCTAAAAAATCGCTTATTATTGCTAAGATCAAGAAAATAATTGCCCAAAAATATGATTGTGCTGTTTCTTGATAGATTAGGTTTATAATTATTGGAAGGGCAGCAACCCTAAACAAAGAAATCATATTGGTGATTTTCATGAAAGAAAAAGAAAAATTTTGTTCTTTAAAAAGGTTCTCTACATCAATCCATGCATATTTGGAGGTAGTTGATGATGTTCTGATTTTCCACCAAGGATGACATCATCAATCCTTAAGATCATCTCTGCTACTTCTGCTGCGCTACTCAAGGCCTGAGTTTTAATTTTTAATGGTTCAATAACCCCACTTTTCCAGGCATCCATTACTTCTCCAGTAAAAACATTTATCCCCGCCCATTTATTATTTCTTTCATGCTCTAATCTTAACTTTGTTAAAACATCAATTGGGTCTAAACCGGCATTTTCCGCTAGGGTCCTAGGGATAATTTCCATTGCTTCTGCAAAAGCCTGTACGGCTAATTGTTCCTTTCCACTAAGAGTAGAAGCATATCGCTTTAATCCCAAAGCCAATTCAATTTCTGTAGATCCGGCTCCTGCAACAACTTTCCCTTCTTTTAATGCCGCGGCCAAATCTCCTAAAGCATCAGTAACTGCTCTTTTAATTTCTTCAGCAACATGTTCAGTTCCACCCCTAACTAACAGAGTCATAGCTTTTGGATTAAGACACTTTTCAACAAAAATGCTTTCTTCATTGGCTACTTTTTCTTCTCTTACTAATCCGGCGTAACCCAAATCTTCCTCTGATAATTCTTTCCAGTTACTAATTATCTTTGCTCCGGTTGCTTGAGCCAACTTCTCCATATCACTTTTTGAAACTCTTCTAACGGCTAGAACTTTTGCTTTTGCCAAAAAGTGTTGAGCAAGATCATCAATTCCCTTCTGACAAAATAAAACATTGGCCCCACTAAGTTTAACTTTCTCAACCATCATCTTTAAAGAACGTTCTTCTTGTTCTAAAAATGAGTTAAGTTGATCGGGATTAGTAATTTGGATTTTTGCGTCAATCTCTGTATTCTTAATCTCTAATGCTGAGTCTAACAAAGCAATTTTAGCATTTTCAACTTTAACAGGCATTTCAGTATGAACTTTTTCCTTATCCAAAACAATACCTTCAATTAATTCACTTTCTTCAATTCCATCCCCAACTCTCTTTTCAACCTTAATATTTGCGACGTTAACTCTTAACTTTCCATCGATCATTTCAGTAAGTCCCTTAACGGCCTTAACAATTAATTTTGCTAACGGTTCTTTATTTGCTTCTGCACCCTTCCCGGTCATAGCAGTTATGGCAATATTATTTAACAAATCTTCATCTTGTAAGGAAATATGTTCACAGATTCTTTTAAGAATATTTTGTGCTTCTACTTCTGCTAATCGATAACCCCTAGCCAATACCGTCGGATGAATATCTTGATCTAACAAATCTTCTGCCTTTTTTAACAATTCCCCCGCTAAAACTACTGCAGTTGTAGTGCCATCACCAACAACATCTTCTTGTGTCTTAGCAACTTCAACCACCATTTTGGCCGCAGGATGTTCTATCTGCATCTCTTTCAAGATTGTAACACCATCATTAGTTACGATAACACCACCCATAGAATCAACAATCATCTTATCCATACCCTTTGGACCTAGTGTTGTCCGAACGGTTTGTGCAACTGCTTTAGCTGCAGCAATGTTATTTCTTTGAGCGTCTCTGCCAGTCGTTCTTTTAGTATCCTCTGGTAAGATAAAAATTGGTTGCATATTATTATTGTTTGTCATAATTTCCACCCCAAAAATAAAAGATAATACAACCTCACAAGAAGGCTGTTTTATAAAAATTGTGTAAGATGTTAGTACAATTATTGATTTAATGCACCAGAACTCACTTTTTGAGCATAATAATCTTTATTAACCCCGACACTCCTACATGAGCAGAGGGATACTTGTGGCAAGCATATTATTTTTGGGTACAGCAGGAAGTTCTGCAGTAGTTAGTAAACAATTACGATCTTCTGGAGGAATTATTCTACAGGTAGAAGACCTTCAATTTCACCTAGATCCTGGACCTGGAGCGTTAGTTAAAGCTAAAGAGTATGGGGTTAATTTAAACCACACCACAGCAATTCTTGTTACTCACAATCATTTGAATCATTGTAATGACTTAAATATGATTATTGAAGCAATGACCCACTCGGGAATAGAACATAGGGGGATTGTTTTAGGAAGTAAATCTATTTTTCAACCAACAGAAGATAGTCATCCAGTTATAACAAAATTTCACCAAAATTTAGTTGAAAAGGCCATTCCAATGGAAAAGAATCACAAGGTGGGGATAGAACTTACTGAGATTAACGCTTTATCGGCGGACCACACAGACAAAACAGCAATTGGCTTCAAATTTTTCTGTCCTAGATTCACTTTAAGTTATACGGGGGACACTGCTTTAACTCCACAATTGTTAGAGGAATTAACCGGTTCCGACATTATAATTATGAATGTTCCTTATCCTGGAAACAAAGCACAAGGCAAGAATTTAGATACGGAAGCAGCGATAAAAATTATAACTCATGTACGGCCAAAGTTAGCTATCATGACACATTTTGGTTTGGATATGTTAAGAACAGATCCTTTGGTAGAGGCAAGAGAAATCCAAAGAGTTACTGGAGTGCAGACGATTGCTGCTAAAGATGGTTTATTAGTTTCTCCTCAAAATTATAGTGAATATCGTAGTCCTGTTAGAGGATATAATTAAGTAAATAAAGTACCGCTAAACCAATTAAACATCCAGAAGAAATGAACGGCATAGCAGGATAAAACTTTTTTTCTTTACCTATTTTGAAGAGAATAATTAATCCAGATAATGCAAAAAATGGTACTAAAAGACTTTGCCACAACCCCATCTCTTTAAGAATTACTCCTGCAAAGATTAAAGGAAAAGCAACATCTCCGCCGCCTAACATTGCTACCCTACCTTTGGATGACTTTGTTTTAACTTTAAGGAGAAGCGTTTTTTTCAAAGTTGTTTTTACTTTTTCAGGAAGGATATTTCTCTTTAATTGATAAGGAATTAAAAATCCAGCAAAAACCTTAGCTTTAGTTTGCGACTTGGCCATTTTAATCATATGTTTAGATTTCCAAACAGCATAAGCATCATAAAGTGCGATTAAAATTAAAAGAATAACTCCAGAAAAAATGTTAAAGATTGGGACAAAGATAACCGCTAATCCACCATAAATAAATAGTTCAGTTATATTCTGAATCCAAACATTTGGTTTAAAAATCTTCCAAAGAGATAACAATAAAGCTAGAAATAAAGCAATAGAATAAGGAATAAAACTACCAAAGGCAATAGTTAAAGCGATGGTGATTGCCAATAAAAACCAGATCTTCCAAACCCAAGTTAAATTGAAACGAATTAATAAAAGTAAGATTCCCGTGCCAATTAAAACTGCTAATAAAATAGGGATATATGAATGGTTTTCTTGAATTGGTGGTCTTTCCACAAAAGGAATTTCTTTAAAAGTAGTTTTTCCTTCAACTTCGGTTTGTTTAACATCAATATTTTGAGTTAAAATTAAAATGCCTAAAAATTGCGCTATCAGAAACATTAAAATGAGGATGGTAGTAATCTTAAGATTGTGCTTCATAGGAGATGAAACTTTAACAAATAATTTAAACCCGCGTAACTACTCTCCAGAGATGAATTTATCGAAAGGTTTATAAAACATATGCTTTATTATGTGTAAATGGTACTCACAATAACCCCTAAAAAGAAAACTTTTGGTCAAATAATTTTAGATCAAACTTCATACGTTCAAAGGTTAAATCAAGATAATGCTGCATTAGAAGCTGCAACACTTTCTACTGAATCATTAAGTGGAAATAATGTAAATGATTTTCAAGACTTTGTTACAAAGCTTGCGGCTGCAGCTGATGTTAGTGTTCCACTTCCAGCAGGCAGATTAGAAGATGTAATTGCAAGAACAGAATATATCCAAGAATTAACTAGAGAACATGAAGCAAGAAAAAGACATTTATTTGAAGATCGCGCTTATTCAGCAGAATTGGGAGTAGAACCAAGCACATTAAAACAGTTTGCAGACATTGCAAAAAAAGTAGTTTATTTTGTGGAAGATCCAAAATTATGGGAAGTGAGAACTAATGGTACCCAAGTAACAAAAAATCTTCCTATAAGGGCAGAGGATTTAATTAGATTATTATCTTTAAATTCAGAACTCTATCAATCTAACGCACAGTTACAAAAGGCATGGTTAGGATTAGCTGATTATCTACAAGCAAGTATCTTGCCGGAATTATCAATGTTAATTACTTCTGGAGTTAGAGCGAATACAGAAGACGACACAATACATTCTCTTACTTTAATGAAAGAAGCAGCAATTATTCCACGCATCTTACGAGCTAGAGATAAACGAGAGCATAGAAAATCTGAGAAAGATGAATATTATACTGGTGTTGAAGAAATGATTAAAGATATTCCCTTTCCAGAACTAAGTAATGAAGACTTAAGAGAAATGTTAACAGAACATTTAGGAATATTAGTTCATACTGATCCATCCCAACAAGTTGTAGGGGAAATGTTTACTCCAGCAGAACTGCAAGCTATAAGTGCGGTTGTAATGTCAAATGATGGTGTAGCAACTCCAGAATATTTATTCTTTAAAGCTGTTTACGATTTGAATGGATTAGTTGGAAAGACAACTTATAATTATCCTGCCCAATCTGGCAGATTATTAACAGAAGCATTAACACAAGATGAGCGTTTAGTTGAACCTGCTGTTGAGTTGGCCAAACATTATCTGCAAAGAGCAGAAGAAGGAGAATCTGTAGCAGGAGTTTTAGCTAAGGTCCCATTAAGAGCGATTGTTGATACAGTTCCAAATAAAATTGCTGAGATTTTAACACAAGAAGAACTATTAGTGCCTCTTGCAATTCGTGTTGCAGAAGAGTATCACACTATTGGAAAAAAAGATTCTGCAATCTCAACATTAAATGGGGTTGAAGTTGCAATAGGTAATAATGTAAGAAAATTACTTGTGTTAAGTACTGCATACTGTCACATCAAAGAGCAAGATAGATCAAACCAATGTTACGCTCGTGCTGTAATCGAGCCCATGGCTAGAGAAATGGATGAAGCTTTCACAAGATATAATAGAACAAACTTTGCAAAACATGTGGGATATTTGTTAAGAAGAGATTTTGCAGGAGAAAGAAGACTAACTACAGAACAGGCTGATCGATTGATGGTAGAAGTTGGAAAAGGCTTAATTATAAAAGATCAAGAAAAAGCTGATGGGTTCTACAAAACTCTAAGAGCCGCTTTTGAAATGACAGACACAAAAATTTGATTACGAGAATATATTACCATCAATTTTTTGATTAAATTTTTCTTTGTTCTTATTATTATGAACTAATTCTTTAAACAAAGGAATTTTAACAGGCACAGCAAATTTTGTAAAAGTACTAGTTACTAAAGCTTCGCCCTTATCTAAAGATGCAATATTGCGATTGTCTTGACTTAAGTCTTGGGGAGAAGATTCGATCACTGCCTGTCTTTCTGAATTCATTTCTATTCCTAGAATTATCTTGGTGTTCATGTTAGCCAAAATGTTTTTAGGGATTTCACTTGGTAATTGAGTAATGGCAATCAGACCAACTTTAAACTTACGTCCTTCTCTAGCTAAAGTGTCAAAAATATTACTTCCTTGTTCCAAAACTTTCTTTCCCAAAACTCTTGGTGCTTCTTCCAAGACCACAGAAATAACCGGTTTATCCTCCAGAATCCCAGTTTTTTTGTAGTACTTATATTTATCAAATATTTCATTAGTAATAAGGCTGCCAACCAAAATTTCAATAGATCCAGAGAATAAACTAGTATCAATTATAACAACCTTGCCTTGTTCCAACTCTCGACATATTTCACTAGTAGTGTTTTCTCCGGCAATGTGATCAAAAATACCTTGGCAATAAATCTGCCCGTTCTCTACCTCTAGATTAAGTAAAGAGATCAACTTTCTTTTAACAACTGAAATCGTATCTTCATGAAAACTAACTCCTTCAATCATCTTTTCTTCAAGAATAGCAAGAATCCAATTATCTTTAAATTTGCGATGGTATGCATAAAGGCATTGTCTTTGTGGGTCTGATAGTGAAATTGCCCCTTGAAAGTGTTCTGGTTTTAATTTAGATAAATTAATTTTTAATGACCTTGCACCAGGTGGTGGGTTTGATGTGGTGTAATAACAAACCCGTTCTTTGTTTGGATGGTCCTTCAGCCCTAAGCCCGTTCTACCATAATATTCATCATGAGGATCAAGGACTAACATTCCTGCATAATTATGATTTAGGATCTCCCATAAAACACAGGACATTAAATTACTATTATGGACAAATACACCTCCGTGTCCTGCAAGAAATGTTTTGTTATCCTTAACTGTTAAATCATAGACATATTTCTTATTATATTTTACCCTTTTTATTTCTTTCACCCGATCCCATCTGAAGTTTGTTAAATAGCGTAATTCATTAAAATTATTAAATGTAGATAGAATATGGTTAAATAAATTTCTACTAGGTCTTCTTCTCCCGATTTCAATTGCAGAAATCATTGAAGAAGAGCAATTTAGCTTTTGGGCAAATTGGACTTGACTTAATCCAGTTTCTAATCTCTTTAATTTAAACAAATTAGTGTTCATAGGAATTAAATCAACATTTGTATTCTCCTTATACTCTAATTTATCTTTAAGGACACTATTTTTCCTAGAGAATTGAAAGCCAATTTCTGATAAAAAAGTAATTATGTTAGACTTACCAGAAATTTTAATCCGATAATACCACCCTCCCAGGTGATTAGTGTTGGTAGACCTCTTCCACATTTTTTTACATCTTGAGAATATTCCAAACCGGTATAAGGCAAAACACAAATCACTAGCAAGCCTCTTAGATTTTGTGGTAGTAGAGATCATAAAATTCCTTTTTTTTAATGTTTTTACAATATCTACACCCCCATCTCCTTCAAAATATGTTCTAAGCAAGATTGCTAAATTATGATTGGACAGACCCATAAAGAGATTAGGTAACCTTTTATCTCCTGAAACTCTTCCCACATTTAGTTCTTTTAGAATCTTTGTAAAGATAGATGAAGATACTCCAACATCAGCATTTTTACCTTCTTTCCTAATCCAGAAACAATGTAAATCTAGTTTACTGAAAATCTTGTTTAATAAACTTTGCCCGGCCTTTTCTGAGCAACTAATCCTGAAACTATTATCGTTTAAACAATATCCTTCCGCAATGTAATATCCTAATAATTGTAAGAATTCTTCACTTAAAGAATAAATTGCGGTTAATTTTTCTTTGGAATGATAATCTGATAAGATAACAGATTTTAATTCGTCATAAGACAATTCTTCCTTTAGTAACTGAAATAAAAAAGTCATTCTAATTTTATTTTTTCTAACAATTAAATCGTTGTATTTTTGCGATGGCCTAGTGAAGTATTTTGCTAAGATCTTTAAACACTCCCCCTTGGGCTTTAGTTTTCTGAAAATATCTTCATTTGGTAAAACATATATTTCCTTTTGATTTTTAAGAAGTTCAAACAAGTTCAAGCTGGTTATGTTCCCTTGATGGTTTATTTTTAAAGGTAAAGGAACATAATCTTGGTTAGAAATATCTTGTGTTTTTAAAAGTTTTAAATCTCCATCTCTTAAAACATATAAATTATGATCTTTAGTAACCATTACTTCACGACCACTTTCTGTCGTTACCCAATACATACAAGATGGGGCTTTATGTCTAACAAAATTGGTCACTTCTTTAAAATCTACAGAATAATTTCTTGGGTTCATACTCATTACTTCTAATTTAGAATCTCTAAAGATTGGATTAGTTACAATCTCACCAATCGGTTTTATAGAAAAATTACCATCTAGTTTGATCAGAACTTCTTCATTTTCATCAAGACTCTTTCCTTTTCCAGTACTTGCAGGAATTAAAACGTGATGAGAAAGAACATCTTTTCCTGCTAAAAAAATTTCAAAATCCATCTCTTTACTACCACTTCTCAAATGGCCAAGATAAAGTGGGTTCTGCGGTTTAGTAATAAAAGCCAAATCTTCTTTAGTAACAACTCTAACTTTTGAAAAGAAATCAGGAAGTTTCTTGCAAGTCTTACTTTTATCTGCAATGTTTAATACAGGTTTCAAGAAAGCTAATTGATAATTACGGAGAGATTCATCCATAATGTTAAAATTACTTTCTTCAAGATTCATACCGGCAACCATTTCTAAATTCTGCTGCGAAATTTGACTGCCGTAAATTAAATCATAAACTTGCAAAATGAATCGTTCATTCTTTCCATCAATAACTACAAGTTCCCCTAACTCAACTTCTTGATTAGATTTAACACGCATAACTACTTTAGAAAAATCTCCTGCAACCACCTGACCTTTTATCATAAATCAAACCAAAAGTCTTGTGGTTTTTAATGATTTAGGTAATTGAATCAATAAGTATCAAAAGCTTTTTAAATAACCGTCAGTTTTAGCTTAAACTATGGAAGCAACTGTAATGCATTTTAGACAAGGAAGAGAACACCAGAACACCAGACAGATGATTCTTAAAGTAGCTGATAGTGCAGAAGATGCAGCTAAAACGGTCGGTAAGGTTGTTGCTTGGACCTCTCCTTCAGGAAAAGTAATTAAGGGTAAGATTACTGCTTTGCATGGTAGAACTGGTAATGTAAGAACCATTTTTGACGAGAAAGGTTTACCTGGCCAAGCTATTGGCACAAAAATTAAAATCGAATAAGATTTCATTTATTTCTTAGTTATTTCAAGATTAGTTTTAACTCTGTTCAAGAATACGTTTAAACATTAAAAAAATAATTCGTTCTTACTTTGGAGTGAAAACAAACCGCAAGTTTTATAAATAGTATGGTTAAATTAATTTTAATAAACAATACAAAGGTGAATTATTATGGCAGGAAATGATATTAGAAAAGCATTAGAAGCAAGATTAGGAAAAAGTCCAGCAGGAGCATTAGGTGGTGGAGCTGGGGACAGATTAAGATTAGGTTCAGACACACCAGGAGCAAAAACCCTTCCAGGTGGAATTGAGGAAGAATTACATCAAAGAGCAGAAGCAAGACAAGAAGGTGCTAATGTACAAGTTTATTTTGTCATGGATACAACCGGAAGTATGGCCAGTGTAATTTCTAGAGTTAAAGAGAGTGCAGGATATATTGGAAGAGAATTATTAGAAGCAGACAAGGGTATTGAAGTTTGCGTTTTAGGAGTTGGAGACCATTGTGACCGAACTGAATTAGAAAGAGCGGGAGTAAGGATGTTAGGAACTTATGGACAAGATAATTCTTTTACTAGAAATACATCAGCATTAACAGGACAAGTTTCAGGATTAATTAACACCCATGGAGGAGATGAACCAGAAGCATACGAATGTTTAGCTGCAGATTTAAGTACAAGAATCATGGATGCAAAAAAAGTCGCTCCGACAACAAAACAAGTTGTTATTATGTTTGGAGATGCTATGCCACACGGAACACAATCTAGATCGTTTTCTGTAGGTGGTTATAATTATAGTTTCGCTGATGATGGTTGTCCAAACCAAAAAGGACCAAACCAACTAGTTGCTTTAGCTACTGTTGCAGATTACACTTATATGGTTGGGTGTGGTGGCACAACGGGAGAAGAAGTATTTAGACAAGGAACTTATGAACCAACTAAAGTAACAGGACGAAGTACTTTTGTAAGGTTTGATGAAGCTAAAACCATCTTACCTGAAGCAATCGTTGGAATGGTACAGAAGGTTCGTGGACCTGAAACATATCAAAAGTTTTTAGATCAATTAGCAGGACCAACTGCTGATAAAGTTAGATTAATGTTAACTGGTGGAAGTCAATAAAATTAAACTATGACTGTAGAAAAAGCCATTGGAAATTTGGACACATTATCACTTCGAGCAGAACTAGCTTGCTATGTCCACGAAGGTGGACATGTTGATTTAGATGGAGTTAGAGAAGTATTAAAAGCTAGACATCGAGCTTTAATGTTAAAGTATCATCCAGACAGAAATGGTTTTGCAGATCCTGCAACAAAAACATTAGCGGAGCGTTTTAGTCGTGAGGTTAATGGCGCAGCTGATGTACGGAACATAGAAGCTAAGGAATTAACTGACGCTGTTATACAATATGTAACTACAGATCCATCAAGTAGTGGAGATACAGCACTACTAGAAAGTGCAATGATGGAAATTGTTGCTAGAGATGAAGAGATTGCTTCCGTAACAAAAGAGTTAAGATCTTTACAGACTACGTTGTATGATATAGTTAATGGAAGGATTGGATATCGCCCAGAACAGATTTTAGTTTACAATAATGGCAGAGTCAGAATAACGTTAGCTAATGCAGATACAGAAATTCCGCGTTTGATTGCTAGTGGTGGTGTTGATAGAAGCGAAATTGTGGACTTGGAATCACGATTACATTTTGCTGAGGAAGCGTTAAGCAGGGCTAGAAGTGATGCTACCAAACAAAGATCAGAATATGAATCTAGAATCGCGCGTGATAGAACAGCTTACGATGCCAGCTTAGCCAGAGAAAGATCTGCTAAAAGTACTGCAGAAAATAGAGCAAGAGAAGTTAGTGCAGAATTGAGACGAGAAAAAGCAGGTTACGAATCTGGAATTAAAGCTGCAGAAGAAATGCTTTCTAGAACGAGAAGAAGTTTAGAAGGTGAGTTACAAACTGTAAAAACTCAAGCTGCCAGAGCCAAAACTACTTATGAATCGAAAATTGCAAAACTAACTGCTGCAGCAGAAGGAAAGGAATTAGTAATTAGTAGTGCTTATGCAGAAAGAGTGGAACAACTTAGGAGAGAAGGTTACTTAACAAAAGCATTAAGTCTTGCAGAGCATGTTTTAGAGGTAGATCCAAATAGTCCGCAGCTACATTTTAGTTTAGGTCTAATTTATTTAAGACAAGGAGAAATGGAAAAAGCCACAGACCACTATGTTCGAGGAATCATTGAGGGTGTTGCTCCAACAATGGATGCTGCATTAACAGGTTTTAATAGAGGAAACCTAACTACCCACTTAAGTTACTTTGTTAGAACTGCTGTTGCTAGTAGAGGAAAACTAACGGATGAAACTGCAGAACTAGTTGTTTCTGAAATTAAGAAAAATTCCAGAGAAAGAGATGCATCAAAAGGTAGAGAAGTATACACAGGGATTAGAAGAGGACTTTGGAACATGCAAAAAGCCGGATTTTTTAACAGTTAATTTTTCATTTTTTTATTAAATTAAGGGATACAAAATAAACGTTTTTTGTACCAAAAAGTTTATAAATTGACAACCATATTACTACGGTGTAATGATAACGTTAGATACTAAATTGATGGAAGAGGTAGAACAGAGATATGGTCTTTCTTTATTAGAAGATGACCCACAACAATCTGGAAGTGGAGAAGTACATATTCTTAAAACAGACCAAGGACCAAGAGTACTTAAAAAACATGATTCTTCTTTTGAAAGAGATCGATTAGCTTTCCAACATATTGTTTTAGGATATCTTAATGATAAAGGATTAAATGTTTTCCCAATAGCCTACCCCATTAGAGGTACAACAGAAACAATATTTAACCACCAAGGTAGTGATTATGCTCTTTATGTGTTTAAAGACGGCCATTTTCATTCTTGGAATATAGAAGAATTAAAAGATGCAGCCAGAACATTAGCTAGGTTTCATCAGGCTACTGTACCCTTTACAACATTTCAAGGAAATGATGATTCATTTTTAGGAAGATGTGCACAATCAACAGAAGATTTAATTTTAAAAATTCAACAAGCAGAGGGAGTATATTCTTCAAATATTGCTGCGACATTACAAGAAGCTTTACCTGCACTTGAAAGATTAAAAATAGACTTTGATCAAGCTACACAAGAAGAAAGATATTTACCTGCTATGAGAGAAACGTCTTTGATCCATAGAGATTACCACCAAAGAAATGTTTTATTTAAAGATGATCAAGTTTCTGGAGTATTTGATTTAGATGGCGTTGCACCAGGAAAAAGAATATATGATTTAGCATTTGCGATTCATGAATTTAATAGTATTTACGAAGAAACAGACGGGACATTCAAACTCAAAGAAGTTGATATGGAAAGAGCAAGAACTTTTCTAGAGGCATATCAAAGTACGTTTCCAATTCCTGGCCCAGTAGAAGATTTAATTTTGTTGACTACAGCATATCGACACATTGCTAGACTTGAATTTGAATTGAAAAAAGGAGCTAATGCCGACGAAATTTTTCTTCAAGGAATATCAAGAACAGTTTCACTTTTACCAAACACATACGCAAGCTTGAAGAGAGGAGAATAAAAATGACAAACACAATAACCGTTAATCCCAAAAATTTAGTAGGGCGTACAGCCCTTGTACCAATTACAGAGATGGCACAATTTCAAACATTGGGTCAGATATTAAGTGGTACAGAAGTTGAAGCAACAGATTATTACACAATGTTTCTAGAAAGGGGTTGTTCCCCAGAAGAAGCTGCCAAAAATGTTAGAACATTTTTAGAAAGAAGAGATTCAGCAGTATCAGGTAGACCATTAGATATTGGTGCACAGATTGGTCCAAGAGGAGAAATAATTATAGACAGAGGATATGAAAGTGCAGCTATCGCGGCGCATCTTGGAATAGATACTTTATCTATAGAAATTACTGCAAGAGATCCACAATGGCAAAACTTGATTGATAGATTAAGAAGAGTTAGAAATAGTGATTTTAGTTATATGCCTATTTTCCCAGAAAGAGAACACCCAGAATTTCAAGGATGGAACTTTGCAAGAGGAAGACAAAGAGCAGAAATGATTGCAGCCGATACCGGAGATTTAACTGGACAAAGATGGTTGGATGCAGGTTCATTAAATGGATATCATACTAGAATGTTAAATTTAGCAGGAGCGGAAGCACATGGTGTTGAGATGCATAAACCTTACGCAGAAATTGCAGGAATATTAAACAAAGTAATTGGCACTGACTGCAGATACCATAATGAAGAATTAACCGCTTGGTTAAAAGATAACAACGCAGAAAAATTTGATGGAATTGTTTGTTTGAGTATAATTCATAATATTGCCCAGGCAGGTTTTCCTGAAGCCACCAAGCAAGCATTTGCTCAGTTAAGTAAAATGGCTCCGATAATGTACTTTGACATTGGACAAGCAAATGAAGGTGGTCAAGTGACCGGATCTGGACTTGATCTAAGAGAAGAAAATCTTGAACGATTTATAAGAACTAACACCCAGTACAGAACTGTAACATCACTAGGCGAGGACACTCAATATTACAATAGAAAATTGTTCAAACTGGAGAGGTAAAGTTTATTGTCACTTGTAAGTGACAAATAATAGAAAGATTTAAATATAGGGGTCACTTTAAAGACACCATGGCACATACAAAAACTCTTGAAACTCTTGTAAGTGGCGAAGATAGCCAACCCTTGACTTCAGTAGTTATACTTTCATACAACCGGTTAGATGATTTAAGACGTAATATTGAAAGTTTATATGCCAATACGGACTTACCTTTTGAGGTTATTGTCTTTGATAACCATTCTGAAGCGGAAACAATTAATTATCTTAGATCTATAGATGGGGCTTCAAGAGAAGATGGCAATGGAGTAATAAGAGTTACTTATAGTGCGCAGAACTTAGGTTGTTCTGGAGGTAGAGCACAAGCCGTCAAACAAGCAAGAGGAGATTATGTTTACACTATTGACAATGATATGACATATAATGAAGGATGGTTAGAAGCATTATTAACTAGAATGGAGAGTGATCCAAAGATTGGGGGAGTTAGCAGTAGGATCGTGTTCCCTAATGGGAAGATTCAACTTAACGGCGGAAGATTAAGGCTAGAAGATAATTATTTTGGATCTTTTGATGAAGTAGACCAAGGAATGGACCAGAATGACCCAAATATTACTGGGGAAATGGATTGTGACTGGTTATGTGGAGGAGCCACATTATACAGAAGAGAAGTAGTTGAACAAGTAGCCCATGCTCCAGAATATTTAAACGGATTTGAAGATTATGATTATTCATTTCAAGTTGCGGATTTAGGATTCAGATTAGTTAACTGCCCTGACTCTGTAGTAAATCATCACCACATTGGTTTTGATAAATCTAAACAGGAAAAAGAAACTGCTTACTTGGCTGCGAGATGGGACTCAGAAAGGCTCTGGAAATCCATGGTATATTTCCTAGAAAGAACAGACATTAATATGGTTAAACCATCTGGATTCTTTGACTGGGTAGAAAGAGATGGCAGTAAACCATTTTTGCAATGGGGAACCATAGAGGGGATGGATCATGGATACACAGACTTGTTCCCAGGCAGAGCGCTCTCAAAATTGTCTAACGAAGAGATTAGAATGCAGTTTGATCACATTGTGGAAACTAATAGACAATACAGAGAAATGCAAAAACAAACAGAAATAAGAACGTTAGGTGTTGATTATAGTACTTCACAATTAGTTGAATCTGTATCTACACAATTAGATGCTGCCTTTTCAACTTACAACGCCGCAAACTTAGCAAGACACCTAGATTGGATTATTAGTAGAGATTTAACTGGTGCGGGCCAATTAGATCAAGCTGGAGCAAGGTATTTAGTAGATCAGGTTAGATTTAGTGTTGTAGAGAAAGACCCTGTTAAAGCACAAGAAGTCTATACTCGGTTAGAACAAGATTTGCTTAGATTAAAAGTTTAATTTTATTTCTTTTTTTAAGGAGTTCCTACTGGGCGTCTTCTTCCACCAGAAGGCCCAGGTGAAGGAGTTCCAGCAGTAATAGCAGCAATAGTTGCTTGAGTCCCATCACGGATATACTGATCAATTGCCTGCCTAATGCTGTCACAACCTGCACGAATATGATCTACTTGAGTACTTGCCGTAGCAGCCAGAGCTACCCAGTTTGGATCTGCATGATTAGGAATAGTGATATTTGCAATTTCATGTTCAGCAGCTCCTAAAAATCGATAAATATTATCTAAAGCCCCATGTAAAGTATGATCTCTCTCTCGATGTAATGCTCCCCTAACCGCCCTAGCGGCTTGTCTTAAACGACTATTACAACTATGCAATGATCTTGTTGCATCACCCGTTGCTGAAACTCTGCGTGCAGCGTTTCTGCCTTCACTCAACGAATGAACAGTATCGGTACAATCAGTCATGGCGTGAATCAAATTGCCTAACGGCAATCTCATATTGTGTTCTCTTCTTTTCTGAACCTCAATTTTTTCTGCTGCTTCTTTGCGAGTTCTTCTCTCTTCAAGTAGTTCTCCCCTTTTTCTTTTTGCCTCTTCCGCCTCACCACTTTCACGATCTCGTTTAGCAGCCTTATCCTCTGGTGTTGGAGGACCAACTAAAAAGAATTTAATCACATACCAAATTAACATTAAAGTAACAATAACAATAGCTAGGTCAATAAAATCATTTACAGTTGTGCCTATTGTACTACTCACAAAACTGCTAATATCTGAACCGATTGCCATTATGCCATCCTACCTACATGATATTTCATTACACTTAAAATCCACAATAATAGTAAACAAATTACGATCTTCAAAAATACGGTCCACTTGGTTTCGGGAATTTTGTTGCCATGCTCGTCCTTGCCAGGAAGATACCATAACAAATAAGCAATTCCGACTATTGGACCACCAATTAATAATAGAGCGATTGCTGTACCCCACCCTGCACCGGCCGCTAGAATAACTTCAACTGGCAAGAAAATTGCTCCGATAGTTGCCAAAACAGCAGCAATAACCATAGCATGGTTTTTTTTAAAATATTTTAATGGTCTTCCTTCTGCACTCATGTAAATAATCACAGCAAAAAAAACGGTAAACATTAAAATCCATAATAATATTCTAGTAAATGCAGCAACAACTGTTCCCTCACCTAAACCTAAAAAACCGAGACTACCAACATTCATAATTTTGTACCAAACATTGCCAAAAGTAGAACCAATATCTGCAATAGCATACGGAATGGAAAGTAAAGAACTAATAACAAATAACATCCACTTCTTTTTCATAATGTTTAAGGATACCATTTCGCTTTATAAGTTTTTTGTTGTAAGAAAAGATAATAAAAGAAAGAAAAAGGTTTAAGGCGTCCTTACTCTTGGACCTCTTCCACCGGAAGGACCCGGTCCAGGGGGAGTTGCTCCACCAGAAGGTCCTGGAGAGGCTGCTCTTCCTCTCAAAGCAGCTACAAAGGCACCAAGGTGTCCAAGTGCAGAAGTCATAAAACCACGCAATCCCGCAAGAGCAGTCATAATTCTACCCCTTGACGAACTTACGGCCGCAGCAGTTGGAGCTGGTGAACCACCCAATATTCTTTCTAATTCTTCAATCAATTCTCTTAATCCATTAGCTCCATTAATGATGGCCCTAACTTCATTACCAATTGCTTCGGCTTCCGCCATTAAAGTTCTGTCCCTTGCATCTAAAGTGCCTGCTCTTCTTTCTTTTCGAGTAAGATCGCGCATAATTCCCAATGCTTTTTTCTCAATTTTTGCGGCCTTAGCAAGTGGTGTTAAAACTTGTCTTCTAAATCTTTCCGCAATAGTCCTAACCTCTGCATCTGTTGGAACAGGAGGTAAAGCAGTCATCGCAGCATCAATTCTAGTCAAGGCATTTTCTGCATTTCTAATCAAGATAATTTCATCTTCGGTAAATTCTTTTTCCACGCTAAGGTTATTTCTGATCCATCCGCCAATACTAGTTCTCAAACCTTCTCTTTTTCCAGCAGCATCACCGCCATCATCAGAATCTTCAGATCCGCCACGTTCTTCTCTTCCAGCTAAGAACCAGAAGTCAACAATTACCCAGAACAGTGCTAATGCAAACACAATTGGTGCCCATTCAGTGAAGAAAGTAATTATACTTCCAGCAACGCCAGCTGACGTCGGAACAGCTTGCACAAAACTACCTCCTCTGCCTTGCACACTAAGAACAAATTGACTAGTTATCCAAAAACCCAACATAATTACAATCAACTTAGCAATGAACATACCCCACGTTTTTGTTCTGTGAGCAACAGTAAACCAAAGTATGCCCCCAACAGGAACACCAAATAAAATTCCCATTGTTAAAGTAGCGTAAGTTGTAACAAAGGCCAATAACATTGTAGTTGGAGTTACTAAAGCAACTAAAATTGCAATGATGATAGAGATTGCTACAGCAGGGCCTTTTTTTAAGTGGTCTCTAATCAAAGCAGATGCAGAGAAAAGAAGTGTAAACACTAAACCCGCATATAATAATTTTAATAATCCACCAAATTGTGCTGCGCCTAAAAATGCAGTGCTCCCTATAAAACCAAAAACACTATTTAAAAACCCAGAAATTGCCGTTAATGGGTCAGCAGTTACTGAAACTGCCATTAAAACAACCATTAATAAGAATGTTAGTAAAATTCCTTTTTTCATTTAATCACACCTCGTTTTAAGATAATTAAACATAATCTTTAAAGGTAAGAAAATATTGAGGTATTTAAAAGTTTCTTCAGTCTAAAGCAACGATTCACTAGGATAGTATTAGAAGACAAACGCAAATAATAGATTTATTGAATCTTAAACACCCAAAACATTTATAAATAACCCCCGTTCTCAAAGCAGACATCAGATAACATATTATGATTAAGGTGTCTTAAAAATGAGTCAAATATTACAAATTAACCCTAATGAATTGATTAATAAAGCTGCTGATGAGCTTAAGAAACAAAAGTTAGTACAACCTACTGAATGGAGTGCTTTTGTTAAGACAGGTCATCACCAAGATAGAATGCCAGACAGTGAAGACTGGTGGTATGCTAGATCTGCAGCTATTTTAAGAAGTATTGCTAAATTAGGCCCAGTGGGAACACAAAAATTAAGGCACAAATATGGCGGTAAGAAGAATCGAGGTCACAAACCTGAAAAATTTTTTCCTGCTTCTGGTTCAATCATTAGAAAGATTCTACAACAATTAGAAAAATCAGAATTAATTACAAAAGCTGAAAAGGGCGCACATAAAGGAAGAGTTTTAACTCCTAAAGGAACTTCTTTCTTAGATAAATTAGCAGTGCAAATCGGCAAAGAAGCGAGAAAAGTTAAAGAATAAAATGGCTACTAACAAACACCCATCAAAAAAGAAACGTTTAATCAAACTAAGTAAACAAACTAAATGGGCACCATTTTGGACAGTTTTCAAAATTTATGGAAAAGGTAAAAAAGTTCATCCTTCCAGACACACTGTAGTAAAAAGAAACTGGAGAAGGAGTAAAACTAAAGCTTAAAAATGGTTAAAACAGAATTTAAAACAATTGAAAGAACTTATAACGTTCCTCTAAGAAAAGAATATCAAAAAGTACCTAGGTGGAGAAAGACAAAAAAGGCCGTTGACGCACTACGAGCTTTTTTAGTTAGACACATGAAATCACAAGACGTTAAGTTAAGTAAAGAGCTTAACCAAGAATTGTGGAAGCATGGTATCCAGAATCCACCTCACCATGTTAAGGTTACTGTAACTAAGGATGAGAAAGGAATAGTTAATGCCGATCTTTTTGGAGTAAAGAAAAAAGAAAAAGTTGATAAGAAGAAAGCTAAAAAGACAGTTGCTCCAAAAAAAGAAGTAAAGGAAGTTAATCCCGTTGAAAAAACAGAATAAATTATTTCTTAATTTTTATCTAATTTAAATTTGTAAATTACTCTTACCTTTTGATCTTCTCCTTCAACATCGCAACTAACTTCTTTATCGGCAAGAATATAATTTATGGTCTTGTCATTAAGATTCACTTTGAGAATTTCTCCAATAGATAAAGGAATTCCACCTTTCCAATCATGTTCTCCTTTAAATTCGCCGTCTTTAAAAATAACCAGGGTTTCTTTTTTGATCATATCCCATTTTAATTAAATAAATTATAAAAATCTTCCTATTAGCCACTACCCACGGGACAGGTTAGGGAAACACATATAAACAAAGTAAAGTCGTTCTTTATCATATGGCAAAAAGAGTAGAATCACCTTCTTCGATTAACACCTTTAAACAATGTAAAAGAAAATATTATTATCAATATGTTGAAAAACTACCCACTTTTCCAAGCATCCATACTGTTAGAGGAAACATTGCCCATTCTGCTTTAGAAGATTTTTATGACATCGATCTAAGTCAAGTAAATGAACAAAATTACTCTAACAAGTTTAAGGTAGCGATTCAAAAATTATTGATGCACCATTGGCAACAATATCAACCAAAACTGAAAAGTTTGGATTTAAACAAAGACCAAGAATCATTCTATTTTGAAGAGACAATGATGATGCTAATGAACTGGACCAACCAATTTGTTGATTCTGTTGCGAAGACTATGCAAGAAAAAAATATTCCCATACAGGAAGCTTTTCTTCAATTAAGTCCAATAAGAGAACAGGAATATACTTCGGATAATTATTCTGTAAGAGGATTTATTGATGCCATCCATCAAGTGGATGACCAAGCTCAAATTATTGATTATAAAACTAACTCTCGATTTGATATGAAAGACAGTATTAAATTACAGTTGGCGATCTATTCGCTACTATACTTTGAAAAACATGGCACTATGCCATCCAAAGTAGGAATCTTTTTCCTACGCCACAAGCTTAAGTTTATGGATGTTGATGAAGAGTTGTTAAACTTGGCTAGAACAGAAATTGAATTGATTCACGCCCACACTTCAATTACAGAGAAGATTCACGATTATCCAAAATCGCCAAGCCCATTATGTAAATGGGGTAATGGCCAATGTGACTTTTATGATGTCTGTAAACCACATGAAAAATAAAAAGATAATTATTCAAACTTTTTTAGCAAGCCCTTTAACGAATGTAGTATGTTCTTTCTGGTTTGTTCTAAAGAACGCATTTTCTCTTCAAATTAGGCAATGAAGTTTCTATCTGTACCAACTTCTTCTTGAAAACCAGGAGATTGTTGCCAAGATTCCAAATGATTCTGCATCAAAGAAACAAGGCCTTGCAACTGATGAAGTTCTCTAACTAGCGTTGGAATATAAGCATTTAGGGTATGTTCCTCTGCAATGTGCGCTTTTAACTTATCATCTGCCTCTTTATATTTGTGAACTTTTACTAAAGCTAGAACTTCTGCATATTCTTGACTGAATTTTGCCATTAACAACACCTCTTTAGATTTTCTCTTAGAGAAAGAAAGAGAGAATAAAAAGATTCCGGTTTTACAAACTATCCTAATCCCATCAAACTCATTCTAATAATCTCTTGATACGTAGAGACGTTATCTAAAACTACTGTTTCTACTAACGCACCTAACAGCAAGAATACCAAAGCAAATAGTAACAAGTAAAGATTAAAGCTGAAAACTTCAAAAAATCTATTAGAAGCAAATTCTTCTAGGATCACATCTTTGGAGATAACTGAGCCTGAGATGGCTGCCAGAAAATAAGATATCGCTTCCAAAAGCATGTGAGGGAAAACGATTAACATGATCAAAGCAAAGAAATACAAAGGGGGTTTACCAGAAAAGACGCCAGCGTATTTTGCAGTTAAACCAAAGATGGTTCCCCAAACGGAAGCATTCCAAGTTATCAGGAAGATTGCTCCATCCCCAGCTAACAGCGCTATAATAAAACAAGCTATCAAAACTAAAAAGTTATTTCCAAGAAGATCCAAAAATAGTCCCGGAGTAAAACTAAGAGTGCCAGCTACTTCTCCAACACTAACGGCCTGACCAGAAAATCCTTGCCCAAACCTGATCTCTAATTGTTCTCTAAAAAGATTGTTAGCCTGCATTTGAGGCAGGACAATGGTGCCCAAAGAATAAACCAGTAAAATGCCCAAGAATAAAAAAACATAAATCCGGACTATCTCAATATCATCTCTCCATAAAGATTTAATGGAAACTTTCTTTTCCATTGATTCCTGTCTTTCTTCAATAGAAAATATTTTGTAAAGCTCCGGAAGCAACAACATTGAAGTTATCGCCACAGCTACCAACGCCGGATCACCAGGAAACAAGATAGAAGCAACTAATATTCCAATAACTGTGTAAATAAAACCCAAAATAAAAGCATATCGTCCTTTCTTTTCCAACCAGTCTTCTGGGAAAATATGTTCTAATACCAATTTATAGTTACCTCTTTTTTAAAAAGGATGTTGTTTTTGTTTATATAGTTTCCGCTTGATTAAAAATATTTTAAATTATATTGTTAGGTTATGTTTTTATAGTGAATGAATTTTAAATAATAAGGTTTTTAAAACAGATTAACATTTTAATCTTAATAAACTTGTGGAGGGTAATAAAATGGTGGCAACTTGGTTAATAATTGTGATTATTGCAGTAGTATTGTTTGTGATTTATATTTATAACAACTTAATTCGTTTGAGAATAAGGGTGAAGAATGCTTGGGCACAGATTGATGTTCAATTAAAAAGAAGGTATGACTTAATCCCAAATTTGATAAATACTGTTAAAGGATATATGAAACACGAAAAGTCAGTTTTAGAAGAAGTTACGAAAGCAAGAACTTCTTTGATGTCCGGTTCAAAGAAAAATCAAGCAAAAGCATCTAATCAAATAACAGATGCCTTAAAGTCTATCTTTGCAGTAGCGGAGAATTATCCACAACTTAAGGCTAATGAAAATTTTAAGATGTTACAAGAAGAATTATCTGGAACAGAGTCAAAAATCGCTTATGCCAGACAGTTTTACAATGACAGTGTGATGTCTTTTAACGAAGCAATCCAAGTTTTTCCAAAAAATCTTTTTGCTAAAATGTTTGGATTCAAACAGGAAGAGTTTTTTGGTACGGAAGAAAAAGAAAGAAAGAACGTTAAAGTTGAGTTTTAGTTTTTTTCACTTTATTTTTTTGTTTAATCAGTTATGGTGATAAGTAATGGGAATCTACGAAGAGATTAATAGCAACAAAAGAAGATCATACATATTGATATTCTGTTTCCTAATATTCATCATCTTTTTAGGATTATTGATTGGAGTGTTTTATGGAAATCTTTATTTTGGAATTATTTTAGCTTTAGTTATTGGAACAATCTATTTTCTAATTAGTTATTATGGTGGTGCCAATGCCATTTTAACAATGACCAGAGCAAAGGAAGCTCAGAAGCCAGAATATGCTCATCTAATAAACACAGTTGAAGGATTGTCTATTGCTGCAGGTTTAGCAAAACCACCAAAAGTTTATGTTATTGAAGATGATGCCTTAAACGCTTTTGCTACTGGTAGAGATCCAGAACATTCTGCGATTACAGTTACAACAGGATTATTAAAGAAATTGAATAGGTTGGAATTGGAAGGCGTTATTGCCCATGAAATGTCTCATATCAAAAATTTTGATATCAGAGTGATGATGTTGGCAGCAGTGATGGTAGGAATGACAGTATTACTTTCTGATTTTCTTCTTCGCAGTTTTTTATGGGGCCGAGGAGGAAGTAGAGATAAAGACAGCAACCAATTGACAATTGTGTTCATATTAGTAGGTTTAGCTTTGGCAATTTTATCCCCCTTTATTGGAGAAGCTATCAAATTAGCCATCTCTAGAAAAAGGGAATATCTAGCTGATGCTTCTGGTGCAATCTTAACCCGGTATCCAAAAGGTTTGGCTGATGCATTAAAGAAGATAAAGGAGGATCCGGATCCGTTAGTTGATCACGCTAACAAAGCCACGGCACACCTTTTCATTTCTACGCCTTTTCGTAAAAGTAAAGGTTCTTTCATGCAAAAGATCTTTAGCACCCATCCTCCAATTGATGAAAGAATTGCTCGCTTGGAAAAGATGTAAATGTTTTTAAATGAGTTCTCCTTTTCATCAATTACCCAACGTTGCAAGACCCTTGGGATGATCATGACCTTGGGAGTTAAACGTTGGGCTCATTTTGTAACTTTAAGATGATTTTAAAAAAAATCCTTTGCGTTGTTAAAAAAACTGAACTGGAAAGATATAAAGTTTATTCTAAGAAAAGCTTACCCCCCAGCATTAAAAAGTGGTTAAATTTGGGACATAAAAATCATTTAACTTTTCTGACAAAATTCAAAGCAATAGCATCAAAATATGGGCTTCCCATTACTTATGTTACAACAAACCAAGTTAAAGATATACATTCAAAGTACGACATGATCATCACTCTTGGTGGGGATGGCGCTTTTATTTTGGCCACAAAATATTTTAGAAAGACCCCATTGTTGGGCTTCAATTCTAATTCTCACAAACATCCAAAACAAGGGAGTATTGGAGCATTGACCTCCGGCAACATTTCAAACTTAGAAAAAAGACTAAAACAACTGAAAGAAGGAAAATTCAAGATAGTACCCTTATCCTCATTATCAATTAAAATAAATAGCAAACTAATAAATATTCCCGTTGTTAATGAGATATACTTAGGAAATAAAAACCCTTACCGTTCTAGTGATTTAACAATAATCCATGATAAAAAGGAAGAACGATTTAATTGTTCAGGTATAATTGTTTCTACATTTACTGGTTCAACAGCCTGGTATAAAAATGGAGGAGGTAAACCATTTAAAGAAGATGAATTCGCATTATTAATTAGAGAACCAAATAAAGATCGAAAACCAACCTTAACTCAAATGATTTTGAAAGAAAAAGAAAAATTAACGATTTATCCCAACTCTCCAGATCACATCATTTCAGTTGATTCTAGAGAAGAAATAGTTCCATTAAAAACATTTGATAAAATTGAAATTAACTATTCTACATGTAATTTAATTGAAGTTGTTAAATTTTAATAGAACTCTACGACTTCATCAAAACTCAAACGCATTTTTTTTGGCGCATCCTTAGCTCGATGACCAAAAGAAATAATCAAGGCCACTTCTTGATATTTTAATTTTAATTTTAATAATCTCTTGACTTTATCAGAATCAAAACCACCAATTGGGCAAGAATCTATTCCTATAAAAGCTGCCCCCGTCATCATATTAGCTGCAGCGATGTGGCATTGAGCAACACCCCAACTTTTGATATCTTTAATTTGGTGATAAAATTGTTCGTAACGATTCCTTCTTTTCTCTTTATTTATACCGTAACGCTGTAAAATATTTTCCAAATACTTACTTCCTGGTTTTAACTCTTCAACTTTAGCTAAGATAATAACATTGAAACTAGCAGTTCCAACTTGAGGTTGGTTATAACACGCTTCTTGCAAGAGCTGGTTTGTATCTTTATCTTCTATAACTACAAATTTCCATTGTTCTAAACCCATTGAAGAAGGAGATAATCTTCCCAACTCCAGAATATAATTTTGATTTGCTTTACTTATTTTCTTTGTTTTGTCAAATAACTTGCAAGCGTGACGAAATTTCATTGCATCCAAAAAATTTTTTTTTGCGGTCATTTTTATATTTTCATTGTTTAAATATCCTTGAGGTAAATATCTTAATCTAAATCTTTTAGTTCCTTAAGGCCCTTACTTAAATAGTCTTTCCGTTCGTGCAAGGCAGAAGGACTACCTCCGCCATGCCAAGTAAATCTTGGACGCATTTGTACTGGAAAGATTCTTTCATTAGCATCATCGAATATTACGGCAGATCCTTTTACTCTAGGTAAGTCATCGATTTCTCTTTCTAAACCCTGGCGCATATAACTTTGTGTTAATAATCCCAAAGCATCAACATCCATCCTAGCAGTAAGACGATGGGCAATAACTGTGTCTGATTGAGTCATCACATCTGTATGGATCTTAGCTGGTTGTTGAGTAGCTAGAATTAAAGAAATTCCTGGTTGACGTCCTTCTCTCAAGATGGTGATTAAAGCATCGCTGGCAGCAGTCTTACCATCATGTGGCAAAAGTTCGTGGGCTTCATCAACAGCAATCCAAACTAAAGGTTCTTCCATCTTTTCCTCGACTTGTTTAGAAAAGTAATGCATAGCTGCATCAACCGACTTAAACTCTTCAGTTTTTCTTGCTAACATACGTTGATTAAATAATGTCCGACAGATTAAACCAACAACTAAAGCCTTGATCTCCCAGCCAGATGCCATAGTAGCGTATGGACTTACGTCCAAAACTGTAACTTGTCCACCGGCAATAATGTCTTTTAAAGGAGTTCCTTCTTGTGAAAAGATGTTCCAACTTTGTGCTTTTTTAAATTCATTAACGATAACGTTTCTAACAACCTTCTCACTTTCAGTATCGTTCCTAACTGCTTCAATGAGTTCTTCAATAGAAAAACTTTTTCCATCCTTACTTAAATTCTGAACCACTTCAGTCAACAAAACTCCTTCAGCAGAATTGGGGTTGAGATTAAAAGCAGTACACCAATCGTTAGGCCCAACATCTATAGGGCGGATAGAAAAAGGAAAATCGGTAGGGATTCCTTCTTCTTGATATTTATAATAAAATCCGGAAGGAGTATAAATCTTAACATCTAAACCACGAGAAACAAATCCCCATTGTTTTACTAAATCGGCATCTTGAAAATTAGGATATTTCATAGTCCAATAAATACCCATCGTATCTATTAAGACAATAGATAAGTTCTGTTTAATTTCAGTTGGAAGATCTGCTAACCCTTCAGCTATTGCACCCATAGTATAACTCTTACCACTGCCCCTTTTTCCAACAATGAAGACAACGTGAGCACCAGCAACATCGAGATAAACTGGATTAGATAAAGAAGTGGTTTGGCCCATCTTAACGTATTGTTTACCAACAAGAACCGTACCTTTTTTACCAAACTTAGCCACATCTTTTTTAGAGCGACCAATAATAACATCAAACACCATAAAACAAAATTAAACTAACTGAGAATAAAAAGGTTATGGTTAAAAGATCAAATTGATTTCATCAAGAAGAATAAAAAGAAGAAAAAATAAATTTAAAAAAAAAATTATTTACAACTGTTCATCTGTAAGGATGTTGATTTTATTTGCTTCCTTAACCTTAGAATTAGTTCCAACCAAGTAAACAATACCAATTCTTTCAGCTAACTTCACCAAATCAATGTCAATAGTTCCATCCAGCACTAAAGCATGAATTCCACCATTCAAACTTTTAATAGTTGTTTCTAACTCGCTTAAAGGTACCTTGCCTAAGATGTTTAAGTTACTGTCAAAGATACAAGCGCCTCTTGTCCCAAAAAGGTCTTCCAAAGTCTGCTTGAACTTTTTCTTTTCGTCAGCAGATAATCTCGTCTCTCTTGGAGCTTGACGAGGATTGTTTTGAGGCCTATTTCCATATCGGTCATTACTGCGATTGTCATTACGATGATCAGGACGGTTTTCTGACCTATTCTCTGTTCTTTCTGGCCTATCTCCACGATCAGATCTATCGTTCTTGATGTTAGAAGTAGAAGGACCATTGTTTCTTCTTGGTGATTGAAACTGTCCCTTAGACATTGCAGAAGGTCCGATTTTATTAATTTCTTCTTTCAATGAACCATTACTATCAACACCTAGGTCTAACTTAGCTTGTTCCGCAGTGATTCTGCCACGTAAAGCTTTGTGAATTTCCTTTTTAGTGATTTCTTCAACTTCTTTTCCATCGGGTGCTTTACAGACAAAATCAATATCAGTAACGCTCAATAGTTCTCTGATAATTAGGTCGCCACCACGATCACCATCTACAAAAACAGTAGCAGTTTTCTTTTGCGCTAGCTCCTTAATTGTATCGGGGCAAGAAGTCCCGTTCATAGCGATGGCATTCTTAAACCCGTGCTTCAACAAATTAAGAACATCTGCTCTTCCTTCTACGATGATGATCTCATCACTTTCATCAATAGCAGGACCGCAAGACAACTTTTCTTTACCATAATCGACAACTTCCATCATCCTTACGGATTGAGAAACTTCATCAGCTAATTCTTGTGAATCTGGTAAGGTCTTATCAGTTAGCTCTCTTAATAGTTCTTTTGCTCTATCAATAACAAACTGTCTTTTGCTAACTCTTACGTCCTCGATGGTATGAACTTGTACTTTAGCATTACAAGGACCAATTCTTTGGATAATTTCTAAAGCAGCTCCAACAATAGCAGTTTCGGTTTTATCTAAACTACTGGGGATAATAATCTCTCCTTTAGTCTTTCCAGAACTAGTATTAACATTAACTTCAATTCTTCCAATTCTTCCGCTACGTTGCAATTCCCTTAACTCAAGATCACTACCTAAAAGACCTTCAGTTTGACCAAAGATTGCACCAATAACGTCAGGACGATCAACAACCCCTTCAATTATAATGGTTGCATGTACAATGTATTTTGCCGCAACAGGGCTAATTTTTGCCATATTTCTTTCCTCCAGTTACTTTAGAAAAAGCTACCTAAATGAATCTGTTCTCTTAATTAAATCTGTTGTTTAAATGTCAGATTTGTGTGAATTAAGTATGAATTGACGATCATTATGCAATACCTGCGACGTTAGGTAAACTTTCATTCTAAAGTTTTATTTTTGCAGAAAAATAGAATCTAAGTTATACGTCAACAAAGTGATCAGCTTCAAAGGAAGCAAAGTGATAGTGATGAGGTAAGGTGATTCTACTCTTCCGAGTTTTTTTTTATTGATTGTAAATGGAGCCCGTTACACTAACTCCTGAGTTCATGGCTTGGTTTGCAAACCGAAGTTTGAGCCTCAAAAAAGTAGCGAATTTTTTTGAGATTACCGTAAACTCCCACAGGTACTCTCTGTGTCGGGCTTTAGTTTAAAATCTAAGAACATATATATAAATGCTTCGGTAAAAAAAAAGAATTAGAGAAATAAGAGACATAATTTTGGTTAAAATTGAAAATAAAGCCAAATATTTGCGTTTTTGTATTGTAATTCAAAAGATTATAAAGAACCCTAGCGAACTAGTAAGGCCCCAAGACGAGCAAGGAAACAAACAAGTTCACCAGGGAAAAGAGGTGGTTTTGATGTGTTTACTACTCTTAAAGGACAACTAGTATATAAACTTTTTGGAAATATTGTCACTTAAAAGTAATTAAGAACAAAGAATTTATAAAAAAACTTGCTAACAAGTATTTATGAGACTAGAACATTATGGGAAAATTATTCTTCTTAATGGAACCTCTAGTTCAGGGAAAACTTCTATTGCCAAAGAATTAGAAAGAATATTAGATGGTTATTCTTACGTATCTATAGATTACTTTGGAAGGGAATTTAAGAGACTACATCAGGCAGAATTGGTAAAAAAAAGACCACAGGGGGCATTAGATTATGTGGTTTCAAAGTTCCACGATGATATTGCAAGAAGAGCCCTGGCAAGAGAAAATATTGTGGTAGACCACGTTCTTCAAGAACAAGTATGGGTAGATGATTGTGCAAGAAAGTTAGCAGATTATGAGGTGATATTAGTAGGTATAAAGTGTCCAATAGATGTTCTTGAACAAAGGGAAATAGCAAGGGGCGATAGAATAATTGGCATAGCCAAATACCAGTTTGGTCGTGTTCATAACAATAAATTGTATGATTTGGAAATAAATACCGCAGAAGCGTCTCCAACACACTGTGCTGAAGTTATCCGTTTATACTTACAGCAAGAAAGTCCAAGCAGCAATTTAACTACATCTCAAAAAATGCTAGGTCAAAAAGATTAAAGAAAGCTTAATATAACAAAAAGTAAATCTTCTAACAATGGTTACAAGAACATCTCAAGAACGGTTTAGAACAGATCGAGGTGTATTTGATGCCTTTACTGATAGAAATTTGTTTGAGTTACAAAGCCATGGGGTTTACGACGAAGTAATTAGCCCGCTTTTTGTTGGTAAAGAAAGTAATGTGTTTATAGCTAAAAAAGGCAAAACCAAACTGATTCTGAAAATATATCGCATTCAAAACTGTGATTTTAAAAGAATGTTCAATTATATCAAACAGGATCCTCGTTATGATTTTCTGAAGAATAAGCGAAGAGAAATCATATTTTCTTGGACTCAAAGAGAATACAAAAATCTACTTAGAGCACAGAAAGGAAATGTTAGAGTTCCAAAGGTTTTGTCATGGAAATTTAACATCATTGTAGAAGAGTTTATTGGAGATAAAGAACCAGCTCCAAGATTAAAGGATTCAATACCTAAAGAACCACAACAATTTTTTGATGAAATCATTAAACAAATCATCTTGTTATACAAAAGTGGGTTAATCCATGGAGATTTATCTGCGTTTAATATCCTTAATCACCACGACAAACCAGTATTAATCGATTTTTCACAATCAACTTTAACAAAAACACCTAATGCCGAAGAGTTGTTAAAACGTGATTTACAAAACGTTATTTCTTTCTTTGCAAAATTACGAGTGATGGCAGATTTAGAAGAAACTTTGCAAAAGATTAAAAAAGAAGCAACTAAAAAGTAAGTTAATGGAAGAAAATACTGACGAGTTTGCTTACGACATTAAGATACCTGAGGAAAGAGTTGCTGTTTTAGTAGGTACGGATGGAGAAACAAAAAAGCTGATTGAAGAGCAAAGTGGGTGTAAGTTAGATATTTCTAGAGAAGGAGACGTGCATATTTCAGGAGATGATGGGTTAAAGTTGTTTACCACACGAGAAATTGTTAGAGCGATCGCTCGTGGTTTTAATCCAAAGATAGCTTTGCTTTTACTTAAAGGAGATTATGCGTTTGAGTTGGTTGAGTTAAAAGATGTTTTTGGTAAGAACAAGAATGATATGTTAAGAGTAAAAGGAAGAATTATAGGCAAAGGTGGAAAATCTAGAGAAGAAATTGAAAGACTCACTGAAACGTACCTATCTGTATATGGAAAAACCGTGGGCATCATCGGAGAAGTTGATCATGCCGCTTTAGCCCGACAGGCAGTAGCAATGTTGATTGATGGAGCTATGCATAAAACCGTTTATCAGTTTTTAGAAAAGAAAAAGAAAGAAATGATGTTTATCAGATAATATCAGATAATTAAAATGATTAAAGCTGTTATTTTTGACCTTAATGGCGTTTTCTTGCAGAGTGAAAAGTTAAGTGATAGAATTGAAAGAGATTATGGAGTTAAGTCCGCAGAATTTATTGAGGCTTTAATAGAGATTATGAACAAAGTTATGGTCCCTAATGCCCCCCATAGTTATCAGTTTTGGCAACCTTATCTACAAAAATGGAATTTGAACTTAAGTGAGGAAGATTTTTTAGAGTATTGGTTTTCTGGAGAAAAATTAGTTCCGGAGTTATTGGATTATGCAAAAGAGTTAAGAAAACAAGAAATTATGGTATTTTTACTTTCTAACAATTTTAAAGAAAGGACTGAATATTACAGAAAGCACTTTCCACAAATCTTTTCTAATGTAACTTATGCTTATTTCTCCTGGGAAACTGGTTTTGTAAAACCAGATCAAAAAGCATATCAAAAAGTGTTGCAAGACAATGATTTGTCTGCAGAAGATTGCGTTTATTTTGATGATTCAGAAAAAAATGTTAATATTGCAAGGGCGTTAGGGATTCATGCATTTCAATATAAGGGATTGTCTGAAATGAAAGAAACGGTTGACAAATTAATTTACCGATATTAATTGGGTTAGAAAAATTAAAGTTCAAACTTTTACTTGATTAAATAATTGAACTTGGCCCACCACAATGCTTATAAAACCTTACTTTTTATCT
>PFNQ01000033.1:0-600 GCA_002792115.1 Candidatus Woesearchaeota archaeon CG_4_10_14_0_2_um_filter_33_13 | reverse complement strand
AGAAGGAGTAGATAATTCTTTAGATGCCTGTGAAGAGTCGGATATTCTTCCAGAAATAAAAGTAGAAATAAAACAAACAACCCCGGAAAGATATATAGTAATAATTGAAGATAATGGTCCGGGAATTGTTAAACAACAAATTCCAAAGATCTTTGGAAAACTTTTATATGGTTCTAAATTTCACAAATTATCTCAAACAAGGGGGCAGCAAGGTATTGGTATTTCTGCAGCCGCATTATATTCTCAATTAACAACAGGTAAACCAGTTAAGATTACTTCTAGAATTTCTAAAAATTCTCCTGCTAATTATTATGAACTTCAATTAGATACTCAAAAAAATGAACCGGAAATAACTAAATCAGAAGAAGTAGAATGGCATAATGATCACGGCACAAGAGTAGAATTAGAAATGGAAGGGAAGTATCAACGGGGGAAGAGGTCTGTTTCAGAATATATGAAATACACTGCAGTTGCGAATCCCCATGCAAAATTAACATTAGTTGAACCAGATGACACTACAATTGTATACCCAAGAGCAACAACTCAATTACCAATTCAACCTAAAGAAATAAAACCCCATCCAGATGGGATTGAATTAGG
>PFNQ01000030.1 GCA_002792115.1 Candidatus Woesearchaeota archaeon CG_4_10_14_0_2_um_filter_33_13 | reverse complement strand
CTTTTACCCTTAAAACAATGTTATTATCAATGATATATTTTGTTGGATATTCTGTAATAACGCCACCTTTAGCCATTTTTGGCATGAGGGTATGATCATCTGCTTGTTTTACTCTATCGTCTTTTAGGGCAATTTGTTTGGCTTCTTTTTCGGTAGTGTTGGTTATCTTAAAACTATCTAATTCTTCTCCTTCAGAGTTGAATGTTTGTACTGTCCAATCAGTTTTGGTAATTTTTTTTGGTTCAAAAACAATTCTTTTGCCTTTGTACCAATGTGCTTTAAGGTTGTTGGGGAGTTCTTCTATTTCTACATCTTTCATATCTACTTCTATGGTTTTGTTGATGTCCCAATCTTCTGGTTTACCATAGTCTTTTAGGTACATGGCCTTCCTTTTATATAAATCTGTTTCGCTTTCGTCATTATCTCTATTACGTTTCATAAATTCATCTATTTTTTTTCTTGAATCTTTAAAATCATATTCTTCTTTACTCCAATCAATTTCTGACATAATTTTAGTTACCAGTTTTTTAAAATCTGTTACCCTCGTAATAGGTACGTTGGATTCATTTTTGTATATATAATCTACAAATTTTTCAAAATTACCTTCTCCCAACTGTTTATCTAACACCTCTATTTGTTTACGGATGGCTTTTTTATCGGCAGCATTATCCATTATTGGCAAAAGAGCTTCTAAGGTTTCTATTGCCTCCATTATTTCAGCAACTTTTTGTTTTTTGGCTTGTTTTTGTTGCTTTTTAATTGCTTCAGAGAACTGCTCAAAATCGAACTTATTATCGTAATTTTTTAGCCATGTCAATAGTTTTTCTTCTTCCGGATTAAAATCATGATCCATTTTAGATAAATCAATTTGAATGTGGTGTGGATAACCCCTAAACCAAACTTTGTTTTTAATGTAAGTTTTGGTTGGAGTATCCGTAAATCCAAATGATTTTAAATCGGCTTCTAGTTCCTCTAAATTATTGTAAGTTTTATTTGCTACATCACTCGCTTCTGTAGATTCTAATACAATAGGATGCTGTTTTTTTAATTTTTCTGTTTCTGCCTTGCGTTTATTAAAATTATAGGCATATTCCACTCCTTCTTTTTCGGTTTCTTTTATGGGTGTATAATCAACTGCATTGGCATCCGTAACTTTTTTTAGGGTAACGGTATTAATTAATGTGAGTTTATCGTTATTTACGCTTTCTACAAAGTAGTGTTTATTATGGGTATGTTTTTTTTGTACAAAATCACCTGGTTTAATTAGAGATGTTTCTACTTTTGCTTCTTCAGTAGTATCTAAATCTACACAACCTAGTTTTTCTAAGCCTTCGTTTTCAATACATTTTTTATCTAAATCATACGTCCAGTTGTAGTTTACACTAAATCTATCTGAATCTAACCCAACAGGCATGATTAACACAAAATCGGTTTCTATGTTATCGCTTGCAGCAGATATTTTTCTGGCATTTCCTTTAGGAAGAATCATTATTGGTCTATTAGCATCTTCCTGAAAGCAAAAATCTACTTCTTTATACCCTAACAGTAGCATTGCTTTTAAACTATCTACCAAAAACACAGCAGTAATTCCTAATTTTAATTTTTCGTTTAATAATAGGATGTGGTTGGTAATTGGCGGGGTTAATTTATTTTCCACCAATATTTTACAGAATTTATATACTTCTTCTGTTTTTACCGTAACTATATTATCAAAATCTCTAGGAATTACTCTTGTCCAAGCAGGGTAATTGGCATCTACTTTTAAGCAACCGTCTTTTATTGCTTGTAGGTTTTTACTATTGTTTTCATCTAGTTCACTAAATTTTTTGGTGTTTTTACCTAAAATACAAATTTCATCCTCTTTAATGGTTGGTTTTTCATCAATATGGAGCATTATGTTTGCGTTTGTTGCCACTATCGCATTATTGGTTACATCAAAATAAGCCCCCATCATGTTAGGTCTTAAATCATCTGTTCCTACAAATAAATCGGTTATTTTAGCTAAGTTATTGTTTTTGGGTGATGGGCTAAACGGCAATTGTTTTATCGGTTGTACGTTTCTTAATTCATTAGGAATTAATGTCCACAATGGCACGGAAAGGTTACTGAAAAAACGCTCTGTATTGGCATCTTTAAAATCGGGTAATAGTATATTCCCTACTACAAATCTATCTCCTTTATTTAGGATTTCTTTTCCTACTTTTAGTAATGCTACTAACATGGTTGGATTGTAGCTTACTACTTCATTAAAAAAATTGTTTTGCACCATATAATAACCACTAGATGCTTCTCTTTTATTGTCAGGGTATTGTTCTTTAATTGCTAATAGAGAAATCCTTAATTGTGCCTCTGTTGTTGGCTCAAAATTTATTTTAGTTGAAGCGGCTACTACTCCACCATTTTTAAAATAACTTATCTCTTTTAAATAGGTATTTGCATTTTCTGACGAGATGATTTTATCCGCCACTTGTTCTGAAATTACTTTTCTACCTTCTTCCTCTTCCGAACGCCATAAAATTTTATCTAAATCTGCACTAAGAATGTATGCAGCATCATCTGCAAACTTTTCGTGTGGTAAGGTATTTAAGTGTTTTATAATTAATTCTTTACTTGGTATTTCTCCACCATCTGCCATTTTAACTTCTTCATTATAAAGAGATAATTTTGTTTCGGAAATGTTTCTTCTATCTATTACTCCATTTTCTGAAGATAAATCGTAAGTAGCAAGTTTATCGCTCCATTCGTTTACTTTTTCTATGGTTAATGCTGGCTCATCATCAAACATGGTTACTTTATCTCCTTTTTGGTATTTAGGTGTTCTCATAATTACATTAAAATCGGTAGCATTGTGCCAACCTTCTAAACGAGGTATATGTCCTTGTTTTTTGTGTTTTTCAAAACTTTCTAAGGCATCTGAATAATAATCAAATTCTTCTATTTCTGGTTTATTATTGTTGGTATGAATTACTTTAAATTTTTCGTAACCTGTTTTATTTTGGCTTTGTTCCTTCATTTGTATTGTTGTATTTGGTAGGGGCTTTAAAGGTGCTTGTCCTCCTTGTTCAAATAATTGATCAACTATTTTACTAGCATTTGTATTAAATATTTCGGCAGTATGCTCTGGATTTATTTTGTAAATATTAGCATAAACCTTAACTATTCCATCTTCTGGCCTAAATAGTTTGTTTGTTTTATTACGGTATATTTTCATTACCTCTTTAGATAATTCTTCTGCCCTTTGTGGTTCATTCATGTTTTCAACTCTTCTTCTTTGAGTTTCAGCAGAACTTATAAAATCTGCTTGTCCACCATTTTGTAAAATCTCAACTTCTGATAGTTGTTTTTTTATTTTCTCTATTTCCTCTTCTGTTCCATAGTCGTATAGGTTGTTTAATTCTTTTTTTAGTGCTTCTTTTTTTACAAAATCATTCAATCCTTTGTTCTTTATGGGAAAATATACTTTTCTATTCCACATTCCTTTTGTTGCATTAATTAATCCTTGTTCATCATTATTGTATAATGAACCATCTGGAGTTACTAATAACCCATCTTTTTCTCTTGGTATTATTGTTTTTTTAGCGAATTCAATATATTCTTTCTCCCAATTAGTTTTGTCTGTTAAATCTATATCTTTTCTTTGTAAAAGTTCTTCATAAAGCGGTTGGTAATTATTTCCATAAAGACTAATTTCAATTCTTTCCGATTGCCTCCATTTTGATTTTGGATGGTCAGAAAGTCTATACCCAACACCTCTAATATCCCAATATTCACTACCATAAATATGTGACAATTTTCTATTATATGGAATTTGTGATTTATCTAAAATTTCTGTTATTTGTTTAAGTGTCATTGTTTTTTCCATATCGTTATTTTTAAATGGGTCTTTTAGGTATTTGTTCATTAGGTATTCTTCTAATTTAATATGTTCTATTAGTTGGTTGCAA
>PFNQ01000010.1 GCA_002792115.1 Candidatus Woesearchaeota archaeon CG_4_10_14_0_2_um_filter_33_13 | reverse complement strand
AAAACCCAGTACAATACTTCTACTCCTTCATGAACGTCATTAATTAATTCTTCTGGGATTTCCATTTCAAAAGTTTCAAAACTTTCTGCATCCATAACATTGGCTGTTGTTCCCGACACAGACAAAACTTGTGCGTTCTTCTTTTCTACAATTGGTGCTTCAACTTTGTCATGTCCTGGCAAAACAATATTTCTTTTTTTATTATCCATCATACCAACTGCCATTAAATTGACTTTTGCGTGTCCATGTTTTCCAGGCCTGGATGTTGCTGTATCTGTAACTTTACAAGCGACACCATCAATTATGATTGTATCACCTTTCTTTAATGTACCCACACTAACTAATTTTTTTTCGTACATGATAAACCACCTTCCTAATTTGATTGTTATTTATTATTACTGTTATTATTCTTTACTAGCTAGAAGAATATCTTTCTCTGTTATAGTTTTTCTACCAGCATGTTCAGCAAATTTCTTTGCTTCAGCAGAAATCTTTACTGCTTGCTGTTCTAGAACGGTTGCTAATGCTTCTTTAGCATCGTCAGAAACACGTAAAGCTCCTGATTCTCGCATAATCTTATCCATTGCATTAAGAGAGATAAATTTCTTCTTGTTCATACAAGCAAAAAAGAGGAGGTATTTTTAAAGGTTACGCTAAAGTTGAGGAGAAAAGAATTATTTTAAGCGTAAAAAGTCAAAAAGGCTTGTTTTAGCCTTTTTTTTGCTGGATTCCCTAATGATCCAATTAATTTCTTGTTCAATCTTTGATTTATTTTCGTACAAATTTTCATCGTCACGAAATTTTCTTGTATGAAAAGAACTACGCCCGTTTTTATGACCAAATTTGTGATACTTGTGTAATAATTCGTGATACATCAAATAGTCTAAAACTTCTGATCTTGCTTCTTGAAAAAGAGTAGAAATAGTAACTGTATCATCATGAAAATTATAAGATGCTAACTTCCTTTTTGAAGCCGTTCCCCAAGTTAAATTTGGCATTTCCATCGTTTGTTGAAAGAACTTATGGTTAGTACGGTGAAAAGATTCTTCTAAAACAGGGTCGCTTTTAGTTTTTGGTGTTAAAATAGGAATGTTTTTGACGAAGTTGTTATATAAATTAATGTTTGTAGTATTAATACGTTTCTTGAGTACCTTTAACATTAAAGATTGGATTAAACCAATCTTAATTTCATTATCGATGTCTTTCCATTGCAAGTTTAAATGAATGGAAAGACTATTGTATACTAATTTAATGTTAGCATTAAAGTCAGAAAGCCGCCTATTGTATTCTAAATTAGTTATATATGGACATTCCTTTTCTGGAAAAAGACGTTGATAAGCTTCAGCAATTAAATCTGTATTCATACTTAATGATAAGAACAAATCATTAATAACCATTTGGTTACTACTTTTCAGTTATTAAATCCGAAAGATTTATAAGCAATAATGTCTATTTATTATTAAAATGGACAACAAATTAAACATATGGTTTGGACGTCATAGAGCGAAGGATAAAAGTGTTAAAGTTGAACCTTGTTCTAATGCAGATATTAATTTAATTCATCTTACAGAAGGAGGTAGGAAAGCTGCTTTTGAAGACGGGCGTAGTAGTTTGGTGGTGACTCCTGGATTAGATTTAGTATATGTTGCTAGATCTCCTTTTGTTAGAGTTAAAGAAACAGTTGAGCAGAGACTGCTTGGAGCAGGATATGATCTAGAAGCGGATAACGTTGATATTCAAGTAGCTGAAAATTTAGGTTTTCATGTTGTGCAATATACACCTGAACAAATGGCCCTTTATGAAAATGATCCAAATTACCTGAAGACATTCTTCAAAGAACATTTGTTTCCTAAGGCAGGCCATAATGGAGAAAAGCCTACTGCTAATATGGCACAATTTGTTTTTGGCACTCTTGATGCCTTTGTTAGTTCTTACACCAGAGCACAAGAAGCTCTTAAGGGCGGGGCAAGTGTTAATCTTGGTATAGAAACACATAGTGATATGATTGATAGTGCTTGGGTAGGTTTAACTGGGTTATTCTTTGGTCAAAGAAGTCCTCTTTATGCTTTTGTTAATATAAGAAATCTTCCTGAACCAATTAAGGATAGTGAGTTTATCAAAGGAAGAGCTGTTGCTGGGACTTCAGATAATCCTCTTTTTGTTTTTTCTACTAGAGATAACGGGTTGGCAACAACAGCATATTTGGATCAACTTAAACAAAGAAGAGATTTAGCGTATGATTGCACACAAAAATTTGTTTAAACTTTATTTAATCTTCTTTTTTTACTTCTCCTTTTTCTAAATCTATAACAATAACGTCCCCTGTTTTGAAAATTTTAGTAGCAATCTTTGTACCAATTACACAAGGTATTCCCAACTCGCGAGAAACAATAGCTGCATGAGACGTTACTCCGCCTTCGTCTGTAATTACAGCTTTAGCTTTTTTCATCAAAGGAACATATTCTGGACGAGTCATTGCGGCGATCAAAATTTCTCCATCTTTCACTTTATCCATATCTGGATCAAAGACAACCCTGGCGATTCCCTGAATAATCTTTTGTTTTCCAACTCCAGAAGAAGCAACGAATCCGGCAAGGTTATCTCCCTGTGATTTTGGATGCAACACATCTAATAATTGTCGTGCTTCTTTTCCATGAAAGATAACATCGATGTTATTTACATAATCACTTATTTGAACAAATTCTTTTATTCTAGACTTTAAAACGTCTTTAGGTAATTCTTTGCTGTTAAGAAAAGCCTCTTTTAATTCTGATACAGTACAAAATTCAACTTCTCTTAAAGTTAATTTTTTTCTTGTTGCAAATTCCTTAAGAAACAAGTTTAAGAAATGATTCCCATAAAGGTTATCTGACTTTCTTTTATCTTGCCACTCTGCAAATAGCTGAGTAATTAACAAATCCTGTTTTAATTATTCTGGTAAATTTAACTTTTTAAAAAGTTCTGTATGTCTTTGCTTAATCTTGTTTAAGTCAGTAACCTCTTTTAATTCTTTATCAATTTGGCTGATTGTTTTATTACTTTCTTCTTTTACCTTTTCTAAGAAATAATTCTCATTCAAGACTTTAATGTCACGATAACTGTTTTCTACCCAAAAGTAATTTTGTTGATGTTTTTTTAATCTTTCTTCAAAGTCATTTTCTTTGTGCTTATAACTTAATGATAACTTTAGTACAGACGCGTGTTCTTGGAGTAAAAAGGAATTGTATGCTGGCCGACACAGTTCTGTGAAGTAACTAGCAGCTATGTTTTTGGAAATGTCCTTACTATCTGTGTAAGCAAAAAATTTGTTTAATAATTCAGTTTCTGTGTATGTTCCCATAACATCTACAGAGAGGGCTGGAGCCCATAATTCTACAAACAAGTTGAAAAATTCTTGATATTTTTCGAATAATTTTTTATCAGAAAAATCTTTAAGATTGTTTATACCTTGACAATAAATGTAGAAGGAGTTCCGTAATTTTTCCCACATTTTAATAACTACTTTACTTTTTTTATGGTCTTGATACAATTCCTTGATAATCTTAAAGTTATTCTGCTCTTTAGTTAATTGACAACCATAAGTATTGTCTAAAGTAAGAAAAACAAAGTCATGTGTGTTTTTATAATATCTCTTCATCAAAGAAAATCCTTGTATGAAGGGTTGACAATACTGATAAACGGCTGGGGCGGAAGCTGTAGTCCATACTTTAGTTTTAGCTAATCTTAAAGCTTGAGAAAAGTTCATTTCTAATTTACCTACTCCAAATTAATCCCAAAATCTTCTAATAAATCCGCGAATAGATCAACATGTTGAAAATGAATTGTGTTGATTCCTAGCTTTTCTGCTTCTAGAAGGTTTTTCATGGAATCATCAGTAAAGATTGTTTCTGCTGGTTTGACAGCGAAGTAATCCATTAATTTTTTGAAACCAATAGGAGAAGGTTTTCTCGCTTTTATTTGATAAGAAACAAGGCCATAATCAAAGTAGGGATTAAGGTCAAACTTTTGTTTGATTGCTTCCCAATAATCTTTGTTATAATTTGTTAAGTATGTTATTTTATATCCTTTTTTACGCAATTTTTTGATTAAATCCATTGTTTCTGGATTTTCTTCTTTTAAAGTCATCATCTCTTTTAGCACCTTTTCAAAAGTCTCATTTTTAATATTAAATTTTAAGAAAACTTTTTGCCAGATTTCTTTTCCAGAAATTTTATCTTCTTCTGCTTTTATTAACAGCTCTAAATAAAATTTTTCCAAGATTGATAAATTAATTTTGTGTCTTTCTGCAAATATCTTTAGGTATAATGGTTCTTCGGAGTTAAAACAGACGTCTGAAAGATCAAAGATGATCAGTTTAATATTTGTTTTAATCATTTTGCATTTACCTGCATAGCACAACTTAATAACATTAATTTGATTGTTTCCAATGGCGTACTTCTGCCTAAAATTGCTACGGGATGTTGCATTCCTTTAAGCACAGTAAAAGCATATTTCATTTCAGAGAATTGTAACATACTGTGAGCAAAGACATTAGCAGTATTTAGATTAGGAAAGACTAACACATTTGCTTCTCCTTTCAATGGTGAATTTGGACACTTTTTTTTAGCAGAATTGGGACTTACAGCAGCATCAACCTGCATCTCTCCATCGATAATTAGTTTTGGTTCTTTTTCTTTTGCAATTCTCAATGCGTCTAAAACAGGTTTAATTTCTGGACCATCTCCGCCACTTCCTTTGGTGGAGAAAGAGATTAAAGCCACTTTTGGAATTACTTTGAAATCTCTTGCGCATTCGGCAGCGTTTAAAGCCATCTGGGCTAATTCTTCTGGTGACGGACTAATGTTCAGACTAGCATCAGTGAAGAATAGGGTGCGGTCATTCTTGATATCTTCTGCTATAGAAACTTCAGACACAATTTTCCCTTTTTCTCTTAATATTTGCAAAGCTGGACGCATTAAAGTGGCTGTTGGACATATTGCTGAACCAGCAACAGCATTGGCATAACCAGCATGACAATAGACGCAAGCAAAATAATTTTCATCTTCAATTAACTTTTTGGCTTCTTCTAAAGTGAGTCCTTTACTTTTTCTTAATTCTGTTAGTTTTTTAGCTAATTCATCTTTTAATGGAGAATTTTTATAATCAATTATTTCTGCCTTATTGATATTTAATTTTAATTCTTTAACTTTCTTTTTAATCTCTTCAGGATTGCCCAACAGAACTATTTTGACAAGGTGTTGTACGCTTGCTGTTGCTTGCAGACATCGTTCATCCCAACCTTCACAAACAACCACCCTTACCTGTTTTTTTTGAACTCCTTTTTCTAAAATTGATTTTAAATCTAATAACATTTTTTCCTCCTTGATCAAGCAGCTTTCTTGGTTTTTGGCTTATTTTCACGCATATTTTGTCTTTCTTGATATTTGGCGTTTGCTTCCCCTTTATATTGGCCCCTAATCTTAGCTTCTTGTTCTCGTTTTAATTCTCCTTTATGTTCTTTAACAATATCGTCAATATGTCCGGATTGTAATTTGTTCATATCTGGGTTACCCCCACTAGTTCCAAAATGAGTTGATTGTTTTCCTCTAGCTAAATAATGAGCTTTAGCATGTTTGTAAACTGCATCGCTTGGTTTAACTAATCCGTCATGTTCTCCTGCAACAACATACACTTTAGCGTGAGGTCTTCTTTGAGCATTATAATATGCTCCTCTTCTAGCAGTATAACTTTTTCTAACATTATCATTTGGCGCAAGAGGAATTAAAATTCTTTGTCCGGGAGTATAATCGCCACTAACACCATGGACAGAAGGGGCTCTAGCTTGTACAGCGTAAATCTTGTGATCCTTCACAGCTTTCTTTCTTTGAGCAAGACCAATTCCTAAGGCAGCACCATCACTATGGCCACTAATTATTTTATATGGGTTTTTGCCAGTTTTATTTTTCAGTTCTTCTAATTGTTTTACAGCGGCATCTTCTCTAGCTTCTTTTTGAAGACCATTATGGGGATGAACATGATATACTAATCTTCCTTTTTTTCTTTCTACCCTGGCTAATCGCCATTGTGACCCAATATTTTGAAATAATCCGGGAATTAGGACAGTCATATGTTTTTTAGCAGCAGCAGGATCCTTCTTTAATTCTCTTCTGGTTCTAACATTTTGATAAGTTGAAATTCCATATCCTACTGTGTTGTCAAAAAGGTTACGGATTACATTTCCAACGTTGCTTGGTCCTAGTTCGGTTCTTGTTTGTTTTTTTGATTGTTCTGGAGCTGCGGCCCTCCATGGTTTTAATTCAGATTCTAGGTTTTTATAACCTGCTTCTACTCTTTTCTTAGTTTCAAAGTCCACAAAAACCACCTTATTTTTTCCGGCTTCTCGTTCTGCTGTTCTTACTTTGTCTTCCAGTGCTAATAATATCGCTATGATCTTCCAGTTCATTTCTTTGATTCTCTTTTCTCTTGTTTGTTATCTTTGTTCTCTTTCTGATGAATTAATTTGGCTGGATTACCAGCATAAACTGCATTAGCTTCAATATCTCTTTGAGCAAAACTATATGGCTCTATTGTTGTGTTATCTCCAATTTGTGTTCCAGGACGAACATAAGTTCCTCTTCTGATATGAACGTTCTTACCAACATTTGTTTTAGCAAAAACTGTTTGTGTTATTGTGTATTCGTGGCCATCAAAGTAGACATCATCTTCAATAACACTATTATCTCCTACAGAAACCAAGTCTCCGTAAAGATGGTCAAAGACAACTCTTCTGCCAATTTTAACATTCTTACCTAATTTAACGCCTACCATTCTTAGCAAAAGAGTTTTTAACCGGCAGTGTGGTAATAATCGGGATAATTCTACCAAAATGCCATTATACCAAATTCTAAAAATGTTTCGGGCTCTCCACCAGTCATCTCCGGCGTTAAGTCTTTTACCATTGTAATGGATTTTTAAGTAAGTGCTTTTTGGGTTTTCTAAGAATTCATTAATTTTAGCTCTTGCTTCTTTGTAATAATCCTTATGTTTCCCGTTTGATGGTTTAAAGAACTTATCAATCTCTTCTGCGGAGAAGTTCATAACAAATTTAGCATGAGGTTTACCTCCCCATAACTGACCTTTAGGAATAACTCCGTCTAAGTCTGAGAAAAACATCAAAATAGAATCCTTGTTGATGACTGAACCGGGAAGTAAGCCCGATAATCCTCCTACCAATACCCGTTCTTCTACAATATTCTTTCCCAGAATTAACCTATTTCCTTTAACTTGATGTGTAATTAATCTTGTATCTCCTCCAACCAAACAACCATTTTTTAAATAGATTAACTCCGGGAAGTATGGATCAAACTTAATGTAATGGGGGATGCAACAATCATAACCAACATTCATTCCTGTTGTTCTTAACAACCAATTTTTGAAATGAGAAGGAATGATTCTGGTTTGTAAAAACAGTAATGTTTTGTTATAAGCAACCCTTAAAAAGTTTTTTTTGTAATCATTCTTGTTTTTTAAATGTATTTCTACTTTTAGTTTATCTGAATCTTGTAATTCTTTAACTGCCTTTTTGATATATGCTTTCATTTTCTTCTCCGTTCTAAGTATATCTTTTTATTTTAAATAGTTATTGTTTAACTCTTTCAATAATCTTGACTAAACTATGATTGGCCCTAACTTCTACAAAATCTCCATCCTTCAACACTTTAGTGGCAATCTTTGTTCCGATAACACAAGGAATTTTCAATTCTCGACTAATTATAGAGGCATGACAAGTAATTCCACCTTCATCTGTAACAATGGCGGCTGCTTTCTTCATTGCCGTAACAAATTCAGGTCTAGTCATACTCGTAATTAGAACTTCTCCCTGTTCAAACTTTTTTAAATCATCTTTAGTTTGGCAAATTCTTACTTTTCCTGTTGCCGTGCCTGTTGATGCACACATTCCTCTAAAATCATTAATTTCTTCTTCATCATGTTCTTTTAAGATGGCGACAAAGTCTTTAAATTCCTTTCCAACTAAAACTTTTGTTTCATAATCATACTTTCCTTTGTTTTGGCTGGTTCTTTTCCACAAGAAAATACATCCATCTTTTCTTTCTTGCAATTGTCTATTTGTAATCTTATTAATAATCTCTTCAGTAATCTCTTCAGCACAAAGATATAAACTCAAACGCGTATCAAGATTGTATCTTTTAGCGATTTCATAAAGAATCTTGTTTATGCTACAAAGAATAATCAGAATAACCTTTTTGCGATCGTCTTGAAAGTGCAGCAACTGTTCAGAAAGCCTAATCATCTGTAATGTTTTTTGATCGTTAATCTTTAATTCTTTAATGATTCTTTCTTTTTCGTTTTTATTGAACCTATATTTTTCATCTTCTTCCTTTAATATAGTGGCGGGATCAGTTTCTTTTTTGAGCATTGTTCTGATCTCTTCAACAAAATATTCTAACGAGCTTTCTGTTCCGTCTGCATAATTACATCGTACCCAATGAAAATTGTCTCTGTGTTCTTTTAATATAGTCAAAACTATGCTGCTAGAGATTTTTTCTAGAACATTACTACTATTTAAGAATACGTTTAACAAATCTGGCCTTTCTTTGATAAACTTAAGAATCTTTAACAAACTTATCGCTTCATCATTAGTGAAGGACGGCCTAATTGGTTGGGTTAATTTGGTAAAATAAGTATTGAACTTTTCTTTCTTTGCTGACTTGTGATAATACTGAATAAGGTTATCTTTTAATTCTTCGTCCATTAACACAAAACTTTCAATAAGGTGAGAAACGCTGGCAGTTTCTGAATACCATCCAAAGGTTTCTTGATATAAGAAAAACAATTCTTTATTGCTAAATGTATTTAAATCTGTTTGCCTAACTTTTTTTGCTACTTGAAGCCCATTATCCCATAGCTTACGTTGATATCTTTCTTGTTCTTCTAAGTATTTTGGATTGTCTTTTATTAAAGCTAAAACTTTAACATAGATTGACTTTAAATCTTCCCAATCATAATAATACTCACAAAAATCGTTCTTAAAAGAGTTTATCATAAAGATATACCCATATCCAAGGTGATTACTCATATATTTAATGGCGGAAGTGTGCCCATGTGAAATCAAATTTGGTGTGGCATTAAATCCCTGTATGTACCAATCACGTTTCAGAAACTCGTCTTTATTCATTTTTTGCCCTCTTAATTATTGTAATTATTCCATTATTACCATCTAATTCAATCAAGTCATTATCTTTAAGAACTTGTGTGGCAATTTTAGTTGAGGTTAAACATGGTTTCCCCATTTCTCTTGACACGATAGCTGCATGGCAAGTAATACCACCTTCATCTGTTATGATTGCTGCAGCTTTTCGCATTGCTGGGGCGTAATCTGGCAAGGTCATCCCCGTTACTAAAATGTCTCCTAACTCTACTTTCTTAATCGCTTCTTGATAACCACTGCAAACTTTTACTCTTCCTGAAATCTTTCCTGGAGAACTGCAAACACCTTTAATTTCAATGATGCCCTGTAAATCTTGAGAATAATATTCTTTAATTTTTTTAGTGGCATCATTACCAATCAAATAGGTAAGGGTTCCATTTTCATTTGATAAGAAATAAGCTTTCCTTCTTTTTTCATATTCTTCTTCAACAAACTTTTTTTTACTCAACACAAAATCATAAATGTCCTCATAATTAAACCATTGTAGTTTATCAGCTTCAATCCCTGTTAAAGCAGAAAATTGTTGTAAGAATAGGTTGTCGCTATGCAACAAGCGCATTTGCATCTCTTTTCTTAGATCATGAAGAACAGCATAGCGATCAAAAAATCTAAGGCGGGCAATTACTTCTGGACTTAAGTTAAAATCTTTAATCAGTTTTTTTCTTAACTTCATCTTTTCTTGTTCTGCATTATCAATCTCTTTAATGCGCTTTTGTAAATCTGGAACATTTTTTTGGTATTCTTTTAATGTGGTAAGAAAATCATCGGTAGTTCTCAAATTAGCGTTTTCCCAGCCTAAAGAAGTCCACCAGAATTTTTCAATGATTTCCTTTAATAAGGGATATAACTCTGAATTAATAATCTTGTCTACTGAAATTTTCTTTTCTTTTGCTTTAATCAACAGATTTATGGTGGCTTTTTCTTCCATACTAACGTAACTCGTAAAGATTGGTGAAGCTAGCTGACCATATAATTCTAAAAATTCTTTTTCAGTTAAGTTGGATTGTTCTTTTTTTAGTAAATCTTTGAGCATTTCTACGGGGATAATATCAACAGCGTCAACATCTTCCATAGTCAGATCTTCAGCTGGAGAAACATCTTCATAGAATTTCTGGTGACGTTTAATTAGTTCCTTTGCATTTAGATTTTTAAGATATAATGCTTTAATTTCATCGGCTTTTTTAATAGCATTCCTAGTTACATCAGTTACAAAATTAAGGTGTTCATCTTCTCCTTCAGGAGTACTGGTCTTTTCCCAAATCCTTTTACCAACATACTTAATTCTTTCTTCGCTCCAACTCCACCAAATTTTATCTTCTCTGTTTGCTATAATTGCTATTTTCTTTGGTCCGTCATAATCTTTAATCTTATTATCTTGGTAGGCTTTGAACAATATATATAATCGATATAAGGCCACAGTACCTCTCGTATATGTGAATAGTCCTTCTTTCATTTAATCACCTTAATAATGCTATTATCAGCATCTACTTCTACTTCCATTCCATCAATTAATTTTTTAGAAGCTACTTGAGTCCCAATAATACAGGGAATTCCTAACTCTCTCGAAATGATGGTGGCATGGCATGTTAATCCGCCTTCATCAGTAATAATTGCAGAGGCTTTTTTCATCAATAAGATGTACTCTGGACGAGTCATCGGTGCAACTAAAATATCTCCCTCATTAAATTTAGAGAAGTGAACCTCATTCATAACTACCTTTACTGTTCCAATAACCTTACCTTTAGAAGCGCATCTCCCTTTTAATTCTTCAAACTCTTCTAAGAAATTATTCTGAATTAGATTAGTTAACTTCTCAGCTTGTTTGTCTGAATAGACAAAAATATTTTTGTCTGTAATGTAAAAAAAGGTGTGGTCCTTCCTTCTTTTTAATTCATCCATATATTCTTTTGAACTTAAGTTCTCTTCGTTTAATTCATACGGACTGGCTTTAACTATTTCATTATAATTATAACTATATCTCTTAGCAAATGCTTTGGCAAAAACATCCCAATAGTGGTTTGTTTTTAAAGTAAACATTTTTCTTACATCCCTTGACTCAGCTAATCTTCGAAAGAGATAAAAGGTATTGTTTAAATTTGGAGAGATATTTTTATCTTTAACAATCTGATTACATTTATCCTTAAGAGAATTGATTTTGTTATTAATTTCATCAACTCTTTTGATTAAGAGTTTTTGATCATAGGATAATAGTTTCTTTAATCCATCCAGAAAGTCTTTTGCTTGCAAAACCTCCACATTATACCAAGAATTGTTAATGTAAAAGAATTTTTGGGCATGTTGTTTTAGTTCTTCGATTAATTCTTCATCTGTGAGCTTTTCATCATAAACAGACAAAGCAATTTGATTTAATTCTAACTCTTCTTCATCTATGTAATTCAACTTTTGTGGGAATGTTAAGGTAAAGATCTCTTCACTGTTAAGTTTGATTTGGCCAATTTCTTTTGCCAACATTTCATTCCCTTCTGGATCAAATTTATCACACAACCAATTTTTGCTCCAGACATCAAGCAGGATCTTGTTAAATTCATTTAATTGATTAAATAAGTTTTTTTCTAAATCTATTTTTTTAAAGAAATTATCTAATTGTTCATTAGCCGCATAAAAATCTTTCATATATCGGTCAATCATATTAGTATTTTCTATGTTAGCTTCTAATGCCGTTTCAGCTTGTTTTATCATTATTTTTTTAGGTACAAAAAATTCGCAATTCATCCCTTTAACAGAAGTGATAGTGGTAGAACTAATACCTCTTCCTGCGCCAACAGCAGGTATTAAAAGATAAAGTGGTTTTATGGCTGCAGCTTGTCTAAACCATTGAATCTCCTTGATTCTATTTTTGATTTCTTCAATTATTTGTTCTTTCTTCATTCTAATTTTTTCACAATTCCTTTGTTTGCATCAACTTCAACTAGCTCGCCATTTTTAAGAACTTTTGTTGCATTTTTAGTCCCAATAATGCAGGGTTTCTTTAATTCTCTGGAAATAATTGCAGCATGACAAGTGATACCCCCTTCATCAGTTACGATGGCTTCTGCTCTCTTAACAGCAACCATGAAGTCTGGAGAAGTCATAGCAGTAACTAAAATTTCTCCATGCCTAATCTGATTACATTCTTTTGAATCAAGAATGATTTTAACTCTTCCGCTAACTTTACCAGGTTGGGCTACCTTTCCTTTAACCTCTTCAACATTTTCTTCTTTTTTGTGATAATCTGCTAGGAAATCATCGATAATCTTTTTTGGGTTATTTAAAAAATCAAATGTGCCGTCTTCTTTAGCAATGACCACAAAGCTGTTGTAGCGGTCAATGATCTTTTTCTGATCTACCTTCTCTCCAGAAAGGTAAGCAGTAATCTCTTCTGGTAGGGCATAGCGGACATAACTAGCATCAAAGTTCCAGCGTTTAGCAATTTCTTGAAAGATCACTTCTGAATACCAATGCAATCGGGTAAACAATTCTTTTTTATAATCAATCAGAAAATAACTGTGTTGAACGACCTTAAAGAGGTTATACTCGTCTTTGATAGAATATTTGTGGACAATTTCTGCTTGCTGCGCTTTTATCAACTTAGTAAAGTCTTTTAATTCAATGTAACGTTTAGCAATGGCCTCTTTCTCTTGAGCCAACAATTTTTTAAGTTCTCTTCTAAAATGTGTTATGTCATAATGGGTAGCCCCATAATCAAAGGGTAACCAAGCATATTCTTTAGTATGTTTTTCTAGCGCTCGTTCATCTAGTCCTTGATTTAAGGCAATTCTGAGCAAGTCTTCTTCCTCACGTTGTAAGAAAGATTTTTCCGGGGCGGTGATTAACATGTTGAATTCTTCTTCCGTGCCTTCAAAACTTAACTTTAAATCTTCAGCAAAGTCTTTGGAAACGTAGGTTATCGGTTCCCCATAAGGAAAGGTTTCGTAGTAGAGGGTAATAATTTTTATATATTCTTTGAGCAGTTCTGTATCGCTTAATTTACTCAAGTCTACTATTGTTATATGATTGATGAACTGCTCAACTTTCTTTGCCTTTTCTTCGAATATTTTTCTAATTTTAGCAATGTGTAAAGGATCATCTTGCAGTACTTTATGTATCTCTTTGATTAATTTAGAAAATGTAGTATTTTCGTTAGAACAGAGATAGTAACCATGTCCTGCCTTGCCTAACCAAACCGTATCTCCAATGGAATGACCTTTGTAGATTTCATTAGTAAGGGCCTTACTCATGGCTCTTCCATTTCCTAAAATCCATAAAATTGAATTAACATTAGCTTTAAATTGAATATATTGTAATTTCATTCTAATTTCCTCACAATACCATGATTAGCATTAACTTCTAACATGTCATTATCTTTAAACACCTTGGTAGCGATTCTTGTACCAATAACACAGGGTTTTCCTAATTCCCTTGCGATAACTGCGGCATGGCAAGTTAATCCGCCTTCGTCTGTTACAATGGCAATTGCTTTCTTCATTGCTGGAACATATTCTGGTCGAGTCATTGGAACAATTAAGATGTCACCTTGCTCAACTTTTCCAATTTGTGAGATGTTTTTACATATTCTAGCTTTGCCAATTACTTTTCCTAAGGAGGCAGGTGTACCATTGACTGCATTGATATTTTCCTTATCCTTCTCTAATGATACTTTTTTAGTGGTAGAATATATCTCTCCTTGGAGGTTAACTAATGTAAAACTTTTTGCTCTTTTTTGCAATTCCTCTTTAAAATCTTGATTCAAATGTTCTGTATTTAATTCAGAAGGTAAGAGAAAGTAAAACTCTTCTGCCGTTAATGGAGTTCTTGTAACTAATTCATTGGCAACTTTACAAAAATAATCAATTGCTATCAAAGAATTTTTCTTACGTTCATCTTGTAAATAAGCAAACTTTTCTGTTATGTGAATCAGGTGTACCAATTCTGGTGAGAGATTTAATTTTTTCATCAATTTAGCTTTTTCTTCTGTTCTCTGCTGATAATTAGTCGTATTAATTTTGCCGATGTCTCTGCTTTCTGTAAGAATCAACTCTTCAGTTAATTCTACTTTCTGGGCATAACTGTTTTTTATCCAATAAAAATCTTTTTTGATTGAATCAATAAGTTTCTTTCTTTTATCCTTATCCCGTTCTTTGGAGAGATTGTAAAGGGTTTCATCATAACTTAAAATAAATGGTTTCTTGATTGGAGAAGTTAGTAAAGAAAAATGTTCTTGACTTAATTTTGATCGAATAGTTCCCTCTACTATAACACTAAATGGTTCAATGATATGTGCTACCCCTAATCCTTCTCTGATACAAAGATTAGCTCTTTGTGCTAATTTGATTAACTCTTCTGTTGGAACCTGCTTTAAATCGGAGGCATCGATTTCTTTGTGAACCTCAGCAGCCTTTTTGTACTGGGAAAAATATTGGTCCATTAACCAAGGAAGATATCTTTTATCCTTCAGTTTTTCTAACAGAACATCAGCTAGTCTTTCAAAGTCTTTTTTCCAATAATTTCCGTCACAAAACTTTCCTTTATATGTGCAGTAAAACTTGGAGTAAGAGAATCCTAATGTTTTGTGTAAACTAAAGCAACTACTTGTTGCGGCTTCAAAAATTAAAGGCACGGCGTTTAATCCTTGTCCGTACCATTCATTATCTAGAATCTCTTTTTGGATATCCATTATAATTTCCTCACAATTCCTTTATTAGCGTCTACTTCTACAATCTCTCCATCAGCTAAAACTTTTGTAGCAATTTTTGTCCCGATAATACAAGGTATCTTTAATTCTCGAGAAACTACTGCTGCGTGTGATGTAACTCCTCCCTCATCTGTAACAATAGCAGCTGCCCTTTTCATTGCTGTGATCATCTCTGGGCGGGTCATGGACGCTACTAAAATATCCCCTTCATTAACGCCGATCAAGTTGTGGATTGTTCTAACAATCTTTACGGGGCCGCGAGCAATCCCTTGAGAAGCAACCTGGCCTTTAATTTCGGTAACATCAGAAGCTTTAACCTTGAAATATTTTTCAAAAATGTTTTTTGCTTCTTTTCCTATCAAAAGATCCCATCCGTTTGGATTGAGCAAACATAAACAAAATTCTCTTCTTTTAGCAAAAATGCCTTTGTTAATTTTGTTTGGGTCTTTAAGAAATTCTAACATCTCATGAACATAACTGTATTCTAAGTCATAGTAAGTTAAATTAAGTCTTTTAGCAAATTCTTCAGTAAAGAGTTTGTGGTAATGACTAGCGATTAAGACATACTTTTTTCTTTCATCCTGCATGTAAGCAAACACTTCTATAATCCTAATCAGATTGACTGATTTTTGATCAAGTTCCAGTTCTTTAATCAACTGTTCTTTTTTATCTTTAATTTCTTTTAATGAGGTAGTTAAACGTTTTATTTCTTGATCAGGATTTTTATCTTTAGACTCTTCTAACTGTTTCTTAAAGAATTCTGCGGTAAGAAAGTTATCCTTGGCATAATTATTTTGGATCCAATAATACTTTTTCGCATGTTCTTTTAGCTCTTCTTTAATGTCTTGCCCAGCGTTCATTGATTTTAATATTTTAAAGCGGTCTTTTAATTCCCTAACAGTAAAAGAATCTTCAATGGGGCTAATTAGAGCTAAGTAATACTCTCTAAACTCTCCATCAATTCCCTTAGATTGCAACTTTTTCTTAAAATGCGGAATTAAAAAATTTTCATCGTCCATGGAAAATGCATCTTGGATGCCAATAGCAATTCCATACTCATACAAATACGCGTTGTACCATTTTTGATATAACTTGGCGAGATCTTCATTAGAAAGAATGTTTAATTTAGTTTTGTCTACTTTTTGCATTACTTTTTCCAAAGCTTTAACGCGATCATGCCATTCAGCTAATAAATCTTGTAAATGTTGTGGATTGGCATTAACTTTTTCTACAAACTTATGTTTTAACCGGTCCATATCTTCATGACACCAATACCAATAACCATAATTTTTCTCGAAGGCAAAGGCTACAGCTTCATAACAATCACCAAACCAGTCTTGCAATGTCTTTAAAGGTTGCTCACCTACGATAAAAAAGAAGTTTAATACTCCATGAAATCCTTTTTCTACCCAAGTTCTTTTGTTCAATTGATATTTTTTGATGGTTTCCGGATTCATAATTTCCTCACAATTCCTTTATTAGCGTCTACTTCCACTAAATCGTAATCTTTGAATACTTTAGTCGCTATCTTTGTTCCGACTATGCATGGTTTTTTCATTTCTCTGGCTACGATGGCAGCATGACTTACAACTCCACCTTCATTTGTTATAAATGCAGCAGATTTTTGCATTGCTGGTAAGTAATTTGGATGGGTTGTATTGGCAATTAAAATATCTCCAAACTCCACTTTCTTTATGTCATGGTATGTGCGCATAATTCTGACGGATCCGCTAACCTTTCCAGGATAAGCGACTTGACCTTTAACTTCTTTATCTTCTTTGTCTGAGTTTTCAATTTTTTCAATAATTTCTTTATAATTTAAAGGAATGTTGTTAATTACTTTTACATCGTTTGCTTCATCTGAAGTGACAACACAACCTTTTTCTTTTCTTTCTTTTATTATATTTTCTGGATAAATATCATCTTTCAACGCTTGCTTAATCTCTTCTACCGTTAAGTATCCTAATTCATTCACATTTACAAAAAAGTGTTTTGCAACTGCCTCAAATATGAAATGCCAAGTGTAGGAGAACTTTCTCCTTAAGTCGTCTCTCCAATCTTTAAAGAATATCACGTATGGAGCGATTTCAATGAATGTATTTTCTTCTTTATTTGGGTTTAATAAATTTAAGGCCTGTTCTTTTGTTAGGGTTGAGCCAGATTTAGGTTTCTTTTTAATGCCCTTGAACCAAGATTTGTTTAATGGATTGTACCATACAACCACCCAACTACGCAAGAATTCATATTCTTTAAGTAAATCTTCTACTTTAGCGCCAGTAGAAATTTTATCTTGGATTTCTATTAATGCTGTTTTTTTCCAGGGCTGATATAAAACTTCCAGGAGAGAATCTTGTTTTTCGCTTAAGTTATTTTTTTGGATTAATTCTGTTAGGATTTTTTCATAATCATTTTGCCAAGCTTCTATTGCCCACCAAGAAATAATGCTATAAATCCCACAAACTTCTCGAAATAACTTAACAAACTCATCAAAAGAAGAGAGTAAATCTTTATTTTTATATTCTTCAGCCTTTTGTTCAAATTTTTGTATTAATTTTAATCCTTGTTCATAATAATTTTCGATCTCATCTCTGGTTGGGAAATATTGGTTATAGATCAATCTTCCCAATTCTTGAACATCGCCGTTAATGTAATGCGTTAATGTTTGTTTTTTAAGAACGCTAAACAGTTTAGTTTCCTTATTTTTGGAGAATTCTTCTAATAACGAGAAAAAGACCTTATCAATCTCTGATATAGTAACGAGATCAACACTCTGCCGAGATAATAACTTTTTCCAGCTCATTCTATTTTTCTCACAATTCCATTATTTGCATCCACTTCCACTAAATCACCTTCTTTAAAGACTTTAGTGGCGATTTTTGTTCCAATGATGCATGGTTTTTTTAACTCCCTGCTGATTATTGCTGCATGACACAACATTCCTCCTTCATCCGTTACAATTGCGGAGCACTTTTTTATTGCAGCTAGAAGAGCGGGAGTAGTCATTGGAGAGACAATAATGTTATTTTCTTTTATTTTTTCCATTTCTGATTGTTTTCTTAATATTTTCACTATGCCCGTAACCATTCCTGGTTGAGCAATATTTCCTTTAAGAAGTGTTGTTTCTTGATAATTTATATTTGTAAACTGAATATAGGTGTGCTTTTTCTGAAACTTCTCTAATGATTCTATACTCTCATAATCCAAAGTCCAAACAAAACTGTGTTCTCGCCGTTTCAGTATTTCTAATGAAGGAGGATTATTGATTTCTTCTATTTTAAAGAAAGTAACATGATCTTTATGTGTTGGATAAATTTTCTGCAAGCTTTTTCTGATGAATAAATCATTGTATGCAAAGAAATGATCTTCACTTCTCAACTTTTTGGTTCTGGTTCGTATTGGTTCTGGTGTATTTTCGTTTTCTCCCAGGTAAGTCATTACTAAATCTCCTAACATCTGTTCATCAACAAAATTGATAAACTTAACTAATTCGTCAATATCTTCTGTAACTTCTTTTTTCCAATAATCGTTTAATTTGCTTAAAGCACGTTCATAACCAGTTATGAATTCTGTAATCATATCATTTTCCGTAGAACATAAGTTAACAAGTGCTTTCTTAGTATACTCTATTGCATCTTTATTCTCCCAGATTTCAATGGCACCATCAGAGATATAATCAACTCCAATCTCTTTATATGGATTGTTTATACCCAGCTGCTTTATTCCTTTAACTTGCGCTTTAAACCAGAGTTGTTGAATGATTAATGTAGTATCTCTGGTATAACTTAGCTTTAATTTAATTATGTTCATTCTATTTTTCTCACAATTCCATTATTTGCATCCACTTCTACTAGATCTCCATCTTTAAAGACCTTAGTAGCAATTTTTGTAGCTACAATTCCGGGTATACCCAATTCGCGAGCAACAATAGCAGCGTGACAGGTCATCCCTCCCGCATCTGTTACTACCGCAACGGCTTTACGTAAAGCAACAATATATTCAGGAGAGGTCATTGGTGCGATGAGAATCTCTCCTTTTTCGATGTGATCTTTTGGATCAAAGAGAATTCTTGCTTTGCCCCGTATTTTACCAACATTAACACTAACTCCTTTGACTTCTTTCTTCTTAACATCAACATTAATATTTAAGAAAGGACCCACAACGTGATCAAACTTTTCACTGGTCCAAACATGATTGCCATCTTTGGCAGCCATGTAACCGGCTTGTTTTTCTAAGCGATCTCGCATTTCTTTTTCCTTTATGATCTTATCCGAAAAAATCTGGGGAATTTCCCAACACCAATATTGTTCTAAATGTGAAACTGGAATATTATATCGACGAGATATTTCTGTTAGAAGCACTTTAATAAAATGGTTTGTTTGAAAAATATTGCCCTTGCGTTCATCTTGCCAATAAATAGAATAACTTAATCTGTTGGAAATTTTTTCAATCTCTAAACTTAAGTTAAAATCTTTGATGACTTTTGCCCGCTCTTCTTCAGTTTTCTTAGGTAGAATTCCTATCCTTTGGATTTCTTTATTCTTATCTTCAACTTTATTTAATCTTTCAGAGAATTCTTTTACGCTAACAATTCCAGAATCAAAATAACTATTATTTATCCAATAATATCTTTTTTGGTGTTCAGAGATTGAGTTTGATTTTAGCAGATCTAACTCTTCTTCTTGGTAGAAAGACAAACCCTTTGGAGCAGTTAGCTTTTCGTAAACATAAGCAAACTTATTCTTGGGGACCTTGCTTAGCTTTTCTTTAAGAAGAACCTCTCCTCCCCAATTAGCCATCTCTGGCACTAAACCATGATCCCAGAAGGTTAGATAAGCTTCTTGCCATTGTAAGAACAAGTTTTTAAACTGTTCGTCTGTTAATTTGTGGGTTTTTTTGACTAGATGATGAATGTTATGCAACTTTTCTTTTGCTTGTTGATAACGATTCTTAACGAGGTTGAAGTTATCATCTTGCATGATCCAATGTTCAAAATATTTTTTTCCTGGAATTCTTAATCCTTCATCCTCACAGATAAAAGTCATCTTCTTTTTAATGAAATAAAATACAAATTCTGGCCATTTCCATTTGTATAGTTTTGGACTTCTATTGGCGATTGATTCCATAAAATAAGAAATATAAATTGGCCTGCCTGGGATTGGTCCCCAATAAAACAGTTCTTTATTTGTGTCAATCATTTCTGTTATCTGAAATGAATAAAAGACCTCAATATAAATACTTTTACTATATTTTATATTGAATTAAGAAAAAGTTTATTCAATCTCAAATCTTAAGATAGAAGCGATCTTACCTAACTCTTTCAATTGCACACCTTCCCTGGTCTCAACAGAAATAATCTTAACTTGAGATCCACTAACTTGGGCTCTTTCTTCTAACTCAAAGATTTTTTCTTCTTCCAATGTTTCTGAAACAAGAAGGATATCTACCACATTCATATCTAACGCTTTTAAAGTTTCTTTTTCTCCATAAGTTACTTTTTTCGGATTGTCTAACATTTGTTTGAAGAATTGCTGCATAATTTTTCTTTCTCTGGCTACTTCCTCTTCAGCAAGAAGGTCTTCAGATCTTTCTAACAATTCTTGTAATCCAAATTCTCCAGTATAAGATAGATCCTTTGTGCCAATGATTTTACGTTTAATGTCTCCAGTAAGGTAATCATAGTTCATAAAATCATTGACAGTTATTCCTGGGCCGCCAATGATTATTCCCTTTAAATTATTTCCAAGAGGTAAGAATTGATCTTTCATGTAATCTGCAATCTTTTTGAAATGTTCTTTAGCTGCCCCTTCTCTAAGTCTGGCAAATCTCTGAGCAGACTGTCCTCCAGCCTTAAACTTTCCTGGAACTTCTGAATGCGTCTTTTGCAATGGTACAATTGTTTTTCCTTTTAATAAGGCAATATTAGCATCTCTTCTGTCTAAAACTACTAACCCATAAGCAAATTTATCCAACAACATTTCTTCTAAGATATCAGTAACAAAACTTTTATCACAACGATATATTCGAATATTTAAAGGAACAGGAGGAATGAAACTCCATACCCGCATGTCTTGTTTACCTTCTACCGCAGCAATATTTCCTGAAAAAACGGCTAACCCATTAGCGGGCACGGAGGGTAAACTTTTAAGATGTTGAATCATCTTTTCCAAAGCGGATTGGACATTTTTTCTAGTAATGGCCGATTTGATGTTAGAAGCAGTTCCTTGTTCTTCAGATAAGTGATTAATGATCTTACTAAGTTCATAACCTGCAGGAATATAAACTGTTACAAATTCAGTGTGAAGGGCCTTATGACTATTTAATTCTTTAAGTAACTTCTTTAAGTGCAATCTCTCCTGGGCATTAATTTCGCTCATCTGTTTTAGTTAAGAATTAAGGTAATTTATAAAGATTTGTGGGATTATTGTTTAGTCATTAATCAGTAGTAAAGTTTATAAACCTCTTTGATTATAAAATATAATGCCTGAATTGACTTATAATCTTGGACTTTGTATTGGTGAGGGAACGTTTTCTCAGGTTTATGACTTACCAGAACGCCCCGAATTTATTCTTAAAATGCTTGATAGCAAAGTTAGATCCGTAGCACCAAGTACCAATCTTAGAATGTTAGATGAGATTATGAGAAGACAGGAGTTAATTCCCAGTTCTGTTTCTTTATCTAGGATTGTAGAAGTTGGAACCAAGGATGGTTATGTTGCCGTTGTTATACAACGTGCTCCGGGGGAAGAATTATTTGATGTGGGAATTTCTTATTCGGAATGGAAGGCAAGGATTGCTGAATTAGCTGGTGTTAACCGGGCCATTTACAAAAAGGCCGTTTCGGATGCTGGATTAATTATGTCTGCTCGGTTAGCTATTGATCTTTGTCCAAAAAACTTGTTTTATGATCCTAAGCAGGGATTTACATTTATTGATGTTAATCCTGGATATCAGGTTCCCTCTTTGCAAATCCCTTTTTTATTATATCCTGTTGTTAAATCATCAGAAACACATTTTAAGGATAAAGAAGATGAACTTAACCTAGAAATTATTAGGAAAAAATTAATTTGTGCCAATGACTTTGATCCTAACTTGATAAAGTTTTAATCTCTTTAATGATTTCTTTTTCATTTAATCTTCTAGAAGTATCAAAGGTAATAACTTTATGTTTATTCTCTTGAGCTTCAATTAAACAGACTTGAAAGATTTCACTATCTAAATTCTCACGAATTTTTTTCTTAGAATATTTTCTTTTTTTCAATCTTTTTTCTAATTTTTTAAGGTCAGAACAAGTTAAAACAATGCACAAATCAATTAATTTACTATTTAACTTATGAGATATGTGTGTGTCTATAATCAAACCATCTTTTGTTTCTTTAATCTTTTTTTTGACTAAGATCTCGAACTTTTTAATATCAATATCATAACACTTGCCACTGCGATCATATCTTTTAGAAACATCTTTGTAGTGGTTGTGTAAATCAAAATGGTCATATTTCAGTTTTTTAACCAAATATTTTGTTAAGGTGGATTTACCTGTTCCAGGAGTGCCAGAAATAGCGATAATCTTAGGCTTCATTCTTGTTTATCTTATCTTTATGTCTGTGGGCTCGGTGGTGGTGTCGCATAAATCTATTAACAAGATGTTTATGTAATAAAGTTTCGATTATTAAGATTATTATAAATAACACAATGGTATAACTAATCAACATAATTAAATCAAACCAAATCTCATTTAAAGAGTTGCCAAAGATAAACACGTTTCTTAATAAATTTTCAGTAATCACAAATGGATTAAAAGCCGATAATTCCCTAACTATTGCCGAAAGTCCTTCTAATGGTAAGATTACGCCAGATATGAACAGGAATAAACAACCGATGGAAAATGCAGCTAAAACTCCTGTTTCTTCACTATTAAATAAATAACCAACGACCATACCCAAAAATGTAAACATTGATGCTGATACAAACAGAATTAAAGCCACATAAGGTATTGAAGGCAAAGAGTCACGTAAAAACAGTAGGGAAATTCCTAGGATAATCAATATTTGTATCAAGATTAAAAATAGATTTGTTAAATAAGTAGAGATAATAAATGTACTTTTCCTAATTGGCAAGAAGAAGTTTCTTAGAAAAGCAGGGCTAGTTTTTTCCATCATGACCAATGTTGTTCCTAACAATAAAGAACTAAACATAACCACAATAACTAAAATTGCAGGAAATAAATATCCTAAATAAGTGTTCTCTTCACTAACCATTTCAATTTTGGTAATCAAAGGAGTAGAGATTGTGCTGGCATCTGTTACCTTTTGTCCTTCTAAATTTGAAACTATTGCTCCGAGATTAGTTTGGATAGTCTCTAATGATTTAATGCTTTCAGTTAAGGCAGCAGCAACAGAATCTAAATTAGAATTAGCATTACTAACTGTATTAGAAGCTGAATTTAACTTTGTTTTAGCAGCATTAAGTTCTGTTGTTAGACTATTAATCAAACCAGCAATCCCACTAGTGCCATTAACAGAATTTGTTAATCCAGACAAAGAACTTTCAGCAGCATTGAGTTTTGATTTTATAGAAGACTTTTCAGAGCTACTAACATTAGAATTATCCAATGCTGTAATTGCAGCAGTAACCTTAGTTTTGGCTGTCTCTAGTTCTGAAGTAACATTAGAAACGATGTCAGAACTGTAATTTGTTGAACTGGCACTTAAATCCAAACCAGATAAACTGGATTTTGTTGAGACAGCAGTACTTGAAGCAATATTGGCTTTATCTTTAACAATGTTTAATCCATTTTTATTAGAAGTCACGTCTGTTTTGGCACTGCTTAATCTTCCTAATAAATCTTGAGCAATTCCTTCGGATAATTCTTGGGCTTTAATATTGAACTTTTCTTGTACTACTTCTTGGACCATCCAAACAATATTGACTCTACTTGGATCAACATAAAATGTAACTTCTTTAGCAGTGTTATCATTTACTTGAAAACTATCGGGGAGATTGATACAGGTATGTATCTCTCCTTTCTTTACATCATTAATGCAGGTTTCACTATTGTCATAATTATTAATAGTAAACTCTTTTTCTTGCAACAAATTTACAAAAGAATTAACTTCGTCTGTGAAGGAACTAGAATATACCCCTATATTTAACCCATATAACGAAGAACTATTGTAAGAAACGCCTAATAATAAAATTATAATCAACGGAGCAAAAAGAATGATTAGAGCAGAAGCTTTTGCTCGTAACAATAATTTAATATTTTTTTTAGTTAGTAACCACAGTGATAACATCTTTGTTCCTCTTTTTTTTGTAAATAAATATTTATTTTCTATTTATTCTTCAGAAGCAATTTTTTCAAAAACTTCCGCCAAACTAGGATTGCGTATGTCCATATTGTTAAGAGACATATTTTCTTCTTTTATAACTCCCATTACATGAGAAAAGGTTTTTTCTACATCATGAGGATAGATTGCTAATTGGTGTCCTTGATCGATAATCTTTTTGAAAGGATGCATCTGCAATCTTCTAATCATTTGTTCTTTTTGTGTGCCTGACGCCACATTAATTATAAAATGGTCTTGTTGATATGATTTCTTTATATCTGCCATTAATCCATGGCTATGGACTGTGCCCTTATGGACAATAGCTACTTTATTACACATCTTATCTATACTTTCCAAATGATGGGATGCAATTACAATAGTGATACCCTGTTTGTTAACCTCTTCTAACAAATGAATAATCTCTTTTTGTAAGATTGGATCTAAATCAGCGGTTGGCTCATCTAATATTAAGATTCTTGGTTTGTGAATTAAGCTGCAAGAGATATCTAACCTCTTTTGCATTCCCCCAGAAAGATGTTCAGCTAATTTTTTACGATGATTACTCAATTTGGTAAATTCTAATAGACTATCAATATTACTTTTTAATGTGGCCCTATCTACTCCATATAATCTACCAAAATGCCAAAGATTTTCTTCTACAGTTAATCTTGGGTAAAAAGAATTGTGTTGTGGGGTAAACCCAATATGTCTTTTGATCTTGTTTAAATTACGATGCAAGTCTTTTTCTTTGCCGTCTTGTTGGGAGATGTAAACTGTTTCCCCCTCGCTTGGTTCAATAAAGCCAGCAATGATATTTAACAAAGTTGTTTTACCACTTCCAGACTTACCAATAACACCAAGAATATCACCGCTTTCAATAGTTAGATTGACATCGTGAAGAATTTTATTCTTTCTATATGCCTTTTCTACCCCTTTTAACTTAATCAATTCCACGAATGTAGTTAATAGTCTATTATTTATAAAACTTTGTGTGTCTGATTTTTATGATTTAGTTATTTTTATCATCGTCTGGTTGTGGGCAAAATACTTAAATGAGTTAAGACATCAAAAAAATAAACTCGGGGTGGTTAAAGTGAATGGTGTTCTGGAAAGTGTTTCTAAAAAAACAGAAGAGCATGAATTTTATAATTCTATGCCAGAAGGGTATGCAATTGGTAAAACAAAATATGTTGTTGTTTGTGGTACAGTAATGTCTGGATTGGGCAAAGGGATTTTTGCTTCTTCTTTAGCGAAGTTATTACAATTGAGAGGCCTGAAGGTTACTTCTATAAAATTAGAAGGGTATCTTAATGTTGATTCTGGCACATTAAATCCGTTTCGCCATGGAGAGGTCTTTGTTCTTGATGATGGTACGGAAACAGATATGGATTTAGGCACTTATGAACGTTTTTTAGGATTTAACTTAACCAAGAGAAATTTTGCTACAAATGGGCAAATCTTTACCTCTATTCTTACTAGAGAAAGAAAAGGGGATTATTTAGGTAGGGATGTACAATTTATTCCTCATGTAACAGGAGAAATAAAATTAAGGTTAAGAGAATTGGCAGTTTCTAGTCAAGCAGACGTCGTTTTTGTAGAGATTGGAGGTACGGTAGGGGATTTGGAGAATAGCCATTATATTGAAGCAATACGAGAATTGGGTTATGAAGAAGGAAAAGATAATGTGTGTCATGTTGCTTTGACCTATATTTTAAGTCCATCTTTCTTAGGTGAACAAAAAAGCAAAGCTGCTCAGCTTGGGTTAAGACAATTAATGGCCTGTGGTGTACAACCCGATATCATTGCTTGCCGTTGCGAGAATGAAGTCACAGAAAAGGTTCGTGAAAAAATAAGTATTGCTGCCAATGTTCCTATTGAAAGAGTCGTAAGTAGTCATGATGTAGAAAGTATTTACTTAATTCCAAATCT
>PFNQ01000049.1:0-46026 GCA_002792115.1 Candidatus Woesearchaeota archaeon CG_4_10_14_0_2_um_filter_33_13 | reverse complement strand
ATTTAGACGAATTTGCATTTGCTTCGGAAAAGAAAGTATTAGAAAAAGCAAGTTATTTAGACATCCAGGAATTAAATCCCCGGCAGATTCTTACTTATAACATAAAAGAAAACAAATTATCTTTCTCTAATCGCATGTTTTTTGAATATTTACCTGAGCATAAAGATTCGGAAGAAAAGATAAAAAGAAAAATATCTGAATTATTAGATCTAGCAATTCATAAGAGAATTCCTTCACAAAAATTTGGATTGTTATTTTCTGGAGGAATAGATTCAACTTTCATTGCTAATTATTTTAAGCAAAATGGTTATGATTTTACTTGTTATACTGCCGTTTTGGATACAGATGGAGTTGCTCCAAGGGACTTAATTTCTGCACAAAAGGTTGCTAAAGAATTGGAGTTAAAGTTAAAAGTTAGGAAAATTAAATTATCGGAGATCCCTTCGTATCTTAAGAAAATAGTTCCTTTAATTGAAGATTCTAATGTTGTTAAAGTTGGAGTAGCCTTAACCTTTTATTTGGCTTGTGAGTTGGCTAAAGAAGATGGTTGCAAGGTTATTTTTTCTGGGTTGGGTAGCGAAGAGATATTTGCAGGTTATGATCGACATAAAAAATCAGATAACATTAATCAAGAATGTTTATCTGGATTGTTAAAAATTTATGAACGAGATCTTTATCGCGATGATGTAATTACAATGGATAATAATTTGGAGTTACGTTGTCCTTATTTGGATGTTAAACTAGTTAAGTATGCTTTAAAGATTCCAGGGAAATTTAAAATAGAGGATAGCCAGGGAAAAATGATCCTTCGCAAAGTTGCTTTAGAAAAGGGGATCTCACCAGAAAATTCTTTTAGAAAAAAAACTGCAGCGCAATATGGTTCTAGATTAGATGGGGCACTTGAAAAACTAGCAAAACAGAATGGTCACTTATCTAAATCTTCTTATTTAAAACAATTTTATCCTAGTCACAACCTACGGTTAGGAGTATTATTTTCTTCTGGTAAGGATTCTACTTACGCTGCTTACATAATGCAAAAACAAAACTACCAATTGAGTTGTTTGATAACTATTAAATCAAATAATCCTGATTCCTATATGTTTCATACTCCAGCTATAGAACTAGCTTTACTACAAGCAGAAGCAATGGAGCTACCAATTATTTTACAGGAAACAGAAGGAGTTAAAGAGACAGAATTAAAGGACTTGGAGAAGGCCATAAAATATGCTAAAGAGAAGTATCAGATTGATGGAATAATTACTGGCGCTATATTTTCAACGTACCAAAGAGATAGGGTTGAAAAGTTATGTGACATTTTGGGATTAAAGGTATTTTCTCCACTTTGGCATAAACCTCAAGAAAGACAAATGCAAGAATTATTGGATAATAAATTTAAGTTTATTTTTACTTCAATTGCTGCTGACGGATTAGATAAAAGCTGGTTAAATAAAGTAATCACAAAAAAAGAACTCGAATTGCTTAAAAAACTTGAAAAAAAAATAGGGAGTAATATTGCTGGTGAAGGTGGAGAATTTGAGTCCTTAGTGTTAGATTGCCCGTTATTTTCTAGGAAATTAATAATTAAAAATGTAGATGTCGTTGAAGAAAACAAATTTACGGCCCACCTGATTATCAAAAAAGCCAAATTGATTGAAAAGAAAGAGTTAAACTAAAATAAAATGAGTAAAGAAAAGATTGTGATGTGTTTTGGCACCTTTGATGTATTACATTTAGGGCATATCAATTATTTTAAACAAGCCAAACTAAAAGGATTTCAGCTAGTTGTAGTAGTTGCAAGAGATAAAAATATTCCTTTAAACAAAAAAGTAAGGCATTGTGAAGAAGATCGCTTAAGACTTATCCAAGAATTAAAGATAGTTGATTTCGCCATTTTGGGAGATGAAAAAGATAAAATGAATCCAATCATAAAGTTTAACCCAGAATTAATTTGTTTAGGATACGACCAAGAAATAGACACTTATTTTTTACAAAAAGAATTGATAAAACTGGGACTAAAAACAAAAATTAAAAGATTAGAACCGTATAATGAAAATTTCCATAAAAGTTCTTTAATAAAACGTTTTTGTAAAAAATAAGCTTAAATTTTTCTCCAACTATTTTATTTGCTTTTTTTGGCTATTAAATAACTCTTAAAAATAAAGATGTGTTCCCATACAGAAACAGCTATCTCTATCAGTATAATTAGAATTATAAACAAGATTGCCAAAACAACTAACTGTTGATAAAGAAAATCTGTTACCTTGAGTAGATTTTCTTTGAAGATTGAAGCGAAGACATATAATCCTAGAACTATTAACCACGTAAAGATAGTGTGATGTAAATGGGTTTTTACAAAATGAAAACCATCTTTTATTGATTTGTAAGCCCCTTCTTTTTCAAAAGCCATAATTGGATAGACAAAAATTAGTCTTATACTAACATACAAAACATAAATCAAAGCAATTGGTACAAACAAAGAAATTGATAATAATAAATTAAATGGCCTTAATATAAAAAATACTAATGCTAACAAAGTAAGAGGCACAAGGACGATTAATGAGCTTAGGATATGGATACCAATAGTTGTCCAGTAATGTGTATTAGCAAATGACTTTCCTTTTTGAAAGCTCGTTTTTCCTTTCAATAAAACATCTTTGATCATTCCATATTTTACCGTTAAAAGGTAATTATCCACAAAGAAAGTGAGAATAAAATATGTTCCTAATAATAAAAGGCTTTTGAATGAAATAGTGATGCTTTGAAATTGGTTGTAAGAATTATTAACAATTGTGTTTCCAATTCCTGAAAGGTAAAAAAAACCTCCAAATAGCACTAAGTTAATTAAAAATAAAACTATGTTTGGAACAAACAATATTTTGTTGGCCTTTAAAAGTTCCCAACTAATCTTAATAAGATTAACCCTTTTTGATTTACTGATTAATGTATTAGTTAGTTTATTAGTATGAGTATTCCTTTTAGGCATGTGAATAAGATGATTTTTATTTATATATATCTTTGTTTTACTTACAAAGTGGTACGAAAGTTGATTTTTTAATCAGATTCTGCGTTAATCCACAAGATTTATAAACTCTTATTAATAATCATTATTAATAATGAAAGAACGGGAAACTGGGCAAAAGAAAGTAATCTTTGAATGTATAAAAGGATTACATACCCATCCTACTGCTGAGGAAGTGTATCTTTTAGTAAAGAAAGAGATTCCTGAGATTAGTTTAGCTACGGTTTATCGAAATTTAAACTTATTATCAAAAAAAAACAAATTTTAAGATTAGAAGTAAATAAAGAATTTCGCTATGATGGGGATATAAAGAACCACCAACATTTTATTTGTAAGAATTGCAGAAAAATAATCGATTTGCAGTATCCTCAATTAAATAATAAAATTATTAAAAAAACATATTTACCAAATGCAAAAATAGATTCTGTAGATATTATATTTAATGGGTTGTGTGAACATTGTGTTTAAGGAGAGAAGTATGGCAGTGATTGAAAATGAAGGAAAAATAGTAAAGGTTGAGGATGGTGATAAAATTATTACGGCGTGTAACCAATTAGGTGTTCCATTTGGATGCAAAGGGGGGGCTTGCGGAGTGTGTGAGATTGAAATCGAGGAAGGGGCGGAGAATTTATCTTATATTACTGAAGAAGAAGAGATGATGGGAGTGAAACCACCATTTAGGTTAGCATGTATGTGTAAAATATTAAAAGGCACTGTAAAAATAAAATTTTAAATATTGGGGAAATTAAAATGAATGAAATAAAATTAGAAATTAATAATCCAGCACCAGAGTTTGTTGCTGAAGTTTATCACAATAATGAGATAAAAAAAATTAGTTTAACAGAATACAAAGGTAAATGGGTGGTATTATTTTTTTATCCTGCAGATTTTACTTTTGTTTGTCCAACAGAATTGGGAAGTTTAGCAGATAGTTATGAAGAATTTCAGAAATTAGATACAGAAATCATTAGTGTTAGTACAGATACAGTTTTTGTTCATAAAGCTTGGCACGATAATTCTGAAACGATAAAAAAGATTAAATTTCCAATGTTGGCAGATCCTACTGGAAATGTTTCTCGTGCATATGGGACATATATCCATTCTGAAGGATTAAGTTTGAGAGGAACATTTATTATTGATCCAGATGGGGTTTTGAAAGCGTACGAATTGCATGACAATAGTATTGGGAGGAACACTACAGAATTATTAAGAAAGATCAAAGCAGCACAATTTGTTAGAAAGCATGGTGGAGAGGTCTGTCCAGCTAATTGGGAACCAGGCAAAGGAACATTAAAACCTAGTTTGGATATTGTTGGTAAGATTTAGAATACTTTGATCACATAATTTACGGAGGAAAATAAAATGAATGAATTTAAACCGCTACCTTACGCATATGATGCGTTAGAACCATTTATTGATAAAGAAACTATGATGATTCATCATAATAAACATCACAAAGCATATTTTGATAAGTTTATTACTGCGATTACAGGTACTCCATTAGAGAAGAGGGATGTTAAGGACATATTAACAGAACTAAAATCAGTTCCGGAAGGAATTTTAACCCCAATAGTTAATAATGGTGGAGGATATTATCATCATACTTTTTTTTGGGATATTCTTAAGAAGGATGTTATTTTTGAAGGAGAAATTGCAGAAGCAATAACAAAAAAGTGGGGTTCTTTTGATAAATTTAAAGAAGATTTTAGTAAATCAGCATTAACACTTTTTGGTTCTGGTTGGGGATGGTTAGTTTTAAACGAGAATAAAGAATTAAAACTAATTCAGACCAGCAACCAAGATTGTCCATTGAGTATTGGTAAAATCCCGTTGCTTTGTATAGACGTGTGGGAGCATGCATATTACTTAAAGTATCAAAACAAAAGACCAGAATATGTTGAAAACTTTTTTAAGGTTATCAATTGGAGCACTGTTAATAGACATTATCTTAATGCAATTAACTAATCTCTTATTTTTTTTAATTGGAGAGAATAAAAATGTTAAAGGAAAAGAAAAACGCACCAAATTTTGTTTTAAAAGATAAGGATGCTAAAGAATGGGAACTAAAGAAAATAAAATCTAAATATGTTGTCTTGTATTTTTATCCAAAGGACAATACTCCCGGATGTACAATTGAGGCATTACTATTTAATAAATATTTAAGTGATTTTAAAAACTTAGATGTTACAATCATGGGGATTTCTGGAGGAAATGAGAAAAGTAAGACAAAGTTTTGTGATAAACACAAATTGAAGTTATTGCTGCTTTCAGACATGGATTTTTCTGTAGCTAAAATATATGGGGTTTATGGTGAAAAATCTTTCATGGGAAAGAAATATACCGGAATTGAACGAAGTACGTTTATCTTGGACAAAAACCAGAAAATAATTAAAGTGTATTTCAGAGTAAACCCTTCTGGACATGCAAAAGAAGTTTTGGATTATATTTCTACTCTTACAAATGGAAATAAAAAAGTAAAGAAAACAAGAAGTAAGAAGTTTACAATTTCTTGTATTTTAACAACAAAGAGTTAGTTATTACACTAACTGAACTTAAGGCCATCGCACCACCGGCAATCATTGGGTTAAGTAACCATCCTGTTATTGGATATAACACTCCTGCGGCAACCGGTATACCTAAAACATTGTAAAACAAAGCCCAAAACATGTTTTGTCTAATTTTACTCATAGTCATTCTGCTTAATTTAATTGCTTTGGGGATATCGGTTAAGTTATTTCTCATCAAAACAACATTCCCAGTTTCCATAGCAACATCGGTTCCTGAACCCATAGCAATACCAATATCTGCTTGTGCTAATGCTGGCGCATCGTTAATGCCGTCTCCCACCATCGCTACTTTACCTTTTCTTTGTAATTTTTTCACATAACTAGATTTGTCTTCAGGAAGAACTTCAGCAAAGTAGTTTTGTATTCCAACTTTATGGGCAATAGCTTGCGCAGTTCTTTTATTGTCTCCGGTAATCATATATACTTGTAATCCCAGTTTTTGCAACTGGGCAATAGCTTTTGGCGAATCTACTTTTATTTCATCTGCAACCGCTATAATCCCTAAAATCTTTTTGCCTTCCACTAAAAACATGGCGGTTTTTCCTTCACTTTCTAATCGGTCCATCTCTTTTTGTAATGATCCAATCTTTATTTTTAGTTCATTCATCAATCTTAAGTTTCCTAAATAATATTCCTTTTTTCCTATTTTTGCTTTTACTCCTCTTCCTGTAATTGATTTGAAAGAGTTGATTTTACTAAACTTAACTTTTCTCTCTTTGGCTTTGTTAACAATAGCTTCAGCAAGGGGATGTTCAGAATCATTTTCAATACTTCCTGCAACCTCTAATAATTTAGTTTCACTAATTCCAGTAGACGTTACAATATCTGTGACCTCTGGTTGACCTTTAGTAATCGTACCAGTTTTATCAAAGACAACAAATTTAAGTTTGTGAGCTGTTTCTAAAGCATCTCCTCCTTTAATTAAGATTCCTTCTTTAGCTCCTTTACCGGTTCCTACCATTATTGCAGTGGGAGTAGCTAAGCCTAAAGCACAAGGGCAAGCAATAACCAAAACAGCTACGGCAGCAACTAAAGCAAAACTAAACGCAGAATTAAAGATTGCAAACCAAGTAGTAAAGGCAAGTAAGGCAATAAAAATTACAATCGGTACAAAATAAGCTGAAATGGCATCAGCAAAACGTTGAATTGGTGCTTTCTTAGTTTGAGCTTCTTCAATTAATTTTATAATTCTAGAGAGAGTTGTTTCTGAACCAACCTTAGTTGCTTGAAATCTGAAGCTTCCTTGTTTATTGATTGTAGAACCAATAACATTGTCGCCTTTTTTCTTCTCAACCGGTAAACTTTCTCCCGTGACCATACTTTCATCAATTGCAGAATGTCCTTCCTTGATAATGCCATCAACAGGAATTTTTTCTCCTGGTTTAACTAAAATTAAATCTCCCTGTTTTACATCATCAATAGAGAGTTTTATTTCTTTTCCGTTTCTAATTATAGTAGCAGTTTTAGCACCAAATTTCATTAATTTACTAATGGCTTCACTGGTTCTTCCTTTAGCTATTGCTTCTAAATATTTCCCTAATACTACTAATGTTATCAAAACTGCAGCAGCCTCAAAGTACTGATGTCCTTGTGGGTTAAAAAGTACAACATACACGGAATAAAAGTAAGCTGCACTAGTTCCAACAGCAATCAACGTGTCCATATTACTGGTCTTGTTTTTTAATGCTGCCCAGGCCCCTTGATAAAATTGTTTTCCAATATAAAATTGAACTGGTGTAGCTAAAAACCATAACAAATAATCTTGAAATGGAAAAGAACCGTCCATAAAAAACATGCTAATAACTAGGGCAGGGGACGCAAAAATAGAACTTAAGATAACTTTATTTCTTAATCTGATTAGGTCTCTCTTTTGTTCTTTAAACTCAGTTTTAGTGTCTCCTTCAGTTATAACATGTCCATCGTAACCTTTATTTTTTATGGCAGCAATCAACTTGTTTTCATTAGTTTGCTTTGAATCAAATTCGATTGTAGCTTTCTCGGTTGAAAAATTAACATATGCTGATTTAACTCCTCCCTCCTTGTTTAAAGCTTTAGTTATGATTGCACTACAACTAGCACAATGCATCCCTGAAATTTTAATGTCAGTTTTTTTCATTTTATTTTTTACCTCTATGTCTGGATTTTAATATGTTAATGGTCGGATAAATTACCCTCCACAACCACAGCCTCCCCCTCCGGCCCCACAAGAACCACCTTTAGGTACCTGAACTGTATCAAGGCTTTCTTGTGCTGAGTTTGGGTTAACTTCATCTTGTACAACAAAAACACCCGGAATCATTCCCATCCAACAGCTCCAAGAAACTGTGCCCGATTCTGTGGGTGTAAATTCAATTGTTTGCAATCCTTGTTTAATTTTAAAATTTAAATTATATTTTGGTACTTGGATAGCATTGTTACATCCGTTAAGCTCCTTCCCATCAATAATCCATTTTACTGGAACATCTTTCTTTAAAACAAATTTGTCTGGGCTCCATCCATATCTGTTAACTTCCATCCTAATCTCTTGGTACCCATCTTTAAATACCCAGTTAAGGTTTTCCGTGTTTGAATCAGAAGTAGGATTTCCATTAGTTGTTGGTATAATATTTGCACTTAACGTGTTTAAATCATACCCACTTCCAGTAAGGGCCAAGCCTCTGTTTATCATTATAATTCCTAAAATCATTACAATAATCCCTGAGGCCTTAAGTATTTTATGAGTGGACTTTTTACTGATAATACTAGTTAAATATCCAAACCCTAACATCACTGGAAGAGTCCCTAAACCAAATACAAATAACATTTTTGCTCCTTCAATCATGCTGCCGGTTCCAGCAGCCATGATATATATTGCTTGCAATGGTCCACAAGCAATCATTAATCCATTAAGTAATCCAATTATTAATGGATGATTACTGTTTTCTTTTTCTTCTTTCTTTACAAATTTGTTGATGAATGTAGGTATTTTTATTCTAAATTTTCTTAATGCCGGAAAGATATTTAGCATTTTTAATCCATATATCACCAAGAATAATCCAGCAATAATCCCGGCAAATCCCCGCATAAATGGAGTAAAGGCAACAATACTTCCTATTAAACCAAATATTGATCCCATAATAGTATATGAAATGGTTTTTCCAATTCCATATGATGCGTGTAATTTGTATGCTTTCTTTCCTTCTCTTGCTCCTTTAGTAGTATAAGAAACGACAAATCCACCACACATTCCAACACAATGGAACCCAGTAAGTAACCCTACTACAAATAATAACCCATATCCCATATTTTGGGTAAGTTGTGGAAGTTCTATTCTTCCGTATAATTGCCAAGCAAAATAGATAAACAGCAAAAAACCCAACGCAGCGAAGGTCCAACCTAACCATCCTTGTTTTTTATTCTCTTGGTTGTTTACAATTTTTTGATTATTTGTGTACCCAACAGGAGTATAAGTTGGTTGATTATCTTCTTTGCAGACATATCCCTTTTCTTCTATTGCTTCTCTAATTTTTGATTTAGAAATTGTTTCAGAGTCATAACTGACTTCCACTTTCTCAGTAACATAATCTACATCTACACTTTTTACTCCTGGTAATTTCAAGACAGCTTTAGCAATAATTTTCTCACAACTATCACAGACCATTCCTGTAGCTTTAAATTTATCTTTAATCATTGACATGATAAAAGTCCTCCGTTTTTGTTTGAATCTTTAGTTGTAATAACATAACTAAGGGTAGCAATTATGATAACAATAAGCTGTGATATTAAACAAAAGATACATAATGCGTTAATCAAGAAGAATTCTGCATAGGTTAAATATAATGAAATGCCGGTAGCAATAAGTGAAGTATAAAAGATAGTTTTATATCTGAACATATATCTTAAGAAGGCAACTTTAAAATTAAGATTGTTTTTTGTTATCCATAAAGTTATTCCACTAATTAATCCTAAAATAGCATATCCAGCTAATCCAATCAAAGCTACAGGAATGCCAAAAAACTCTGCATATTTACTTTGACTAACCAAAGTGCATTGAAATGTTTTACTGAAATCACAAGGGCTATTAACAACAGAATAATGGATAAACGTCAAGTACCCTGAAACCATAATCCCCAAAATAGAAAGAAGAAAAATAAATTTCAAAATGTTCTGTTGTTTTTGTTGATTCATTCTACATTGTACCCCTCTTTAATAATGGTTTTTTTTATTTTTTCTTCACTAACTTTTTTTTCATCAAACACTATCACTGCAGTTTCTTTTTTGCTATCCACTTTACCTTTAACGCCTAAATCTTCTAACGCGTCTTCAATTAAAGTAGCGCAACTTTGGCAATGCATGCCTTTAACTTTTAAGGTTATTTTTTTCATTTTTTATCTCTCAGTTGGGTTTATTGCATCTTATCATAATATTTTATTTGTTTAACTCTGCTTCAATGGCTTGTTGGAATACTGAAAATGGTTGTGCACCAACTAATTGTTTTCCGTTAACAAAAAATGATGGTGTTCCAGATACTCCCAATTGTTGTCCTGCAGAAGCATCTTTTTTAACTTCTTGTGCCATCTGTCCAGAATCAAGACAAGCTGCAAATTTTGCAGTATCTAACCCAATATCTTGTGCATATTCCTTGAAAGTGCTTGATCCTCCAACAACTCCCCTTTCAAAAAGTAAGTCATGCATTTGGTAATACTGGTCTTGTTCTCCTGCACATTCGGCAGCTTCTGCAGCTTTTTGTGCTTGAGGATGAAATCCTAATGGGAAGTCTCTATAAACAAGTTTAACTTTTCCTGTTTCAATATACTTTAATCTGATTTGCTCTAGGGTTTCTCGATAAAACTTTTCGCAAAAAGGACATTCATAATCACTAAATTCGACAATTGTCACCGGGGCATCTTTATTACCTTCAAAATCATCATCATCAATTAGGATATCTAAATTTAAACTGGGATTATTTGTTGGAACATCATCTGGCAAGTTTTCATTTGGGACAAGAGTGTTAGCATCGTTATTGATTGCAGATAATCCCGATATCTTTATTGCTACAAACAACAATAGGATAGTTTGCACAATTATTGCCATTGCTAAGAATTTTTGAAATCCATTTAGTCCTTTTTTGCAACTATCTTTGCTTTCATCATGATATTTGGACTTATCTTGATGTTCCACTGAACGATCTTCCTCTTCAAAATGTGTCATTTTTTTACCTCTTATTATTTTTCTAATTCTTTTTTCATTCCTTGAAATTGCTTTTTTGTAATCTCTCCTTTAACATATCTCTCTTTTAAGACTTCAATGGGTTTATTTTTTTCAATTCCCAAAAAATCTTGGTTTAAATGACTTAAAGTTCCATTATTAATTAATCTTATTACTATCCATATAATTGCAAAACTGAATAATATCCCAAATATTGCTACAAATATCATCGTGTAATTACCTCCATAATTCCAAAATCCACATGAATATACCATTTTATTTTTCTTTCAATGTATTATTAAACAAAGCGAAATGCCCCCTGTTCTAATTCTGCCGTCTTAATTACGATATTCTCTCCCATAATAGTATGACTTAAATAACTGGGCCAACACCCATATCCTTTATTTTTTGTCCCTAAACCTTCAATACTGAATACCTTTCCACAATTATTACAGATCACATCTCTATCCTCTTGTCTATAACCTTTGTAACCACCACAAACGTCGCAGGCATCAAATGCTGTTTTGATTTCACCATTTTTGTCCTTAACCACAAAATATCTTACGATGGTACTTCCAACATTGTACTCAAATTTTTTTAGAGTGGTTGATATCTCTGTCAAGGGGATTTTGATATCATTAAATTCTTCTTGTTGATAAGTGTCAATATCAGTGTCAATAGTATTGCTTGGCGCAGTAATAGCACCAGTCAAATTAACATCGTTTTTAGTATTGTCTGAACAACCTATTACTAAAACTAGTGCCAAGACAAGTCCCAATCTAAGTATTGTTTGTGTATTCATGAGTATCTAAGAATTGAAACAACTTATAAGTAAGGTGGTGAAACTAGTTTCAATACGATGGGTTTTTATATTTTTTCTAATCTCAAGCACAAAATGACACAAACAATGCCAGCAGGAATAATATTACAATTAATTACTAGAGAATTTAAACAAAATCATTTTAATTATCAACAATTAGAAAGGTGTATTATTGAAAAGTTGGGTTTAAATTTAAAGAACACACAATTTGTTAATTGTTCTAAAATGACCTTTACTTTTATTGAACTTTTAGAATTTTTAGTTACGAAAGGAAAATTATTGAAGCAGAACCAAGAATACTTTTTAAATCCAGAAGTTGTTTGTTCTTGTAAAAATTAAGTAGGAATTAAGCAAGAGTCATTAAGTAAGAACTAATCAATGGCAAAGAAAAAGTAGTTCATTTTAAGATTATCACATTAGTCATTCCACGCCGCTTCCTCTCGATAATTCCCTTTCCCTCTAATTTATCTAAGATCCTTGTTACCTTAACTTTGGTTAATTTAGTTTCTTTAATTACATCGGATTGATAAACAGACCCCTGATTATTCAATAAAAGATTTAATATCATCTTTTCTTCTTCATCGGCGTTTTCGATAATTTCTTTTTTCTTATCAGAAGTAATTTCTGTACTCTTCTCTTTATGAATTGTGTGAATTTCTTTTGTGATTGTTTCTTCTTTCATAAAGAAGAAAATAAATGCTCCCACTAAGAATAACAAACTCATCAAACCATAACTGATTGCCTTTTGAGTTTCTAAGGTACTATGCATAGGGCAAGCAATTCCATGGGTACAACTAACATTAACAATCTCTTCTAAGGCCATATTGAAAGACATTACTATAAAAAACATTAATAATGCCATTCCTAATATCAATATTCCCACATGTTTATTTTTCATTAAGTTTAGAAAATATAGGCTGATTTATATTACTTTTGCAGAATATACTTAATTTGCTTTTAATTCGCTGTTCTCAATTGAAATAAAAACCTAACAATTGCATCCTATAAAGAGCAAAGCCTAACCACATAACTAAGATTAAGTAAAATAAAGAAAAGAAACGATTTAAAGGAAAGTATCCAGATAACCAATGGGTTAATTTCTGATGCAGTTTTCCTTTACTAAAGGTCATGAAAACATACACTAAAGAATCTAAAAAAAACAAATACCAAACAATTCCTTCCGTATAAAGCATTTTTAATCGTTATCTACTCTTGGCGCTAAGATAAAGGTTAATGCTAATCTATCAATAATCTTATATTCTAATTTTAAGGGATAGTCCGTGTTAAAGTAAACTAAAACTTTATCACTTAACTTCCCACCAGAAACCATTTTTTTGAGATACTCCAATGAAAATTTAGCTTTAAACTTATCATCTGAATCGGTTTTGATTATAGTATGTTCATCAGATTTCATCTCAATAAATGCTTTCGATAAATCTCCTTCTGCCTTAACTAATATCTGATTTTTATCTCCCAAAAATGTAACGGACTCAGCAACTACACTAACATCTTCAATAGACTCTGAAAGTTGAGATGCAGCCATCTCCACACTAATTGGAAAAACTAATTCCGGAACTTTTTGTTCTTTATCTTCTATTTCCAATGTTGGGATTGAAAACGAACGAGTAGTGCTACTTTTCATTTGAATCTTTAATTTATTGTCTTCAGTAGTTTCTAAGGTAAGTACATCTTCTCCTTTAGCTCTCTTAAGAATTTGTTTTAAATTGTTTAGATTAATTGAGAGTTCAGTTTCCTCATCAACTTCATATTTTGTAAAACAGCTGCTCAACATTCTGAAAATAACCATAGCTACATTGGCTGGGTCCATCGCTACTAATTCTAATCCATTTTTATTAACTTTAAATTTTGCTTCTGTGACTAGTTCTGAGATAATAGAAATACTATCTTTAAAGTATTTAGGTTCAGCTAAAACAAGTTTCATTTTTAATACCCCCCTCACCTAAAACCTACTGCCTATTGCAGTTTATAAAATTTGTTGTTATAAAGTAGTGGCTTTAAGAATAATTAATTTAAAGTTATACTTTTCCCATCAGCCATTAGGCGAACGGTTTCTCCTTCAATATAACCCATTTCTTTGGCTAAATCTTGCAAATGTCTAGTCATATCTTTCCCAGCATGAGATGGAATAATTAATTTAGGAGTTAAAACTTCAATTAGATCACGATGGTCTTCTCTGGCAGCATGTCCCGAAACATGTACATCTCTAAAGATACGCACATTTTTTGATTTTAAAAGTTTTTCTAACTTATCACGATTATCTCTGTTTAGGTCTACCGGAATAACAGAACAGCTAAAAATCACCACGTCGCCTTGTTCAAACTTGAATGGTAAATCTTCTCTAGCCATGGCAGAAAGGATGGCTTTTGGTTCTCCTTGGTGCCCGGTACAAACAATGAGATATTTCTCTTTTCCTTCTTTACTAATTCGCCTTAATCGTTTTTCTACTTTATCTCTGTAGCCGATTATTTCTGCATCAGCCTTAAAATTTACTAAGGAAACATTCTCAGCAGCACGCACATACTTATCTAAGGATCTTCCCAGAAAAACAATTTTTCTGTTTAGTGCTTTCCCCATTTCTACAATACTCTTTAATCTAGCGATATGTGAAGAGAAAGTTGAGACTACCATTCCTTTACTTTCTACATTTATACCTAACATAACATCCTTAAGCATTTGTTTAGCTACAGATTCTGATGGCATCTTTTTATGTTCATCTGCATATAATGATTCGGCAATTAATAGAATTACACCTTCTTTACCAATCTCTTGTAATCTTTCATAATTGGTTTTCTTCCCTAAAGTTGGTTGGCGGTCAAATTTGTAATCATTGGCATAAACAATTTTTCCGTAAGGGGTGTGAATAACTACTAAGGCAGCATGAGGGATTGAATGTGTTGCATTTATGAATTCAAGGGATATTTGGTCTGATAATTTGTAGGTGGAATTAAGATTAACAGTCATAATCTTGTTGGGAATGTCTAATCTATCATCTTTTAAAATACTTTGAATCACTTCGTTAGTATAAGGAGTGCAGATAATCTGTGCTTGTGGAAATAAAGGTGCGGCAAATGGAATTGCTCCAATATGGTCCAGATGAGCATGGCTAGGGATTATCGCTAAAACCTTATCTTGCCACTTTTGAATATATTTATAATCTGGTACTGCTCCAACTTTTAATAATTGAGAGTAAGTTTTTGCGCTAGTGTCTTCTCGATCTTCTGTATATCTAATGTAATTATCCATTTGAAGTCCCATATCTAAGATAATCACTTCATTATCAATCTTAATTGCAGTAGAATTTTTTCCGACTTCAGAAAATCCACCCATGGTAAAAACTTCAATAGTCATAGGTTTAGAATAATTTTATCGTTTATATACTTTTGCAGAAACCTTTTGAGAGACAAAAAAAGTGTGGGTGGCAGGGCTCGAACCTGCGTAAGCACTAAGCTACTGGATAACTTATCAATAATATTTTGATATTATTTTTTTTGAGTCCAGCCCGTTTGACCACTCCGGCACACCCACATAATCGGTAAAGAATCAAATCTATGACTTTTTTTATAAAACTTTCTTCTAAACATTTATAAATTGAGCAAACTTGACTATATTTATGAAAAAGGGGTTACTTTTGTTTGGTGTAATTTTAATTACTTTTGCTACTTTCTCAGCTTTTGCGGAAAATGAAATAAATCTCAACTCCCCTGAAAAAACAGATTTTACTAATTATTTACTTACTTTAAAATTAGATTCTGCCATTTATCAAGAAGTATTAGGGAGTAATCAAGTAAAAATACCTTCTATTTCTGGTGATAAAAATGTTGAAGCAACATTGGATGACCTTGACACTCCTACCTTAGATTATTATGGTTCAAGCAAAATTAGCTTTCCAAATGGGGGAGATATATTTGTATTCCCTGTTGGGTACATTCAAGGAAATGTGGTTGATGCGACAGGCAACTTAATTCCTAAAGCCCACTTATCTTTTGTATGTCATTCTTCTTTTACAGTTCAATTTCCTACTATTACTGATAATACTGGATTTTTTATTGTTCAAAATGTACCGATTGGAGAATGTACCATAATCGCATCTACGGAGGTATCTGCCGGGAGTTCTAAAGTTGTGATAACTACCGGGCAAATTTCAGAAGTAGAAATAGTTTTAGAAAAGCCAGTTTCTAACCAAAGTAGTTTATTTATGATTTTGTCCATTGTGGGTTTGCTTATGCTTTTAATTTTTGGATTCATTATGTTTAAGAGTATAAAAGAAAAGGGAAGAAAAGAACAGATATCTTTTAAACATCGTAAAAAAGAAGAGATTGAACACGAAGAACATAAAAGCTCAGAATTAAAGAAATTAAAAGAATCGAAAGAAATTAAAGAACTGAAAGAAACAAAAGAACAAAAAGAGACAGAAGCAATCTCTAAACAAACTAAAGCTCTTTTGCACATCCTTTCTGAGAAAGAAAAGAAAGTAGTAGAAATATTGATGGCTAACCAGAATCAAGCTTCACAAGCGAGGATTCGTAGAGACACAAAAATCCCTCGAACAACGTTGGCTAGAATCCTTCAATCTTTGGAAGCCAAAAAAATAATTTTAATTGAAAAAAGCGGAAAATGGGTAGATATTAAATTAACAGACTTCTTTTTAGGTAATTAATTGATTTGGGAAATAAATTAGGTGCATTTATTCATTTGGGCACATTTTTGGTCTTTATTTACATTGTTTGTCCACTCAACCTTTTAATATTTGTTTAACTTCTAAACAGACATGACCAAGGAGGTTAATACAAAAATGAAACTTAAAAAAACAATCGTAGCTTTATTTTCCATCTTGTTGATGGTATTAGCTGTCGCTCCTGTTAATGCTGAAGTAACTTTAAAACAAGTAAGTAATAGTTACTTTACTAATCAGGATTATCAGTTAATTAATTTTGAAGATGCAACAACTCCAAGTACACAATATTGGAACCAATATGGAGTAAAATTTTTAGATACTGATAAAACAAAAACAATTGTTTTAACTGGATATAATAGAGGGTATCAAGATACCGCTTCTGGAGATGTATCTATCTTTTCAGATGGTAAATTTCCTGCAACAAGCGCAAATGTGCCTTTAACTATAGAATTTAAAGAAGGGATGAAGGCTGTTGGTTTTTATGCGGGTAATGGTTTAAATAATGGACAACAAGTTAAAGCAACTGTTACTGCTTATAATCAGAATGGACAAGTCTTAGGTAGTATCCTTTTTTCTAACATTAAAGATCCTGTAACAACTTTCATTGGCTTAGAAGCACCACAACAACCTATTTACAAAGTTAGTTTGGATTATGGGGATTCTTTAGCTGGTGAAGAAATTGATGACGTAATGTTCATTAAAGCAGAAACAAGTACAACTACAACTGAGCCAATTACTGAAACTGAACCAGTTACGGGTAATCCTGTAATCTTTAGTGTAGGTGTAAATGATTATCCAGATCACCAAGATTATAGTCTTTCAAAGAACTTACCAAATGCTTATGTGAATATGTACACAGTTAAGTTAGCAAATAATGGTTTCAAGGTAATTGATTACAAAACTGTTAAAACATCAAATGATGTTAATCCTTCAGCTAACTTAACTGTTGAACCAGGTCAAATGGTTTACTTTGAAGGCTTCAAAACTTTAACTGGCGCTCAAAATGGCGCTGAAGAAAAGCAAACTTTCCTCTGGACCGCTCCCCCATACAAGAACTTCGGTCAGGGGAGAGTTTGCCAAACTAACTGGATGGAAGTAGACAAATATCTTCAAGGTAGCGAAAGTTCTGCTTGCGCGGATTCTTTGAGTGTTCCTTACCAAGATAAAACTTCTACATCTGGAACAGCAATAGAAACTAAAGTTGATCTTACTGCTGCAAATCTGGAATATGACCAGACCTCATTTAAAGCAAAAGTTTGTAATTTAGGAAATAAAGATGTAAGTGGAGTTAAAGTTCGTTTTACTGCCAATGGTAAAACGAATGACCTAACTTATGCACCATCTATTCCCGCAAATGGGTGTACTACACTTTACTCTTGGGGATTTAGTTATTTTGGAATGACTGTTAATGATAAAGTTGAAGCAACTTTGTATGTAGATCCAATGAACGTAGTTAGTGAGACTAATGAAAATAACAATAAACTGATTTTACAAGTCTCTAATGGACAAGTAGTTACGGAACAAGCAATGTCAGCAAAATATTTTGTTTTTCCAAGAAGTCAAGATAAAACTGCTCGTGGAATTGTTGGTAAGTATTTGTTAAGTAATGGTGTGTGGTCTTTAGTTGACACTACATACGCTACGCTTGAAGATACAATAATTGTTTCACCAAATGGTCAAGCACCAGGACAGTCTTATTATGCAGAGATGAGTGTTAACGATGGTGAGACTGTTGCGTTTGTTGCTTTTTATCCAATATCTCAAATCCCGGATAAAATTAACAATAACAATTTTCCTTCAGAAGTTCCATTGAAATTTAATGGAAAGAATGTTAACGGAAAAGTGCAAGTTTGTGATTTAACAGAAGGGTGTAGCAAGACCTATGGAAGTCATTCCCAAGAGCTGCTTTACTTTAATGGTCAGGAATTTCAAACCATTTATAGTAATCCAGAATTAGGAAATAAAGATTTATTTGTTGTTGGAGAACAAACTCAACCAGTGATCTTACCCGCCTATAATGAAAACAAATGGCCTGTAAACACAGACAATACCGGTATGCAAAAACCTTCCAAAGAAGATTGTGCATCTGGTTGTTCATATAATGGCAAGTGTCTTCCTGTTGGAACTAAATTGATGCCTGAAGGTCGCGGTAGTGGGGTATATTGTAGTTGGGATGGACAAACAGTTGACCAAAAGTATGTTGGTGAGTTTTGTCAGAATGACTACGAATGTACTACAAATTCTTGTATGAACGGTAAGTGTTTAGATTTAGAACAACAGTTTCGCCAGCAGCAAAATTTGTTGGAAAGAATCTTAAGTTGGTTAGGGTTAAATTAAACACTTAACTTTTTCTTTTTTTTTCTTTAAATTTTTTAAGAATTTTTATGATTAAACCACAACAAACATGAATTAAAAATTAGAAAAAGAAAGAATCAACTAATTTTTCTTAATTGTCCTTCAATATCCTTTAATTGAGATTCAAGTTCGTCTAGCTCAGACATAACTGGTTTACGAGTCATAATTGGTTCTGGTCTACTGACTTCTATTTCTTCTTCCGGTTCTTCAACTGTTTCTTTAATCGGAACAGTTAACCTAGGAATTTCTCTCCGAGGAGAAGATAAACTTAATTTACCCTTTGGAAAGTGTCTTCTTAGTTTATTTTCTAAAAGACCAGTAAGTTCTTTGATATCATTCTTTAAAGTGTTAAAAGTCGTAACTTTTTCTTCTTGGATCTGTCTAAACTTTTCATAACTTTGCATAAAGATGATAATCTCTCTTAAAGATTCCAGAATGTTTTTTCTTACATTTTTTGGTTCATTAACTTGGACCATGTATTCTGGTTCTTTTTCTTTGGTGGTTATAGTTCTACTTTTAACTGCAACGCGTTTCTTAACCAGGCTTTTTTTTGGTGTTACCATCTTTTTGCTTTTCTTTGCCATCTTAAAATTAATAATTTTCTGGTTCATTTAGTGAATGATCAATGAAATCAACTTTCTTTTCAAATTCGGTTAACGCACTTTGCCACATTTCAATTTGATGGTCTTCTTCATTTTTAAGATCATTAATCTTTAATAATGTTGATTTGGCTTCTTCAATTTTTTTCCGAATAGCTCTAATTGTGTTTAACACATCATCATACTCATCTATCTTTACGAAAACAGGCATTTGTTCCATTATAATCACCCCATAGGTTTTGGGTAAGGGCCGTACGGCCTCATTCTCCCTTAAATAGTGTTTTGTCTATTTGTAGTAAGCCATCATGAACGGCTTTAGTTGCTCTTCTCATTTTTATGAAATGGGTTTCTTCGTTATATTCTGATAAATCCACATTTTTACTTGCTTCTCTTAAATCAGCCATTCCTTTACGCATCTCTTCCACTTCTCCTAGAATCTTGCGATAAGTTTCTATTTTAATAAAAGAATTGTCCACGGCAGGAGCAGGTGAAAGAGGACTTTTTAATCGAGGAGCTGATTTTACATCAGGCATTTGCATTGGCTCATCTTCCGCATATTCTTCTTCAGGTACAATCTGTTTGTTAACTCCAACAGCAGCTTTTACTTGTTCCGGTCGGATAACTTTGTCTGAAGATGCAAATTGAGGAAATTGCAATGATTTCTCATCAAAAGGCCTTCCTTCCGGAAAAGGCACTCTTGGAACAACTTTTTTCTTTCCAAATATCCATCCCATTTTATGTCTTTAATGTGGAACGCGTTTAAAAACTTTGTTTAGTATTATATAATGGTAAATAGAAATACTTTTATTCTTAAACTCTTTCTTTCTTAGATGAATAAACCATTATTTTGTTTTTTCCTTTTGTTTTTTATAATTTCATTATTTAGTTCGTCTTTTGTTAATGCAGAACTAATTATTTCTGAAATAATGTATAATCCCTCTACCACGATGGGAGCAGATTCTGATTTAGAATGGGTAGAATTGTATAACTCAGATGAAAATCAGTTTAATTTTAGTGGCTTCACGATCAATGGCAAAAAAATGAATTCACAGATGATTGATTCTTATGCATATTTAGTTATTGTTAATGAACTTATTGATGGAACTGATGCAGACAATGATAGTTTCCAAAAATTTTATGGGTCAAATATTTCTGCTGTGGAAAGCAAAGCATTTAGTTTAAGTAATACCGGAGCAGAAATTACTATTAGTAATGGATCGTTTTCTTTTCATGCTAATTATTCAGATCAGGATGGTGGTGATGGCAACGGACATTCTTTAGAACTGGTTAATTCTTCTTGGGTAGAAAGTAAAGAGTTATATGGTACCCCCGGAAGAGAGAATACAGGGGTTGTTATTGAAAAGGTAGGTTCTAGTGTTGTATCTCTAGATGTTTATCTAAGAGAACCAATCTATCACAATTATTTTTACGACAAACTTTTCAAAATAACCATCAAAAATAAAGACAATTGTAGTAATAAAGAGGAGATTAGCGTGGAATATAATCTTAGTTCCTTTGGAAAATTAATCTATTCAGATAACTTTGTTAAAGAAGTTGGTTGTTCTTCTTACTCCAGTACCGGAAAATTAATTGTATCTGATCCGGGAGAATATACTTTGTGCGGAAAAATTGTTGATTTTGTAAATAATATTGTTGCCTGCAAAAATATAACTGTTGTTAACGTTTCAGAAATTCCTTGTGATATCAATCTTAGTATTATAACAGAAAGGATGATTTATCAAGAAGGAGAAAAAATTAAATATTATCATATCTTAAATGATGAGCAGTATCCATATTCTATTGAATATTGGGTAGAAGATCTTCTTGGCCAAAGTTTTAAGACTAAGAGCACGACTTTTAATTTAAACCAAAAATCTTATACTCCTAAAATTGAAGAAATAGATCGGGTATTGTTGTTTAAAGCGAAAGTTTATCCTTTATGTGCGGATTTGAATTCAGATAATAATTTAGCTGAAAAAATGGTGATAATCACTAAACCAATTGTAGAAGCAGAAAAGCAAGTTGAAAAACCAGAAGAATCTTCTATTGAGATTGTTAAAATTTCCCCTTTAGTGGCCAAATTTGGTGGTGTTATAAAAGTGGAAGTAGAAATATATAAGGGGTCAACTAGCAAATATTCTCTTTCAGCATATTTGGAAAAAGATGGCAAGAAAATTAGTGAAGTTACAAAATTTAACCTTCAGGAAAAAAATACCAAATACAAATTAACTTTGCCTTTGTTGATAAACCCAAATTGTGATGGTAAGATAAAAGATGGTGCATTCAATTTAATTGTTGAGGGTCTTGATGAAAAGGCAGAAAGAAAAATTAAGGTACAGGATTTTGATAAGGATGTATGCAAAAATTCTGTTGAATATATCAAACACGAAGATAAAATTGCTTCAAAAAATCTTAATAAAGAGGAAATAACTTCATCTTCACCTAGTTTATTTGTTAAAAATGAAGATGCAAATTATAATTTGCCAATATTCTTAAACAAAAGTAAGCTTAATGGAGGTTTTGTTGTTTATCAATCTAGTTCCGACAAAGCAAAAGAGTTAATTCCATACGTTTTAATTACAACCTTCATTTTATTGTTAATTGTCTTGTGGCGAAAAATATAATTGTAAAATAATAATTGGTTTGGTGTTCTTGTTAATATTGTTTCTAATATTGTTTCTGCTTTGGAAACACTTAAAAACCCTGTCTTTTTATTTAATATAATGGTTAAAAAAATTGTTTTTAGGGCATTAATTGAAGTTTTAGGTAAACCAAAAGAACACGTAGAACACTCCTTGCAAGGATACATCAAAAAACTGAAGCAGGATGAAAAATATACTGTTATTGATGAAGACTACGTAGATGCAGAAAAAAAAGAAGAATCTGAATTGTGGGCCACCTTTACAGAATTGGAAGTAAAAACTGAAACTGTTGAAGATCTAATTACATTCTGCTTTGAATACATGCCATCTTCCATTGAAATATTAGAACCATCAGAAATTGTTTTAAGTGACCAAGACATTTCACATTTTTTAAGTAACTTACAAGGTCGTTTGCACCAAGTTGATATGATAGCTAAGCAAATGAAATTAGAAAATGATGCTTTGCGAGCCAATGCTAGCAAACTTGTTAAGAACAACCTTTTAATTCTCCTGGCTAAAGGACCGATGACGGCTGAACAACTTAGCAAGTATACCGGAGTTACACAAGAAAAATTAGAAGACTTTTTAGATAAGTTAATTGATGAGAAAAGAATAAATTTAAAAGAAGGTTTGTACACACTAACATTCGCAGATGGAAATTAATGAGAAAAAAGTTGAGGCTGTACTTTTTGCTGTTGGCAAAGAAATTTCTACAGAAAGAGTTGCTAGTTTATGTTCTTTGAGTTTAGAAGAGGTGGAACAGATTATGCAAAAATTAATGGCATTATATTCCTCTTCTGGAAATGCATTAAAGATTATTAAAAAAGAATTGGGATGGAAATTAACTGTTGAGGATCAATTCTTGCCTTTAGTCAGTAGCATAGTTTCCTCTACTGAATTAGATCGCCCATTAATGGACACCTTGGCAGTAATTGCTTGGAGATATCCTATTGTTCAATCGGAGATTATTAAATTAAGGGGAGGGGGAGCATACGATCACATGCGACTTTTGGAAGAGCAAGGATATATTGCTAAGGAAAAGTTTGGTCGGACTTTTAAGGTTAAGTTAACACAAAAGTTTTTTGAGTATTTTGATTTACCTAGTGAAGAGGCAAAACAAGCCTTTTTAAAACTAATCCCCGAAGATTTACTTAGAGAAGCAGAAAATGTCGATAAAGAAGCTGATGAAGTAGAACGATTAATTGAGTTAGATAAGAAAGAGAAGGTTGGCAAGTCTGAAATCGATAAAGCCATGAAAGATTTGCATAATATTGAATAGTCTTAAATAATGTTAAATAATGTAACTAATGTAAATGATTGTGAGATTAACCACAACCTTTATAAAGGAAAGTTCTCTCTATATTCTGTTGTTTTATCGACGACAAAATAATAGTTTGATTAATTAATATAATTTTTATAAAATGGAAGAAACTCCTCAAGAAAAGAGCACAATTATTCACAAGTTAATTGAAGAAGAAATGAAAACGGCATACGTTACGTATGCAATGTCTGTAATTGTGGGAAGAGCACTACCAGATGTGAGAGATGGGCTTAAACCAGTACACCGAAGAATTCTTTATGCCATGTATGACATGGGTATGTTTCACAACAAATCATTCAAGAAATCAGCAAGAATTGTAGGGGAAGTTTTGGGTAAGTATCATCCTCATGGTGATTCAGCCGTTTACGATTCTTTAGTAAGGATGGCACAAGAGTTTTCTTTGAGGTATCCATTAATTAAGGGACAAGGTAACTTTGGTTCCATTGATGGCGATAGGGCAGCAGCTATGCGTTATACTGAAGCAAAATTGAACAAATTGGCAGAATCTTTGCTGAAAGACATCGAAAAAAACACTGTTGATTTCAAAGATAACTTTGATGGATCTCTTAAAGAGCCAGTAATCATACCTACAAAACTACCCAACCTTTTAGTTAATGGATCATCTGGAATCGCAGTGGGCATGGCTACAAATATCCCCCCTCATAACTTGGCAGAAATTTCTCGAGCAGTAATTGCTACCATAGATAACCCGGAGATAGGAGTTGAGGAATTAATGCAAATTGTTCCGGGTCCAGATTTTCCTACCGGAGGAGAAGTTGCTTGTGGAACCGGATTGTTACATGCTTATGCTACAGGAAGAGGAAAAGTAACTATAAAGTCTATTTGTGAAGTTGTAGAAGATAAAATAATTGTTAAAGAGATTCCCTACCAAGTTAACAAAGCAGAGTTAATTGAACATATTGCTGAGTTAGTTAAGGATAAAAAAATCCCAGGCATCAGAAATATTAACGACGAATCTGATCGAGAAGGTATTAGGGTGGTTATTGACATCAAGCGTGATGCAGATCCGCAGGTGGTACTTAATCAGCTTTACAAATATAGTCGATTGAAGGTGTCTTTTGGTATCAACATGCTTTCTTTAGTCGATAATCAACCAAAACTCCAAGGTCTTAAAGAAATGTTAACTCATCATATTGAACATCGTAAGGTTGTGATTGTTCGTAGAACAGAATATGATTTAGCGCAGGCAGAAAAAAGAATTCATATTCTACAAGGATTACTTATTGCTTTAAATAACCTTGATGAAGTTATTCCAGGGATTAGACAAAGCAAAACTGTAGAAGAAGCTCGCGATTTTTTAACTGGCAAATATGATCTTACAGAGATTCAAGCAAGAGCAATCTTGGATATGAAATTACAAAAGCTGGCTTCCTTGGAGCAAGAAAAAATTAAGAGTGAGCACAACGATTTATTAGTTAAGATTGAAGAATATCAAGGAATTCTTGCTTCGGAACAAAAAGTTTTAGACATCATAAAAGGGGAGCAAAATGAATTGATTGATGAATATGGTGATGCTAGACGTTCTAAGATTATTCTGGGAGAAGAAGATGATTTTGATATTGAAGAGTTGATTGAAGAGGGAACTGTGATTGTTAGTATGACTAATACTGGGTATATCAAGAGACTTCCCGTGGATACATATAAAACTCAAAAGCGCGGTGGAAAAGGAGTTATTGCCACGGGTATGAAAGAAGAAGATTTTGTTGACAGATTATATATTACTTCTACTCACGCATATTTATTATTCTTTACTGATCAAGGGCAAGTTTACTGGTTAAAGGTTTACAACATTCCTGAAGGGAGCAGGCAAGCGAAAGGAAGGCACATTGCAAATTTATTAGAATTAAGTCCTGGTGAAAATATCAACGCAGTTATTCCAGTATCAGATTTTAAACAAGGATATCTTTTCATGGTCACAAAACAAGGAGTAGTTAAGAAAACAGATTTAGAATCTTTTTCTAATCCTCGTAAAGGCGGAATTAGAGCAGTTAATCTTGATGAAGGGGATGTTTTGATCGGAGTTAAACATACTACTGGAGATAAGGAAATGATTTTAGCAACTCGTCACGGACTAGCTAATCGCTTTAAAGAGGAAGATATTCGCGCAGTTGGTAGAACTGCCCGGGGTGTTCGCGGCATTAGGTTGGGTAAGGATGATGAGGTTGTCGGGATGTTGGCTGCAGAAGAAGACAAGGAAATTCTTACATTAACTGAAAATGGTTATGGAAAAAGAACGCCCGTAAGTGAATACCGGTTATGTAATCGTGGTGGAAAAGGAGTTACTAACATCAAGATTACTGATAAGAATGGTCCAGTGCAAACAGTTATGTTAGTTGAAGGTAATGAAGAGTTAATGGTAATGTCCAAGAATGGTATTGCTATACGGATGAAATGTTCTGATATTTCTGTCATTGGAAGAATAACGCAAGGAGTAAGAGTAATGCGGTTGAGTGAAGGGGATCAACTTGCCGCCGCTGCGAAAGTAATTCCCGATGAAGACGAAGAAGAAAAAGGGCAGCCTAATGACAGTGGGAAAGTACAGAATACAATTGATTTACAGAATACCATCGATTCAGAAGATCTAGCGGAATTTGAAGATACTAGTGATACTGAAGAAAGTGATGATGATGAAGAAAATAATATAAAAGAATGAAATTATGTTTATTAGTGAATTCTGGATTTGAAGAACTAGCTAAGCAAGAGGTTGAAGAGCTAGTAAACAAAAAAATTCAGGTTAGTACACAGGTTTTAGAGGTAGAAGCGACTCCAGAAGAAGCATTAAAATTAGCAACACATCTTCAATCAGTACGTAGAATATTAATTGCATTTGATTCTGTAACAGAAATAAATAAAGCAAAGTTTGATCCTAAATTATTGTCTCAATTATTTTTTGATGAAAATACTTTTAAGGTGGAAGTGGAACAAGTTAAAGGTAATTCAACAAGAATAGAAATTGCTCAGAAAATTGCCGGAGAAGTTTTTTCCTGTTTTGATAAAGTTAAATTGGATTTGCGTAAACCGGAAAGTTATGTGGTTGTTTTCTTTAATGGAGAAAGATATTTTATAGGATTAGATCTTGTAGGAAAAGAAATTAATTCTCGAGAATATAGAATTTTTTTAAGTCCAGCTTCTTTTAAAGGAGATCTAGCTTATTATTTTGTGCGCTCTTCTGGACTAAAAATAGGAGAACAATTGTTGATTGGGTTTGCTAAAGATGGAACTTTGGCAATTGAGGCTGTTTTGTTTATGAATCAACTGCCGGTTTTAAAACAAAATGAGTTCTGGAAAAAAATCCCCATTCTTGCAAAAACTGCGTATTATACCAATCCTGTTAAAGAAAAAATGATGGTTCAAGCAACTGACACTAATATGCAAAATATCACTGCCACACGTAAGAATAGTATCTTGGCAGGATGCAAGGATTATCTTGGTGCGCAGAAGTATTCTTTAGATGAATGGGACATAAAATTTTCAAAAGAACAGTTTGATAGAATTATTTTACAAGTTACAACTAAGGATGAAGACGAGATTAATGAGATTTATTATCAAACAAGTTATGTGCTTAAGCATGGTGGATTTTTGATGTTAATTGGCCGACCAACTTGGGATTTAACCATTTCTGAAAAGTTTGAACTTATAGAATGTAAAGAGATATTTAAAGGAGAAAGTGGTTACAAATTTTGGTTGTTAAAAAGGTTGTAAAGAAAGGCAGTAAAGATTTATATATCAAAGAGATTTATTATTTTCTGAAGATGGTTTCCTTTAAAGAGTTGGTAGAACGGATTAAAGATTATTATCGTTTTAGTAAACAAGAAGTGTCTGGGTTAGTTGTTGCTATTATTGTTACTGGGTTTCTGTTTTCTTTTCGTGATTGGGGAGTTGAGGAATTTAACCTCATTTTTGGGTTAAAGAACTTTTTACTTGCGATTATTGTGGCTGCCATCTCTTTTTGGTTTAAAATTTCCTGCCAAAAGGTTTATGGACTAGGAGAGGGTCAAGATGCTGAGTTTAAAACTTGGTGGGTAGGGATCGTAGTAATGCTAGTACTTGGGTTTATTACCAGTGGCTGGGTGCCTTTAATTCTGGCAGGCGGAGTTGTTTCTTCTTTTATGGTTAGACAAAGGTTGGGAGAATTTCGGTATGGGTTCTCTACATGGACCATGGCTATTACAGCAATGTGGGCAATTTTGGGAAACTTGATTTTGGCAATAATTTTTTCTATCGGTTTACACTTTTTTCCACAAAGTTATTTTTTAGATGTTGGGATGAAAATGAATCTAATGATGGCGTTTTGTTCTTGGTTACCATTCCCACAACAAGATGGATTGGCATTATTTTTTGGTTCTCGGGGACTATTCTTTCTGGGGATTGGTGCAACATTATTAGCAGCGGTGTTATTATTGACTAAGACCACAATTGGATTAATTGTTGCGATAGTTATTGGTACATTAATATCTATTGGATATATGATGGTTGGTTCAGAAAAATGATTTTTGATAAAATTAAATGGGATGAACAATGGGCAGAGACGTTTGCGGTTTTCTTTACAGCCGTTGGTTTTGTTATTGCTTTATTATTGAGAAGTGCTTTATTTACTTATCTTTCAGTTATCGTTGCAGGAGCATTGGCAGGTAGATTATTTTATGCACGAAGATTTGCTCAACCAATATTTCCATTTGTAATGATGATTGTAGGCTTCTTAGTTGGATACTTATTGGGTAGTTTTTGGGCTAGTAGATTCTGGGTGTTAACATTCTTCGCATTGTCTTTTGGAACGTCTTATTATTTACACTTGAAGGAATTTTTGGTAATATTTAAAAAGGAGCTGTTCCTTAAGTAAGAATATGGAAACTTACAAAGTTAAGAGTATTACTATCAGTAGAAAACCGGGAGAAAACAAAGACGGGTTTAAGACTGCTTTTATTGGACTTTTTACAGATAATAATCCCCATCTTAAAGCTAAGGTTCCTCTTAAAGTTCTAGAATTTAAGAATACTGAAAAGGTTAGAATTAGAGAACTAAGAAATATTTCTTATTATCTTGCTGGAAATGATATTGTAATTAATGATTTACTTAAAGTTAATTTTGATGTTAAGAAAAATGTTCTTACAATAACTGGGGAGCAGGAGCTTCCTGAACTAGATTAAATTAATTTGATAGATGTTCTTGTGAATGTTAGAAGACTTAGTGATTATAGTTGGTAAGGGACATTGTGGGCAAGAAGAAATAGTTGAGGCTCTTTCTGATAAAGGATATCAAACTGAAAAAACAATCAATTGTATCTGGCCAAGGGATGATTATGTTTTACATAATGGTATTTATACTAAAAGTTGGAATACAGATGGATCATATAATCCTTTAGGTGAAGGAGGAAATCTTCGTTTTGGAGATGGATTTGTATTGTTTTCTGATTACGCTGCCTGGTTAGAATTTGGTAATTCAGAAGAAGCCTTAGTCAAGTTAAAAGAAACTTTTCTAGGGATGAGGCCATATTTAGTTCCAACTGGGTATCCTGAAATAATCCCAAAAGGTGAACATATTGATTTGTTTACTTTAGTTTGTCCAAAACAGAAGTTATTATTTTTAGATTGGGGAATTGAGAATGCGGTTAGGAAAAGAGTATATTCAGAAATTGCAGAAAGGGAAGGATTAAAAGTTATTTATTATGACTATGAAGAAGTGGCCTTACCATTAAATGCAGCAATCTTACCAGGAGAAAATGGAACAGATATTGTTTTATTAGATCGTGCATGTATTCCTTTAATGAGGATGTTAAGAAACAATGGTGTAGAGGTAATTCCTGTTGATTTTCCAAAAATAAAACATCCAAATGGTAAACTGAATTGTCAAGTTAATCATTACTACAAAAGTGATGATATTACTATACTTGATCTGTTAAGGAAAGTTTAAAAAGAAAAATTTAAACTTAAAATTTTGAAGTCAGAATAAAATAAAAAATAAAAAAGGATTATGCTGCTCTTCTCCAAGCATCTTCCGTTTTTCCAAATACTTCTTCTCCATCAATTTTGATGTTATCAACTCTTTCAGAATATTTAGTGTTTCTTAAAACTTTGTTAATCTCTCTTATTTGACGATTCCATGTTCTAACTACCAGTCTAGATGTTTGGAGAAACACTTTTAAATCTTTAACAGCTTGTTGCACTTCTTTTCTTCCTTCAGAAGTATAAGTCGCTTCTGCACCACCACTAGAATAAGGACGTTTTTGATATTCTCTTTGTTGTTCTTTACGATAGGTTTCCATGGCTCTTCTCATTTCACTTAATCCTTTATTGTATGCTGCTCTTCCTTTTTCAGAGAATAAGGCTGGTGCAACTAATAATTATCCTGCGGCATTAACCAACACTCTGGCGGTGGACAGGTTTCCTGGCTGCCAACCAGATCCAAAGGAAAAGGGTAATCGTTTAGCATAAGATAATTCAGCTTGTCTAGCCTCTTTAAGATGTTCTTGTATTCTTTGAATATTTTTTTTCTTAGCTGTACTCAATCCCATGGTTTTTAATGCTTTAACACAAGTATCAGATAATTGTCTGAACAAAGAACCAGTTTCTCTTGAAGTTAAGGACATAACTCCCAGAATTCTTTCAAATTCTTTAAATTCGTTTTCAGTTAAAATTTTATTATAATTCGCGGGGGTAAGTTCTTCTAATCTACGCATCTCTGCCTGAAATTGCACTCCATGCTGTAGTAACTTATCTTCTAAATATTCTATTATTACTCTAAATTCTTTTTCCATCATTACACCTCATTTTGATTAATCAAATCTAATTATTTATAAAATTAATACTTCTGTTTATATAAATATTTTTGTTCTGGGACATAGAATTGTCTTTCCTTTTTCATATCCACACCCCACTGGACAACTGCGGATAAGTTATATAAAGGACTTCTGCTACTAAGTAACTGTAACCAAAACTGGTTGCGACCTCGCCATCTGCATAATTGCACTTGGTTTGAAATAAAACGCGAAAGCAAGAGGTGTTTGAAATGAACACAAAAACAACTGAAAAGAAAGTTGAACAAAAGGAAGCAAACCTTCCAGAAAAGAAATTTAGGGCGGGAGCAATCTCTGCTACTGTTTGGCTTAATAAAAGCCAAAATAATGGAACTCCTGTTGAGTACAGGACTGTAAGCATAGAACGAAGCTATACAGATAAGGATGGGAAGTGGCAGTCTAGTAATTCTATGAGGGTTAATGATTTGCCTAAAGCAAATATGGTTATACAAAAAGCTTACGAATATCTTGTTTTAAAGGAACAAGATTAAAGAGGTTAGAAAAATGTCAAACGAAAAAGAAATGATTGTCGATATAGTCATGGATCATGAAACTATCAAAGAAACAACAAAAAGTAATAAAAAGTCCAAAGAAGAACAACCAAAGGAGCTAAAGATGGAAAAGATAACTATTCAAGATTTGCCGGGAGTTGGTGCAGCTACAGCAGAGAAACTAGAATCTGCAGGTTATAGAGATATGATGTCAATTGCAGTTGCAACTATCGGTGAGTTAGTTGAGACAGCAGGAATGTCTGAAGCAGTAGCTAGAAAAATGATTAATGCTGCTAGAGACAGTATGAAAATGGGTTTTGAATCCGGCATGGATATTTTGAAAAAAAGAGAATTGGTCCATAAGATTAGTACTGGTGCGGCATCATTTGATACCTTGATGGGTGGTGGATTTGAAACTAATGCCATTACCGAATGTTTTGGTGAGTTTGGTTCTGGTAAAACCCAAGTAGGTCATATCTTAGCGGTTAATGCGCTCAAGGAAGATTCTGAAGCTTATGCTGTTTATTTAGATACTGAAAACACGTTTCGCCCTGAAAGAATAATTCAATTAGCTGAGGGTGCTGGAGTAAATCCAGAAAATATCTTAAGCAGGATTATGGTAGCTAGAGCATATAACTCAGATCATCAGATGTTGCTTGCAGAAAAGGTTGATGGGCTTGTTACCGAACAACAAAAGAAAATTAGATTAGTTGTTGTTGATTCTTTAACATCCCATTTTCGTGCTGAGTTTATTGGCCGAGGAACATTAGCAGAAAGACAGCAGAAACTTAACCGACACATGCATACATTGGCGAAGATAGCTTCCAGTCATAACATTTGTGTTTACGTTACAAATCAAGTGATGGCAAAACCAGATCAGTTCTTTGGTGATCCTACTGCCAGCATTGGTGGACACATTGTTGCTCACGCATCTACATTCAGAATTTACTTGCGTAAAGGAAAGAAAGGGTCAAGGGTTGCTAAATTAATTGATGCACCAAACTTGGCTGATGGAGAGTGCTGCTTTGAAGTTCAGCAGGGCGGGTTGATCGACATTAATTAAATGGTTAATTTATCTTTTTATTCTTTAATTTTTTATTTTTTTTAAACTCCATTTTCTGGTTTTTCTCACAAAACCTTTATATATTCTCTTAATATTTTGTTGACCAAGTAATGAATCAAAAAATTTCAAATGTTAATGTTTAATTCTCATAAATCTAGAAATAAGAATACTTGGAGGTATGTATAAATGGATGAAGATAGAGTCGCTCCTGTTAAAGAAGGAGAACAATATGAGGTATATATCAATTCTGTTGGTGGTAAAGGTGATGGGATTGCTAAAATCAAAGGATTTGTCCTTTTTGTGCCAAACACAGAAAAGGGAGATTATGTCAAAGTAAAGATAACCAAGGTTTTGAAAACTGCTGGTTTTGCGGAAGTAGTACAGAAGTTAGAACGACCTGTAAAAGTTAATAAGTTTGCTACTGTTACCCAAGAAGAATTTACTAGTGCCCCGGAAGAACAATATCGGGAAGAGATAGCAGATAGTGAAGACTTTGGTGAAGAATTAGAAGAAGAATAAAAGATGAAACGTGTTTTCATCGCTATTCCAATTTCTGAAGAGATTAAAGCTACGCTAGTTCCTTTACTAAATGAACTAGATGGTCTTGATGCTGGGTTTAAAATAGTTAAACCGGAGAATCTACACTTTACTGTCAAGTTTCTAGATGAAGTAAATGATCAACAATTAGAAGAGATAAAAAGAAGATTAAGTCCGTTTATTTTTTCTCCATTTTTTATTAATCTAAATAAAATAGGATATTTTGCTATTGCTGATCTTATCAAAGTTTTGTGGATTGGTGCTGAGGATAAAAATTTAGTTAAATTGATAGAACAGGTTCAGGCTCTTTTTAAGGATATTAGAGAAGAAGAATGTCACAAGATTGTACCGCATTTGACTTTAGCTAGAATGAAATTTAAGCAAAATCAAGATTTGTTGAAACAATTTATTATTAAACATCAACATGATTCTTTTGGCAGGATGGAAATTAATAAATTTGTTCTGTATGAAAGCATTCTTACACCTAATGGACCAATTTATCACAAACTTTATACATTTGGTTGATTTTATTTATTATTAAAATTAAATCCAAAAATTACCATTATCACATTAGTAAATATAACCAAAAAAATGTTGTTTGCTCCATAAATGTTAGTGAAAATCAAATTAAAGACAACACCCAGGGTGGCGCCAATACTAGCAAACTTTATTGAAACATTTTGTGGCCACCATTTTTTTAAAAAGAATAAACCTGCTAAGCTTCCTATGCCCACTCCTAAGATGACTCCAATCACTCCAGTTGCTTCATAACCGCCAACTCCAGCAAAACTAAAGCTGAGATAAGCTCCTGGTGCAGCTAGGGTTAATAATAGGATTATTCCAGCCAAGATGGCCCCGATTGTAGAACAAAACAATTCTAATATCAACAATCCTTTTGGGTTCCACTTGCTCTTTTTGATTTGTTTCATTTGAACTGCAACCAAATTTATTATGTAACATATAAGCTTTATTATCGGTAAATATTTATATAAACAATGGTATCCTGTTAATTATAATTATCAAAAGAGGTGCTAAAATGTCTTATGTAGTATGGTTTAAAGATCTGAATAAAAATTCTATTGCTGTTGCTGGTGGCAAGGGTGCTAATCTAGGAGAGATGTTCAACAATAACTTTCCAATTCCGGGCGGATTTTGTGTTTCTGCACAAACGTACAAAGAGTTTATTGAACGTACTGGAATAAAGTCTAAGATTGAAGAAATGTTAAAAGGACTGAATGTAGATGACACAGAAACTTTACAAAAAGTTGCTAAGACCATTCAAGATTTAATTCAAAGAACAGAAGTTCCCGAAGAGATTGCAGAAGAGATTAGGGACAGTTATGAACTTCTAGGCGTGAGTAAAAAAGCAGAAGATCTTGTTAATGCTAAAGAAGTTTTTGTTGCAGTCCGTTCTTCTGCTACAGCAGAGGATTTGCCTTCTGCTAGTTTTGCCGGTCAACAAGCAACATTTCTTAATGTTAAAGGAAAGGATCAAGTAGTTGCTGCTGTAAGGGCGTGTTGGGCATCTTTGTATACGGCCAGAGCAGTGTATTACCGGGAAAAAAATAATTTTGAACATTCCAAGGTTTTAATTTGTGCAGTTATTCAAAGGATGGTCAATTCCGATCAGTCTGGAATAATGTTTACAATAAATCCCTCTAACAACAACGATCAAGAAACTGTAATTGAAGCTGTTTTTGGGTTGGGAGAAGCGATTGTTGGTGGTGAAGTTAATCCAGATACATATATTATTGATAAAAAGTCCCGAGAGATAAAGTCTATCAAGGTCAAAAAACAGGAGTGGGGGCTTTTTAGAGACGAAAATGGAAACAATATCAAAAAAGACATTCCTAAAACTCAACAAGAACATCAAGTTGTTCCAGATTCTTTAATCAAAGAGTTAGCTAGATTAGGAAGAAAAATTGAGGAACATTATGGTAGGCCGCAAGATATAGAATGGGCAATTGAGAACAATCAAGTGTACATTGTTCAGGCTAGAGCAGTAACTACATTTAAGCAAGAAATAGTTGAAGAAAAATCTACTTCTACTGAAGATCAAGGCAAAATATTAATCAAAGGTGAAACAGCATCTCGAGGAGTTTATAGTGGCAAAGTTAGGCTTGTAAAAGAAATTTCTGAGTTAAATAAAATTGAGAAAGGAGATGTTCTTGTCACGGCCATGACTACTCCAGACATGGTTCCAGCGATGCAAAAAGCAGGAGCTATTGTAACGAACGAAGGGGGAATGACTTGTCATGCCGCTATTGTTTCAAGGGAAATGGGTACACCCTGTATCGTCGGAACGGAGCATGCTACTGAAGTTCTTAAAGATGGTCAGTTGGTTACTGTTAATGCAACTCAAGGCATTGTTTATTCCGGGAAAATTGAAATTAAAGAACCACTTCAACCACAAACTACATCAGCTTGTTCTGGTGAGTCTATGGTTACAGCTACGGAAATTAAAGTAATTATGGATCTTCCTAATGTTGCTGAACGTGCTGCAAAGACGGGGGCGGATGGTGTTGGTTTGATCAGGTTAGAAATAATGATTGCTAATGCTGGAATTCATCCAGCAGAATATATTCGGCAAAACAAAGATGAAGATTATAAAAACATGTTGAAGGAAGGTATTGGTCAGATCGCTAAGGCATTTATGCACAAGTCGGTTTGGGTTAGATGTTCAGATATTCGAACTGATGAGTATAGAAATTTGAAAGGTGGAGAGCAAGAACCTAATGAAACCGATCCTATGATTGGTTGGCATGCTGTTAGAAGACTTTTAGATGAACCAAGAATTCTTAAAGCAGAGTTAAAAGCAGTTAAGGAATTACACGATGAAGGATTAAAGAACGTTGGTGTAATGATTCCTTTTGTAATTAGAACTGAAGAATTAAGGAAATGTAAAGATATCATGCGAGAAATTGGTTTAGAACCATGCAAAGATATTGATTTTGGAGTCATGGTGGAAACACCGGCTGCTTGTTGGATTATTGAAGATCTTTGTAAAGAAGGGATCAGTTTTGTAAGTTTTGGTACTAATGATTTAACGCAATTAACATTAGGTATAGACCGAAACAATCAAAGAATTTCTAAACTATTTGATGAAATGCATCCCGCGGTTCTTGGAGAGCTAGCCAAAGTGATCAAAACTTGTCGTCGGTATAAGGTTAAAACCAGTATTTGTGGGCAAGCGGGATCAAGACCAGATATGGCGGAATTTTTAGTCCATCAGGGAGTTGATTCAATTTCCGCAAATGTTGATGCAGTTGATGAAATTAGAAGAGTTGTGGCTAAAACAGAAAGAAAGTTGTTGTTAGATGCTGAAAGATAGGTTTAAAGGATCGCGAAGGTAACTACAATAACGAAAACATTTTATATTCATTCTTTTTTACTTGTTTTTATGAATTTAGCAACAATTGATAAAAATCAAACAGATTCTATTATGTTTAGCAAAAAAATGATGACAAATAGTTCATTAAGCACTGTCAGAAAGCTTTTTCGACCTAAATCCTTTCAGATTAAAACTAGGATTATTGAAAATGGTATGAGGATACAGTTTAAGCGAGGAGCGCAAGAAAACTATTTTGATCTCACTTTTCCAATGGCTGTTTGGCAGGATTTTCCTCAAGATTATAAAATATTGATTAAAGATAACCTAGCATATCTTTCTTCTTTAGAATTGGGGATTATGTTTGATGCAAAGAAAATCAGGTATGATACTCCATTGCCGTTATTTAAGTCTTTTTTTATTGAATTAATGTTACGTTGTTTAATTTATAGCGGAGACTGTGATGATAAGGCTAATGCTGTTGATTATATTACTAGACTTTGTAATTTAGATTATACATTTACAAAAAGTAAACCCCCTATAATTAACTCAGAATTTTCTTTGGGAGAAAGGAGTATCAACACGTTTACTTTTGGTAAGGAAAGTTTACTAGGCTTTGGCTTGTCAAAAGAGATTGGTCTAAACCCGGCTCCCGTTACGATTGTTGAACCGGACGTAGACATAATTTATAATGGTATTTCCGTAAGAACTTTTGAGAATAAACATAAAGAAAAGCTAATTGCTGAGTTTGAGAAAGAATTTCAAGAAAAGATTCAGGTTGTTTATAATCATAGTCGTGATCTGTTGGATTATACATTATGGGGTTTAGAAGAAACAGACTTAGGTTGGTCAAACCAACTTACACAATACTTATTTTTTCTTTTACCATTTGCCTACTCATTAAAAGGAAAGTACATTGTTTTTGGCAATGAAAAATCTGCAGATAGCCATTATTATAGTTCTGAAGGGTTTAAGTGTAATCCGGTTTATGATCAATCTGCGGAGTGGTTAGCACAGATGAACTCTTTATTACACATTACTACCAAAGGAAAAGTTAGAACCACCTCTTTAGTTCAACCTTTACATGAATTGGCTGTTTGTAAAGTACTTTACCAACGTTATCCGCATTTAGCTAAATATCAAATGAGTTGTCATGCGGATAATGATGGTGCTGAACACAATAGGTGGTGTTGTCAATGCTCTAAATGTGCAAGATGTTACATTTTTATGAAAGCATTAAACTTTGATCCTATTTCTGTGGGAATGAAAGACATGCTAACAATAGAAAATAAAGAACATTATGCTCTTTTTAGTGAAAGCAAGGAACTAAGAGGATATGATCTCTCCGGATTAGGAAGAGATGAACAATTATTTGCTTTCTATTTAGCAGCAAAAAATGGGGCCCAGGGAACATTGATAGATTTGTTTAAAGAAAATCTTTATGTAGAAGCAGAATCTAGAGAAGAAGAATTGCGTAATGAGTTCTTGAAGGTTCATTTGCCCGAAAATATTCCTACAGAATTGTGGAAGAAGATTAAACCAATATTTGATGAAGAGTTAAAGAAGAATTAAATGAATATCACAAAAAAATTAAAGAGCAATGATTAAATAACTTTTAATAATCCTTCTAACTCAATTCCACTTAGGTTTGAACTTGCTGTAGCAATCTTATCTCCTAAAGCTTTTGATTCTAGACTTTTATCATCTTTTCTTTTAAAGACACGAAGAATTCCTTTGCCACCCCACAAGAATAAATATTTCTTAAGACTAAAGTATGTGTTTACTGCTCCTAAAAGATAAGATAAAAGAATTAAAGATTTTTCTGTTCTATTTTTAGCTTGTTCATATTCGTTAGTAAATCCTTTTTTTTGAAAATATAAATAGGATCGTATTTGTTCTTTAGTTTTGCTTTTTTGAGTTGCAAAAAGATCTCTAACTATTTTTAAATCCTCCTTAGTAATCTTAGCTTCGTCCACTATTTTCCAGAACAGTTCTCTTTCTATTTGAAATAATCTTATGGCTTCCTGTTGTGTATCAAAACCATAAAAATAACTAGTTTTTTCCATGGCCTCTAATAACAATACTTCTTGTTCTAAGATTGCTCTTATTTTTTTCATATCGTCTCTGATTCGAGAAAACTTTTTGACTAATTTTCCGTAAGTTGCATCCCAATAATTTCTTAATTCTGCTTGAAAATCATTCAACTCAGCAGCAGAGACCCCATTTTCTTCTAAGAAGTTCAATAAAGTGTAGTTTGATGAAATCATCGCCAGATGGTGATCGATTCTTCCAAAAGTTCTATTGTAAAGAGTTAATTCTTTCCGGGCTGCATCTGCATCAGAACGAATATATTCCTCTACATTTTTTCTGAAAAGTGCACCAACTGGCTTGTTACGATAAACTTCTAATCTTACTTGTACTTCTTCTATAATTGGGGCTTCGTGATCAATAAATTCTCTTAAAGCCTGAGATATGGTCATAAATCTATTTTTGACTTTTCCTTCTGCAAAAGATTTTATAAGTTGTTCATGACTCATTTTTTACCTTTTTTTTAATTGATATTCTAGTAAAGTGTTTACATTCTAAACAAGAGATGATTACTTTTCCATCTCTGGTTCTTATCCTGGCATTTATTCCGGGCATCATAAACTTATAACAATGTTTACAAAATTTTCTCTTAAGTTCTAAGGGGAGATGCAGTTTAACTTTCATAGCAATCTTTCTGGCTAAGGTTACGTAACGATTAGAGAGAGATTTATCTTTAGAAAAAACATCTTCAGCTTGTTTTAACAAAGATTTTACTCGGTTTAAAGCTATTTCTTTCTGGGCAGTTTTTGATATTACTGGTTTACTCATGTTATTATCATTATTTATGATTATAAAAGCTTTTTTGTATGCAAAAGGATTATAAATCTACGCTAATTCAAAACATGATGGTTAGAGGAAGACCCGTAAAAAGTCAAATTAGACAAAACATAGTGGAGATTTTGTACTATCTAAGAAAGGGTTATGGATACCAAATCTGTAAAATTTACAATGAAATATTTCCACCTGTTACCCAAAGAAGTGTTTATTATCATCTAAGGAAGGGTACAAAAACTAAAGAGATTGAAATTAATGTGATCCAAGAGGAAAAGGGCGATTTTTCTTGGGGTAATACTGTTGAAAAGATTTATTATGAACTTGGAGACAATGCGGAAGCGAAAGGAGAAAAGAGAGTTAAAGATTTCTTAAAAAAGAGTTATAAATAAGATAAATTAAGAATATCCTGCTCCTTAGATTTTTAATGGGTACTTTATACAAAGTTCTTTAACTTCTGAAGAAATCTTATTAATCTTATCATTATTTGCTATCTTTTCTTCAAATTCATCAAACTTTAAATCTTTCCATTCTGCACAAATGTCCATCACATTGTTTATCCATTTAGCAATTATTTCCATTTCTTGTTCTTTCATTCCCCTTGTAGTAATCCATGGCGTACCAATACGTAAAGCAGATGGGTCGGTAGGAGATCTAGTCTCTTGAGGCATGGTATTCATATTGGCAACAATACCTGCGTAATCTAAAGCACGAGCAAATTTCTTACCCAAAAGAGGTTTATTACTTAAATCAATTAGAACAAGATGTTTGTCTGTACCTCCAGAAACTATTTTGAAATCATATTTTTGTAATTCTGCAGCAATCTTTTGTGCATTTTTAACAACCTGTTGAGCATATTCTTTAAATTCTGGTTTTGTAGCTTCTCCCAGACCTACACAAATCCCAGCAATACTGTGGTTAAAGGGTCCCCCTTGTAAACCTGGCAAAACTGCTCGATTTATTTTTTTGATTAATTCGGCATTAGCAAAAATTAATGCACCTCTGGCAGAACGTAAGGTTTTATGTGTGGTCATTGTAACAACATCAGCGATTCCTATCGGAGAAGAATTAACCCCTGCTGCAATTAATCCGGCCTCATGAGCAATGTCTGCCATATAATATGCTCCAACTTTCTCAGCAATTTGTTTCATACGTTTATAATTTATTTCTCTCGGATACGCGGTTCCGCCGGTGATAATTAATTTTGGTTTATGTTCTATAGCAATCTTTTCTATTTCATCATAATCAAACAGTTGTGTTTTTGGATTTGTTTTATATTGAACTGTACAGAAAATTTTTGAGGTAATATTGACCCTACTACTTCCTCCAAAATAAACTAATTCGTTTGGATTTTGTACTTTTTTTGGTTCGTAACTCCATCCATGAGAAAGATGTCCACCATCGGGCAGATACATTCCCATAATAGTGTCTCTAACATTTAATAAAGCAAGATACACAGATAAATTGGCATTACTTCCAGCTAAAGCCTGAACATTTACTCCCCAATCATCTGGCAGCTTAAAAGCAGTTCTTGCTCTTGCCTGCGTTAGCATTTCTAATTGATCAACAAATTGATTACCTTCATAATATCTTTTTCCAATATTTCCTTCCGCATATTTGTGCATGAAAACACTACCAACGGCCTCCCGTACAGAAGAGGAAAAAAAGTTTTCTGAAGGAATTAAAGAAAGCTTTTCTTGTTGACGTTTTTCTTCTTCTTTAACAATCTTAAATACTTGTGGGTCTGTTTCAGATAACATTTTATGACACTCTCTCTAAATTTTTTTCTCCTAAGGCCTTTAATTTTTCTACAGTCTTTTCTTCTTGTTTTTTCCGACCCTCTTCTCCTGAAGACAAATCAACGCGAATATATTCACAAAACTGAGGCATATATGGTTTAACAATCTTAAACATTTGTTGACAAATTGTTCTGTAAGAACGATGGCCCGCCGGTGTTGTTCTCAACTCAACGACGTAAGCAAACTGACGTGGGTCCATCTGCCATAAAATTCTTTGTTTGTGGGCAAACATTATGATATACATAGATAAATAGATATCATGCTGGCGAATTTTTTTATGTAATTTTGCTGTCTTTTCTGCACATAAATCAATGCTCTCTTTAACTTCTGCTAGTTCTGGATCTGTATCGACAAATTCTGGATATTCATGGCCATCTAAAGCAGTAAAGAGTGCAGGGAAGATTAAGTTTCTTCTATGTCTCTTTAAATCTCGATATGCTCCAAAATCCATACTTATCTCAAAGAGAAGGTTGCCAACTTCTGTAGCCATGGGAATAGAATCAAACTTTCCTCTGTCTTTCAAGAAAGCATCAAACGTTTTTTTGATCATAGTTGGATCATCTAAACACATTTGAACATAATCTTTATAATTTCTTAAACCAGCATCATGTCGAAAAAGTAATGCTGCTGCAATCCTGGCATCCATATGTGATGATAAAGATATTAGTTTAACTGCATCTTCCGTTCTTCCAGCAACTGGTTTTATATCTTTTATTTTTAATTCTTGTCTAATCTCTTCCATCAGTTTTTGTCTGCTTACTTGATATTCATTTACTGCAACATGTTTTAATAATCCGGGAGACACTTTTATACCCTCTGCCAATAATGTTTTCCCAATTTGACGGCCTTCTTCTTGAAAAAAGCTGATTAACCTAGAAATATGTCTTTCTGCTTCTCTTGTTGGCCAAACCACACCCAGAGAGGTAAGCATGGTGTTGGGAAGAAAATATCGAATAACATCAAAAGTTTTGGCTTCAGCAGTTCTATTAAAGCTTGCCTCTGTTTTGAAAGTTGAACGATCTAAGGTTCTCTTAAAATATTGATTAATGATCTGTCGAGATCTTTCATAATGCGTAATCAAAAGATTATTCCATTCACGGATTTCTGGTTCATATTTTTTTAAGTCTGTTGGAACAACTAAATGATCTTTAGAAAATTCTACGTATCTTGTTGATTTTTCTTGATATGCCCCCAACCTTGCTTCTTCAATGTATGGAACAATCGCTTGAGAAACATTTTCTATTGCAAATCGTAAAACATCTGAATCTTTTAGAGAATCATGACCGTATTGTACTGCCCATTTTTGCATAAAACTTTCTGCTTTGCGAAGGAAAAATGAAAGATTAAGGTTTGCTCCAGACCGAATTTGTTTGGCCATATCTGGGATTGTCACGATTTCTTCTTGTGATAAAATCCCCTGATCATATTCTTCCTGCATTTCTTCAAATATTTGTAAGAATCGCATTCTCATTGATAATTGACTTCTACTATAACCACCTTCTAATAGTGCCCAAAGAGAATTGGGCATATTATCGGTTGCAGCATAAATATTTTTGTCGATATTTGTGAAGAAATATTTTAAAATAATTTCTTCATCCGTAGTAAATTTTTTTTGTTCTAAAACTGATCCAAATGTTCCGGTCCTAAGAAGATTATCTGCCTCTTTCAAAATGTCCACCCCTACAAAAACTAAGAAGGTCGATGCTTTAAATAAATTGTGGTGACTGAGGAATATGATTTAATTAAGAAATACTTAAATATACCTATTGGGTGCAATATTTAATGAAGAACACCACCTTAATTTTAAAGTATCTTTACAACTTAGAGCGCTTTGGAATTAAGTTGGGGTTAGAAGAGATTACCAAATTAGCGGCGGCTCTTGGAAATCCACAAAATAACTTTAAATGCATCCATATTGCTGGTACAAATGGAAAGGGGAGTGTTGCATGTTTTCTTGCTTCTATTTTACAGGCGGCTGGGTTTAAAGTTGGATTATATACTAGTCCCCATTTAATTCGTTTTAATGAGCGAATCAAGGTCAATGATAAGAATATCAATGATGAAAAACTAGCAGAATTAACTATCTTTATTAAACAGAAAGTTGAAGCAGAAAATATTCAAACAACATTTTTTGAGTTTACTACTGCTTTAGCATTTCTTTACTTTTCTCAGCAGGGAGTAGATTATGCAGTTATTGAAACAGGTATGGGTGGTAGGTTGGATGCTACTAACATAATTAATCCAGAATTATCTGTCATTACTAATATCTCTTTAGACCATACTCAACATCTAGGAAGCACTAAAAAGTTGATTGCTAGAGAAAAGGCAGGTATTATTAAAAAAGATTCTGTTGTCATTACTGCGGAGACTGATCCTTTGATAAGAAGAATATTTAAAGAGGTTTGTGATGGAAAAAAGAGTCAGTTTATTGTTTTAGACAAAGAATTAAAGTATCAGTTAAGTAGTTGTGATTTTAGTGGCCAAAAGTTTGTTACTACTGGAATTATTAATAACCTGTTTGAAATTAGGATGTTAGGAGAGCATCAATTACACAATGCTTCTTTAGCCATCCTGGCGGCCAATCTTCTTAAGATTCCTGTTGCTGTAATTAAACAAGGTTTAAAGGAAGCATTTTGGTCTGGAAGATTAGAAGTGATAAAGAACAGACCTTTAATAATTGTTGACGGAACACACAATATTGCAGGAATGAAAAAGTTGGTCGGGTTTCTTAAAAAACAAGCATTGCCAAAGAACAAAATCCTTTTAATTGGTATGTCCAAGGACAAAGAGCATAAAGAAATGTTAAGATTAATTATCCCTTTGTTTGATCAGATCGTTATTTCTCAAGGTAATTATAAACCGGCTGAGATCAATTTACTTGAAAGTATAATCAGACCATATTCTAAGCCCGTTTTTACTTTTGCAGATATAAAAGAGGCGATTAAAAAAGTACAACATTTGGCTACTTCTGATGATTTTATCTTAATAACTGGTTCTTTATATCTAGTGGGAGATGTGTTAGGCCATAGAAATTTATTTAAATGATTGAACACACGTAATTGATATGGAAATAAAAGGGTGGTTTACTCGGAAGAGGGTAATATTTTTATCATTATTCTTTGTTTTGGTTTTAATTGCTAAACAGATCAATTTTTCTTCTGTTATTGGAGCCGAGAATCAAGCATTTACTTTGTATCAGTTTTTTGGTCCTACTGCGGGAGCATTTTTAGGTCCAATTTTTGGAGGAATTGCAGTTTTATTTGCTCAGTTAGCAGATATTATCATCTTTGATAAAGCGTTTACTTTGCTTAATCTGTTAAGGTTCTTACCAATGGTCTTTGCGGTTATTTATTTTGCCAGCAAAAAGAAATATGTTGGAGTGATTGTTCCACTAATGTGTATGTTTCTTTTTATTGTTCATCCTGTGGGAAGAGAGGCATGGATATTTTCATTATATTGGTTGATTCCAATTTTAAGTAGTCTATGGCCAAAGAGATTATTATTGCTTCGTTCATTGGGGGCCACTTTTACTGCTCATGCAATCGGTAGTGTTATTTGGCTTTATACGGTACCAATGGAAGCAGGACAATGGTTAGCATTAATTCCAGTTGTAGCGTATGAACGAATTTTATTTGGAATGGGTATTGCGGGGAGTTACGTTGTCTTTAATACGGTATTAGATTATCTTGTTGAAAAGTTTAAGATTGATTTACCTTTTAAAGAGGTAATTCTTAGTAAAAGATATAATTTACTTCGTCTGTTCAATTAAAGTAGAACCGGACGAGTCTATTTTTTCCCAATTATTAAATTGGTCAATATCATCAATAAGCTCAATTTTGAATTTTGTGGTGATCTCACTTAAGTCTTTCTTTAATTTTAAAAATTCTTCTTCAGTAATTGAGAACTTTTCTGCTAAATTTTTATGGTTATCTTTGAACTTAAATACTCGCCAAAAAGTTACATTACTAAATTGACTTAAAATTTTAGGGATTTGTTTTATTTCTTTTAAATTTAGCTTTGTTGCGATTGTAGTTATTTTTGTTTCAATATTATTATCTTTTAATAATTCTAATGCATATATCGCTGCAGAGAAATGATTCTTGCCACGTAACAGATCATTAATCTGTTTTCTACCATCTAAAGGAATATTAACAAAATCAATGTTAAATAAATCTAATCTTTTGATCAAAAGGCCATTTGTGTTTATTCCTACACGGAGATTTTTCGCTTTAGCATACTGACATAACTCATTAATATCTGTTCTTAATAATGGTTCTCCTCCTGTAAAGATGATCGTTTCTTTACAAGTGTCTAATTTCTTTTTTACAGTTTGTGTAGAAATTCTTTTCTCATTATTACATATACAAAATTCACACTTTAGATTACATATTCTGTCCAGAATAAAAACTGTTAACATGGTGGTTAAAAAATGGCGGTATTTAAAAGAATTTTCTTTGATTATTAGTCATTTTTAATTTACTTGGATTATTTTAAATTCCAAAGAATCCCCTAAATAAAGGGTATAATAAATTCAACAACAAAACCAATAAGAAAAACATAGATATTTGTTTATATCTTTTTTCTCCCTTTTCCTTGCCTTTAAGACGGTGTAAAGTAACTTGCATCATTCTGCCACCATCTACAATTGGTAAGGGCAATAGATTAAACAAACCAATGCCTAAACTAAGTAAAAACAACCAGCGTAAAAACCCAGTTAGCCAATCAATAGCATAATATATTGGTTTCCAAAGCCCCAATTGATATTTTTCTTTTACTTTAAATTCATTATGTATCTCTTTTATGCCCATAAAACTTTTACTAGCATCATCTGGACTTGCTGTTAGAATCAATGAATAGTTCTGTTTTGGTGTAGACAACTTTACTTTTTCTCCAGGAGAAATACATGCCAATTCTTGACTAAACTGCTGGAATTCTAAGGTTTCTTTTCCATCTATGCCTGTAATCAAAGTTCCCGGTAAGATTCCTGCTTGGGCGAATGGATAAGATTCATTGACATAATTATCAAAAGTGAATCCAGTCGGTTCTACCATTGCTTGTTGTAATGGTGTAAAAACCAAGGTTAATAATACTAGTGCCAATAGGGCTAGAAGAATATTAGCAAAAGGTCCGGCGGCTAAAACTGAATACTGAGAAATATCTTTTTGTTTTCTTAATTTTTCTTCGTTTGGTTCGACAAATGCTCCAATAATTGGCCCGAGTAAAACTAAACCAGTATTTTTAACATCAATATCATTGGCTTTAGCTACAACCCCATGGCCAAATTCGTGAATCAACGCTATCAAGAAAATTGCAATGATCCAATACCAAAAAGGTAAAATTCCCATGCCAGGAACATTAATGCCTGGCAAAACCAAAGAAACACCAGAAGTAGCAGATGAAACAAAAATCAAATCATAAAGATTCTTAATCATAATATATGAGATAAAAATCAGACCAACATATCCTGCTCCTACTCCAATATATCCTAACAGCACAACCCATTCTTTAAACTTACTAGATATTTTGTCAATGAACTTAAGACCAAATTTCATTCTGTAAAGAACAATGATTTTAGCTTGAAAATCCAATTGTTTTCTTTTGATTATCAAAAAAATAATAATTAAGAAATAAAATACGAGCACGTATTTATAATTCAAAACGAATTGAGTAATCTGTTCTAGCATTGGTTTTATTCTCTGTTGATGCTAAAAAGAAAAATTAGCACCTATCACACTTAACGTTTATTTCTTCCTTTTTGGTCTAAGCTTTTTGGAATCACAGGATCTACAGCTAACTTTTTTCTGTGCTACCTTTAAGCTTGGAGCTCTAATTTTAGATTTACAACTTCGACATATAAAAACGTTCTTTTGTTTTCTTATTGCTGCTTCTTCAAACTTAACCATTTTTTATCCTCACTTGACCTGTTTGA
>PFNQ01000055.1 GCA_002792115.1 Candidatus Woesearchaeota archaeon CG_4_10_14_0_2_um_filter_33_13 | reverse complement strand
TAACTAATAACTAATAACCAATAACCTTTACCATGTACACCAGAGAACAATTCACAGCCAAATACAGCCCATTTATTGCAAAAGCAGTAAAAGGAACAGGATTGTTGGTGGGTACAGTGTTGGCTCAGGCAATAATAGAAAGCCAAGGCAATGTAGGAGGGAAGTACTATGTAGGTGCAAGTAAATTAAGCAAAAACTCCAATAATTATTTTGGAATAAAATGCCACAACTGGAAAGGAAAAACATACAATATTAGCACAGGAGAATACAAACCCTCTGGAGAATATTTTGTAGATAAAAACGCTTGTTTTAGAGCTTATAATAGTGTAGAAGACAGTATTAAGGATTATGTAAGTTTTTTAAAAGAAAACCCACGATATGAAGCAGCAGGCGTATTTAAAGCCAAAACAGTAAGAGAACAAGCAGAAGCATTAAAAAAAGCAGGGTATACCACAGCACTAAACTACCCATCAACCATAGAAAGCGTTTACAACGGAATAAAAAACAGCATAATAGAAGCAACAGAATTTCAAAAAAAAATAGTAACAAAATACTGGTGGGTAATAGGCTTAGGAATAGTAGGAACAGTAGGATTAGTATATGCAGTAACAAGAAAGTGAAGAATAGTTAATAGTTATTTGTTATTAGTGCCTTACAATTAACAATTAACAATTAACAATTAACAATTAACAATTAACAATATGATATTAAGCAATTTCGGATTCGGATCAGGTGGAGGCGGTGCTTCAGGAGATATTTCTGGAGCAGGAACAGCCCCTAAAATGCCAAAATTTACGGCAGAAAAAACCATTGCCGATAGCCAAGTTTCAGACAATGGAACTACAGTTTTTATTGGAGCATCAGCCACTTCAGAAAAAGCATTATTTGAACTAAATAGTACCACACAAGGAGTATTATTACCTAGATTAACAACAGCTCAGATAAATGCAATTTCTGTAAATGCAGCAGCAAACTCATTAACAGTATTTGATACAGATATAAGTAAATTCAAATATTATGACCATTCATCAACCTCATGGAAAATAATAGAATCATCTACTATTGGAGGAGAAACCCTAGAATCTGTACTATCTAACGGCAACACTACAGGAGCAAACGATATTATCGTTAGTGCTAATCAAGCAATTAAGGCACCTACATCTGGAACGGCATTAAGAGGTAGCTTAAACCTAAGAGATGGTGGAGATGGTATAGTAACATTAACTAATGATAATGGAGTACAAGTGGATTCTGGTATTTATATGGAAAATCTATATCAAGCCAATTTCATTGATGGATGGAATGCTGCTGTAGAAATTAAAAGTGGTCTCGGAACTGGCTATATATACGATGTTTATACCAGCAAATTGTTATTACTCATATCTGATGACTTTTCTGTTCCAACCGCTCCAGGATTACATATTTCAGACACGTTTGGTAATCAAATAGACAACACAGCTAATTCAGTACTTAATAGTCGTCCAGTAGCTTTTTTAGCTAATAGAAATTCTTCTGCTAATCTAGGTGTACAGGGTAGTGTAGCATTAGGTGGTCAGAATATTACAATGAAGAATGATAACGTAGCTTATGCCAACACATTCGGGTTTTCAATACCAACATTTGGGGGACCATTTGACTTATTGTTACAACCAGCAATTATTTCAGCAGACCGAACACAGATCTTTCAAGATGCAGATGGAACAATAGCCTTACTTTCAGATTTATCTCCATACTTAAAGTTAAATGGCACAACTCCAATGACTGGCAATTTGGATATGACTACCAATGCTGTGTCTGTTAGAACAAAAAAAATACAAACTAACGATGGAATATTGGATTTATTGTATGGCTCCGATATTCTAAAGCTAGATTTTAGTGCTATTGGAGCAGGGATAGGTTCTTACTTGCAAACATGGAGAGCAAAGGCCGGTACAGTAGCTCATTTGGATGATATACCAAAACACTCATATATGTTTGCTGCATCGGACGAAACCTCTGATTTAGGCGCAGATGCAACAACATCTGTTTATACAGATTATATAGCAGTGCCAATAACACCAACATCAGTAATGACAAACGTAAATACCGCACCAACAGGAGCTAAAATAATAGTAGATATTAAGAAAAACGGAACATCTATTTTTAGCACACTAATAAGCATTGATACAACTGAAAACACAAGTTTAACCGCTTCTGTTCCTTATGTTTTAAATGGTACAGAAGCATTTGTGCAAGGAGATAAAATAGAATGTTTTATAACACAAGTAGGCAGTGCTATTGCTGGTGCTGGTTTAAAAGTAAAATTAATAGCCTAATGAATATAATTAATCCATATAGATACGGAGGTTTAACTCAAATATTAGACATTGAGAATGAATGGTTTATGCCGAATGTTCAAAATGCCGATGGGAATATTATAACCATTCCCGATAGTGGAAGTATTGGAGGAGTGAATTTAAACAATCCTGCTTTATCGAATAAGCCAACAGCAAAGACCATTAATGGTTTTAAAAGTTATAAAGGAGATGCAATTGATGATATTATAACAAAAAATGTTACTAATTTCGGAAGGAGTTATAGCGGCTGGATGGCTAACTTTGTTATAAATTACGATGCTTCATCTGTTTACAGAATGTTGACATGCTTTAATACAGCTAATCCAAATAAGGAAGGCTTTGAATTTATTGTAACAACGGATGGAATTACAATGCATACATTTAACTCTGCTGGAACAAGTTCATTTCCAATCTCATTTGGCTCAGCAATTGGTAGCGGCAAAATATTAATCATATTTGCATACACAGGGACAAATATTCAATTATACATGAATGGAATTTTAAGAGTTAATGCACCAGCATCAAATCCATTATTAATACCAACAGCAACAACTAATTTATCTTTAATAGGCAGGATAGCGACAAGTTCTAATACTTTAATTTCTACACTAACCGATGAGGGATATGCTTCATTTGGTAGCTACAACTCAACGAAATTAACGAATAATTCAAACACGCTTAAAGCACTTTACGGAATAGCATGATAAGAGCAATAATAGTAAATTCGGTTAAAGAATTTGAAACTAAACAGCAAGAGATTGTTGATTTATTAGGAATAAATTGTAGATATTCGGGACGTTTTGAAATTCCTGATATTAGACTGAAAAATGGAAATTTTGCAATACCTTTTCCTGACAAAAAAGAGCATCAAGAACAAGTTGCTCATTTAGATTGGATTGAAATAGAATTTAATTACATAATACAAGAAGAATTATAAAAAAACGAATTATTAACTAACACCAACCCATTCCCTTTGGGAAGGTTGGGATGGGAAACGCCAAACAACAATGACACTAATAGGAAAAATAAAAGACAAAAACGAAACCTTGCCAGGAGCAAACATTTATGTTTCGGATGCACAAGGCAAACCATTATCGCCACTCAGAGGAGATTCTTCTGATGTAGTTACAGGGTATTATATTTTAGAGAATGTACAACCTACAGATTACGTTACTGTATCGTTTGTTGGTTACAAAAAAAACACCAAAAAAGTAAGTGATTTAGGTAGTGGAGAAGTAATTCAACATGATTTTACGTTAACACCCGATACTGCCGAATTACAAGAATTTCAAGTAATTGAATACCAAGACAAACCAACGCCAATAAAAAAAGAAAATAACATAGCCATATATGCAGGGATTGGCTTATTAGCCGTAATAGTAGGAGGTATAACGTATAAAGCATTATAAGAAGTCAGAAGCCAGAAGACCGAAGACAGAAGCCACCAGCACGAAGTGGGATATGTGGGAGGCTTTCCTCCCTTGAGGGAGGAGCAAGGTGGGTAATAAGAAGGAGTGACAAGAGAAACAATTAACAATTAACAAATAACGAGCAACTTAATTTATGAACACAACAACAAAAATTGCCATAGGAGGCACAGCAGTATTAGCCATAGTAATATTAAGTGCTTGGGTAGCCAAACAAGCCAAAGCATTATATGATGCGTGTTTTACAGTAGCAGGAGCGGTAATTCATACCATTTCAATAGATAAAATGGATATGGATTTATTAATAAATATCGCCAACAAAAGTGATGTTTCATTTACTCTAACAAACCAAAACTACCAAGTGTATATTAATAAAATGTTGGTGGCCACAGTAAACAATAAAGAAAACACCACCGTAGTTTCGCAAGGAAACACAACCATGAAAATTAATATAAAATTTAATCCACAAGACTTACTGAAAAAAGGCATAGAAAACATTGCTAATTTAATTAAAAACAAAGATAGCCTAGTGGTAGAAATAAGAGGATCCATATCCATAGGAAAAGGATTGGTATCATTTAATGATTATCGAGTAGATGAAACTTTATTAATGAAAGAATTGCTTTCTACTCCAAAAAATTCAAAATGTTAAAATAATTTTTTATCTTTGTTTTTTAATAGATAAAATGATGATAGAAAAAATTAAAAACGAAATAAAAAGTGCGTTTGAAAAAATAGAACGCAACAGAGAAATACCTCTCAATAAAATTAGAGTTAAAATAAACATAAACCCAGAAAACAATAAGTTAAACTATGAAATATTTGAAGAAAAGACCCTTCATAGCAAAACAGATTTAGCAGAATTAATAGGCTCCATTTATGCTATGTTGGCAGAAGGAAAACTAAAAGAAACCATTAAAAAAGTTACTACTCCAGAAAAACCAAACGCAATGTTGTTTCTAAAAAATGGAGAATTAGTTGCTTTTTTATGTAATGATAATTGGCAGGGCCATCCACTAAAACCAGAAGACCTTTTTGAATAAAAAACTCAGAATCATGGAACAAGAAGTAAGAACTACCCATAAACAACAAACCTTTCTTAAAACATTGGCAAACCATATTGTTAAAACAGTAGTAGCAACAATATTAGTAGCAGTTTTAGGCGGTATAGGTACTTCTTTCGTTTTTTATTACGAAGCCAACAATGCCATATCCAACCTAATGATAAATGATTTTAAACAAGATAAATCGTTAGAAGTAGTAAACCAAACCACTCAAGAAATAAACCAAAAACTTAATTATTCAGATGTTAATAATGCTGTGCTAAATACAGAAATTAAAGAATTTAAAACCCAAATGGGCAGAGTGCATGAAAAACAAGAAGACATGCAAAAAACACAAATGGAAATTCTTAAAATACTAGGAGAAATTAACAGAAGAAGTAAGAATTAAAAAAATGAGTACAGAAATATTATTTACAATAATTTCGAGTGGAGGAATATTGTTAGGGGTTTTTGCCGGATATTGGTTTAGTTCCATCAATAAAAAAACAGAAATATCAGCCTCTACCATACAAGATAATACATTAGAAATTAGAGATGTAAACTCTAGGCTGACATCATTAAAAGAAGCCAATGCTAAAGCAGAGTTAGAACTAAAGCAAAGTATGTATTCCTTATCTAAAGAAATGAGAGAGACCGCTAGAACCATTAGGGAAATAGCAAACAAAACAGAAACACATACCTTAAAAATACAAAACTTAGAAGACCAGCATAAATACATTTCAGATGTAATAAGAAAAAACAAATTAGACTAATGAAAAAAAGGCAACAAGGCACAGAAGTAAGTAATTGGCAATTGTTTTTGAAAAAACAAGGCTTTTATTTTGGTAAAATAGATGGCGATTTTTGGAACTTAACCCATACAGCAACAGTTTTATTTCAAAAAAAACACAACTTAAAACCTGATGGTTGGGCAGGAGAAAAAACAATTGCTAAAGCAAAAGAATTAGGGTTTTTAGCATCAACAAAAACTACTGAAGAAAAATATTTTTTTCCTGAATTACCAAGTTTTAGTCATTTAACAGGTACACAAAGAGAAGATATTTTTGGTAAAATAGAATACAAACCCATTCCTACACCAAAAAACAAAGAAAAAATAAAAATTACCAATAACTTTGAAAAAGATAATATAGTAATGGTAAACATTCCTCAGTTGGCAAAAGCCACCAACGGAAAATATACCAGGATGCGTTTTCATAAAAAAGCAAAATACCAATTACTAAAATTTTGGGAAGAAATAGAAGAAGAAGGTTTGTTGCACTTAGTATTGAGTTATGCTGGGGCATATTACCCAAGATTTATAAGAGGAAGCATATCCACACTAAGCAACCATAGTTACGGAACTGCATTTGACATAAATGCCGAATGGAACGGACTAGGAAAAGAACCGGCAAAAGTTAATGAAAAAGGATCGGTACTAAAATTAGTAAAAATTGCCCACAAATGGGGTTTTTATTGGGGAGGACATTTTGGAAGAAAAGACGGTATGCACTTCGAGGTAGCTTTTATTATTGAAGAAATATGAAACCAGAAGTCAGAAGTCAGAAGACCGAAGCATTAAGTGGGATATGTGGGCTGATTTCCTCCCTTCAGGGAGGAGCAAGGAGGGTAATTTGCGTCTCTGCGTCTTTGCGAGAACACAATTAACGAATAACAAATAACCATTAACATTTTGCTATGCAAATAAACGAAACAACACAAGAAACCGTAACAGAAATATCTAAAAGCCAAAACATAAGACTAATAGATGTTTTTATATTAGCACCAATAATGGTATATGCAGGCACTTTTAAAACCCTACCCACTTGGGTAAGAATTTCCCTTATAGGAATGGGAGTAGCCACAGCAGTTTACAACGGAAAAAACTTTTTACAAAACAGAGCTAACTTACAAAAAATATGAGTCAAAAAGTAACAACACAAGTAGGAGCAGGACAAACCATATTAAGCCCCACAATGAACATAATAGAAGTAGATACTTCTGATGGGGCAGTAGAATTAATAATGCCTACCACTTCTGAAATAAGAAGAATATTAGGCACAATGCCTATTTCGTTTATAATATCAGATGTTACAGGAAATGCAGCAACAAACAATATTACCATAAAACCATCTATCAACAGTTCGGAGGTATTAAATGGAGCAGCATCTCAAGTCATAAACACTAATAATGGATGGGCTTCCTTAAAACCCATATACGGAATAGGATATTTTGTAGATGTATTAGGTAGTGGGGGCGGAGGAAGTAGCAATATACGAGTTGTTAGCAAAAGTTTTACTGCTGCTGAATTGATTGCCTTAGCGGAGGGAGATAGTAACGAAGTAAACCTTCCGTTTACAAGTGTTACTTTAACTGAAAATGAATACATAAGTGCTACTAAAATGAATGTTATAATACTTTTTAAGTATGATAGTAAAGGCAATATATTAACCATAGATAAAGGTACGAATACTTTATTATTATATTTTAATGAAACATCTGGCATTGGAAATATAGTTAAAATACAAGATACAGTAGGGAATTTCTATTTACCATCATTTTCAGATACCCAACCTACAGAAATAGAAAGTGAATATATTACCATAATATTAGGGTCGTTATTTACTCCAATTCCGATAAATACACTAACACAAGGCTCTGTAACAATAAGTTTTATAATACAAAATACAGCGTAACAACCAATAACCAATAACCAATAACCAATAACCAATAACCAATAACCAATGACCAATGACCAATAACCAATAACGATTAACAAATAACTAAACCATCATGCAAACAGAAATCATCACCATCAGTAACATTAACTTAGTCAACGGAGTAATAGCATTTTTAGGAATGGCTCTATTCTTTTTAATCAGGTATCGAAACAGAGAAAAAAAACATAAACCCTTTCAATTAGCCTATTGGATCAATGATAATGGGTTAGAATTAATCATATCACTAGTCAGTTCGTCCGTATGTTTTTTAATGTTAGACGATATAGTTTACTATATATCCAAAATAACACCAGACGAACTTCCATTAATAAAAATAACCGCTTTTTTATGTGGATATGCTAACCAATGGATCCTTAAACTAGTCATCAATCCACTTAAACCAAAACTATAATGTTGGCAGCAATATTGAGTAATAAATGGGTATTATATGCCATAATAGGCTTGTTTTCATTAAGCATTATTTCCAATTTTATTGGCAATATAAAAGAAATGCGTAAGGAACCTACCTACACCAAAGAAGCAGTAGAACTAATGATAAAACATAGTTTGTTAGAAAAAAAGAACGAAGAACTCTTGATTACCAACAAAATACTAGAAATGGACATAGCTCGTTTATCCCAATCAATAGATAAAGATAGCACCATAATACACAACAGCAGCAGAGCCTATAGAGATTCACTAAGAAACTATATATTTAACAGATAGAAAAAAGTCCGAAGTCTGAAGACATAAGCCACATAGCACGAAGTGGGATATGTGGGCAGATTTCCTCCCTTGAGATTCCGAATACATTCGGACAAAGCAAGGTGGGTGATTAGGGGGAAGGGGGGGGGAACTTTATGCCTTCACATCTTTGTGAGAAAAAAAATATGCGATAATCAGCGTTATCTGCGGGCAACAATTAACAACATCCCCCTTTGGGGGATTATAGGGGGAAAACACTATGAAACAACTATCATTACAACAATTAACAGATAAAGACAAGTATATAATTGCTGAATACATTTATTCGTTTCATCAAGATATTCTTATCAAATCAGATGCTCAAGAAGTGCTTAATATGTTTGACAGAAAAGGAATTAATGTAATTGGTATAGAACTAGAAAAATATACTGTTATGAACCTAATTAGAAAACATGTAGGAGTTTTAGATAGACAAGAAATTATGGAACAATATTACTCTAATAACATCACTAATTAACCTAAATACTAACTAATAACTATACACCAACTTCCTCCCTTCGGGAGGATTGAGGTGGGAACAAACCAATCATGAAAACAATCCTCCTAACCCTAACCATAATCCTTTCGCTAAATCTATTAGCACAAGACACTACTCGAACCATTCATCCAGATAGCTGCATTTGCTATACTGATGATATGGATAAAAAAGCCTTAGAATGCTTAGTAAACGCACCTAAAAAAGACAGCATCATATCCAATCAATCCTTAGAGATTATCAATTTTAAAACAGTAATACGAAATGATGCTGTAATGAAAACAGATTTAAGAGTAGCCAATGAAAAATTACAAGCCGAAACCCATCAACTAAACCTAAAATTAGCAAGAGTAAAAAAAAATACACCCTACATAGGAGTTGGTTGTTTTTCTTTAGGCGTAGGCACAGCAATTTTTATATACAAAAAAGTTGTTAAATAAACACCTAAAAACAAGCACTATTTTTAAATATTAAAAAAAATGATTAAATTTGTTTATACAGCAGTATTATTAAGGGTTCTTATCCTTTAATCATTTAATTTAATGAAAAAACACATTAAAATAACATCAACAAAAAAACAGTATGAATCCTTGGTTTATATGTGCTTCATGTTATTTTAAGTTACACAACAAAATAATTGTAGATAAAAAAAATAAAAATAAATCAATTTAACAACCATTTTAACACTAATTAACCATGACAGACAACAAAATTTTTACAGCCATAGGAATAACAGCAATGGCTATTGGAGCATTTTCGCTAGGCACTTTAGCTTGGGCAAGAATTAAAAGAAAAACAGATGAAGCAGAAATTCAAGATGCCACAGCAGAGGCAGCGGCTCTAAATGAAAACTTCTCAGGAGCAGGAGGAGTATTATCAAGAAAAACCAACTTCCGTGTAGGTTTTAACCGAAGAGGAGTGCCTGTTGTTATTAGAGGAAATGAAATCTCTAATACAGCTAATCAGAGAGGTGGAGGCGGTATTATTTGTCCAAATTGTACCAAATTAGTAAATGGTAGCTGTGAGCCTGTAGATTCTTTTCTTTGTGGAAAAACAAGATAATCTCCCTAAATAAATTAAATATAAAAATTAACAAGATCATTTGCTTCTTAGCGTCTTTGCAAGAACCAAAACAAAACAAAAAAATATGAAACCAGTAGAAACAATATCAAAACTAAAAATTTGGCAACCAATAGCCATTGTAAGTGGTATTTTTGCAGCAGTAACAATAGCATTTGCAGCAAAAGAAGTATATCAAGCCTATCACACATCCAAAAAGAAAGATGAAGTTAAAAAAGGCTTAGAAGATGTAAAAGAAACAATTGTAGCAGAAACCACAGAAGCATTTAGCGGTTGCGGAGGATGCTCAGGAGCAGCAGGTGGTAACACCAAAACATATCCAATGAAAGAAGGGTTCTCTAGTGCCAATGCACAATTAATTAAACCAGTTAATGTATATTCTGGTGCTAGCGGTCAATTAATAAACCCTAATAGCTTAGTGCCTCAAGTGTACGGATAAAAAAAGTTTTCTATCTATCTATAAAAGAAAAAAGCCTTTAACAAATTTGTTAAAGGCTTTTTTAGGTTGTACGCACATCCCAAAAGCGTTTAAGAATTTATGCCTATTTTAGGCAGCCATTCTCGTTGGTGTTGTATTTCCATTTAAAATGGATACAGAAATTCTCATTCAATACCTACTCCTTACCAGTCAAAAACCAAAAACATCCCCAAATTTTTTACGTAGGGTTACTGTGATCCATAAAGGCAGTTTTCTACGGCTAACTAATGCAAAAAAGCGAAGACAAGCGTTAAATGGTTCAAAGACCATCCCCGAACGTAGTCGGTTTAACCTAAATAATAAATTTAAGCACTTAGCTACCAAGTCTTCTTGTGGAGATGGAGGGAGTCGAACCCTCGTCCTAATAAGTTTACTGCAAAGAACTCAAACAAATTTCTATTACAAAAATACAATTTATTATGAAAACAATTTTAAAAAAAAATTATTTTTTTTGCAAAATATTAAAACTTATTTCGTAAATTTGTTTTTTTTAATGGGATATGTGGTCAGATTTCCTCCCTTGAGATTCCGAATACATTCGGACAAAGTAAGGTGAGTGATAGGAATATTAAACCTTTAAACCAATAAATAAAATGAAAAAGATAGGAATAATTTTAGTAGTAGTAGGATTACTTTTTGCGATATTAAGAGGTATCTTTCATTTTTATGTAAATTACCAATACGAAAATGAAATTCAGAGTTATTGGGAAATGTCAGATAGAGCATCTACCATCAGTCAAAAATCCGAATACTTAGATAAGTTTGTTTTAGCATTAAGTAAACAGAATTTAGATGGAACACATGATGCTATTTTTTATCATACTGCTAAAAACAGTTTTACTGAAAACATGAAAGCACTGAAAAGTTTGCAACGAAGGTTGCACCAAATAACCACTATGGATGAAAATAGTTTTGCCTATCAAACAGCCATACAACAAATAACAGAACAAGAACAAGGAGAAGCATTAGAAATGCTACATGTTTTTGTTAGATGTTGGGAAAAAGAAAACCATTACACTACATGGAATATCTTTGTTGTTTTTGGATTTTTCATAATTCAATTTCTAATGATAGTGTTTGGAATAGCCATAATTAATCAAAACCCTTACCTTTAAACAAATAAATATGTCAAAATTTACAAAACACAGAAGAAAACAAATATCAGAATTAAGGCCCTATGTAAAAGGAGAAAAACTAACAGGAGTTTCTATTTCTGATGCAGACAAAAAAAATGGAAGCCCTAAAATAGGAGATATGATAGCAAGAAACCCAAAAAACCACAATGATAAATGGTTGGTAGCTAAAAAATATTACAAAGACAACTTTGAGGAGTTAAAGTAAATACTCTCTGCGTCTTAGCGGTAAAAAATAAACATTTAAACCAATAACAATTAACTATCTATATCATCATGAAAAAAGTAAGTAAACTAAAAATCTTTTTCGTAGAAAACCAAGTGCCACAAAAAGAATTGGCACAACAATCAGGCGTTGGAGTAACCTCACTTCATTATATGATTAATGAAAAACGAGCCACCAACAAAACCCTCAACAGAGTAGTAACCTGCCTAAAAGAAACCTATGGCATCACCACCACCTTTGAAGCCTTAAAAGAAATGATGCTCACAGACCAAGGTTAATTTACTAATTATGGCATCAGTAACTATAGTAGGCACCAATAAAGAATTGGTTGAAAAACGAGCTAATACCTATATTAAATTAGGCTATAAGCAAGAACACCCCATAGTATTAAAAGACAAAGAATACAAAATTGTGCTATGCAAAAACAAGCAATAATAATTGATACTGAAAGTAAGTATATAACCATATCTTTAGCTATGGATCTAATCAACCAAGGATTTAAAATTTTGGGTTATAAAAAGAACACAAAATGGTTGGGATTAAAAACAGTATCTTATATTATAGTTTTAGAAAAAGTAGTTAATTTCCCAGAAGAAATTAAAAAAGCAATTGAAGAAGAACGCTATGAAGATGCTCAGGAACTACAAAAACAATTCAATGGTTCAGAAAAAGAGTTTTATAAACAATTAGAAAAACAAAAAAACAAAGACTTGATGGCATTGCCAACTTTGTTTTAAAAAAAATGAAAATAAAATATAACATAGATAAAGACTACTCATATTTTAAAAATGAGGTGGATATTTTAATGAAAAACGGATTTAAACCTATCATGGTGTGTCAAATGCTTTTTGAACCAACATTTGTGTTTAAAACAGAAGAAGAATCTAAATTAGCTTATGAAAAGTTAGAACTTAATGAGTCGATTTCAATAAAAGAAAGAGTAATAGGTTGGTTCTATGGAGAAAAAGAATTTATAAAAGAAGTAAAGCGTTATGAAAATATACTTTCAGTTAATAAAGGACAACAAATAAAAGTAAAAGTATTCTTCATAAATGAAAAAGGAGAGGAAGTGAAAAAAGATAACTAAGCAACCTTTGCGTCTTTGCGGTAAAAACAAAAAAATAAATGAAAATAATTTCAGACCTACAAATAGCATTAACAAAAGAATCGTTCTACAACGATCAGTTTAAGTTTTCCGAAAAAAAGAAAAAGCACATCTTGTTCTTAACATGCAATTTATCTGCAAAAGACCTATACACTAAAATATTGCCATTTATGTCATTATATAATGAGCATACATCCACAGCAATGATTAATTTAGACAAATATGGCCCAGAAGAACAATTAACAGATATTAACATGTATTTTCAAGATATAAATGAATTTATATGGGCAGATTTTGTAGTAATTCCATTCACCATAAAACCACTAAAAAAATTCTTTACTAAACTAAAGGAAATTAACCCTCAATGTAAAATAATTTTTTGGATAGACTATAATTTTTATGAACTTCCAGAAAACCATCACCTAAAAAAACATTTCACTCCAGAAGCCATTAATAACATTGAAGAAAACATCTGGAATAGCGATATATGCCGAGTAAGCCAACAAGGATTACACCAATATTTAGTAACTAAACTAAACGAGTTGGCAACTACAAAATTTAGTGGCATACCCACTAATGTAATATTAGATTTACAACCCCTATTAATTAACCAGGAGATAGTATTAGCGAATGTAGATTACAATCCACAAACACCTAAAAAAGTAAAAAAAATAGCACCAGAAGATAAACCCAAAGAAACAACAAAACCCACCAATTTAGAAGAGAAGGCTGTGGAAACACCTCCAAAAACGATAACAGATCCAAGGATAGAAAAAAAGATAAAAGCACAACAAGAATTAGCCAAGGCAAAACTAGAAGCCAAGGCAGGAAAAGAGCAAACCCAAAAAATAGAACAAACTATTGCCGATACCAAAAAAATTATTGTTTGGTTTGAAAATGATAAATGGGTGCTGAAAAAATCAAAAACAGCTCCACCATTTCTCGAATATGAAAACAAAGTAGATGCCATAAAAGAAGGACATAAGCATCACAAACAAGGCAATAATTTAATTGTTTATACCAAAGAAGGGAAAGTTCATTTTCAAAAAAATGTAAGAAAAAATGCAAAAACCAAGTAAAAAACTAAAAATAGGCATTATTGCCACCAACAACAATAAAAATGACATTCTTTCATTCAATGAAGAATTGAAACTAATTAGCCAAACCCTATCAGACAAGGTGAGTTTGGTTATTTATGGACACAATGCTGAAGAAGATGAAAAGTGGCTTAATGATTTGGATTATGAGTTTGTGAAACCCACCTCAGTAATACATTATTTTAAACAAATAAAAGCCTTAAACTTAGATATAGTTCTAATCCTATTAGAAAATACCCTATACAATGCAACATCTGAGGATTATAACAAATTTTTAGAAACAGCCTTGTTTAAAATACCAGTATTAGCACCCAACCTTCCGCCCTATAACCAATTATTAAGAAACGGAGTAAATGGGTTTATTTATAACACAAAAGAAGATCTCATCAATAATATAGAAGAGATAATGAGCATTCAGGACGAATTACCCGTAATAGGATTAGCAGCACAAGAAATGATGCAAAAATATTTTTCCTATTCAGAAGAAAATACCAAAGTAATAGATGAATTATTTGTTTAGAATAGAATTCTAAAAATAAAATGAATTTCATAAAATAAAATAGTTAATTTAGCAATAAAATTTAAAAAAAATGAGTTATAAAATAGCAGAATCAGTTTATTACAAAGGAGGAATAGTAAATTTTGGAGTAGATAGAACCCTGCAACCCATCCAAACTTATATTTGGAAAGTGATGGTATATACAGACAAAACATTGTATGTAATAGAACATCACCAAGGAGAAATTGTGGAGTTTTTCCAACAAAACAAAAAAAGTTTTGGAGAAAATGCCTCGTTTGATGATTTAGCAGAAATGGTTAAAAAATCAGGCGTTAATAACCTAAAATTTGCCTATGTGTGGGAAGATAGCCTCTTAGCATCTAATACTTCCAAAAAGGAAGAACCTGCTACAGAAGATCCATTAATGAGCATAGATGAGTATGTAGAAGAACAAACAGAAGCAGCCCCCATCACTTCAGAAGTAGCCACTCCCAATGAAAATGAAATTACTAGTAATTTGTTTACACCCGAAAACATAGATGTGAACGCAATGATGATGGCTGCTCCAAAACCACAAAAGTATTATTTCATTAAAATGGAAGAAGAATTTCATATTCAAAAAGAAAATAATTCTTTAGAAATAGGACAACCAGGAGATTATTTGGTATGCAGCCAAAATAAAAAACTAAGCATTGTTTCCCAAGCAGAATTTAACGAAAAATTTCAGGAAAACAAAAACCTTGTTACAAAAATAATAG
>PFNQ01000034.1 GCA_002792115.1 Candidatus Woesearchaeota archaeon CG_4_10_14_0_2_um_filter_33_13 | reverse complement strand
AACAGTTATATCGGAACTTCCACCAATATTACTTGCTCCGTCAGTACAGCTTACCCCAAAAGTATGACTGCCATCATCTAAAGCACTGGTGGTAAGCTCTGTATTAGTCGCATTATCAGTGCTACTGTTACTAGTATCAGCTACATCATCAACATACAAAGTACAGTTAGCAGTAGCAAACAAAGCATCAGTGTAATTAAATGTAACAGATGGAGTTGCATTTGTAGTGTTAAATGAGCTATTTACCATATTAACGGATGGAGCTGTATTATCTACTGTTACTGTAACAATCTCACTATCATTGACATTACCAGCCGTATCATTGGCAATAATTGTTAAGTTATAAGTCCCGTCTGGGAAAGAACCATTTGCAGTGGCCCAAGTAGTAGTAAATACTACAGAGTCACCGGTGCTAAGAGTAAACAAAACTACAGAATCACCAGTGCTGTTGGTGATATTTACTAAAGTAACATTGGTTTGAGTAGTTCCATCAAGAGCTGTTATGTTGATATCTTGTATGCCACTAGTATTAAGTCCATTTGTTGGATAATCAATTGTAACGCCAGGTGGAGTAGTATCAACTGTAATTATTCTTTGCTCGGTATTGTTAAGATCACCATTTGTTTCGTTAGCATAAACTCGGATAGATTTGTTACCATCACTAATAAACTCGCTAGTATTAATGGTCGCATTCCAAGAAGTTGCACTTAAGTTAGAAGCAGTTACATTTTGGACACATCCTCCCATCCCGGACCAGATACAAAAGAACACGGTTTCAATTCCAGATCCACCATCAAGTACTGTCGCGTTTAACACCAATTGAACTTGCGGTCCATATACAATTAAATCCTCACTGGGGTTAACCCAGGTAACCTCAGGCATCGCAATTGCGCTTAACGCAAAAACTGCAATCAAAAACACACTTAAGACAACATAATTTATAAATTTCATTTAACACACCTCTTTTGACAAATATCATTTTTTAGATAATATTCAAAATCAGAAAACAAAACAGCTATTTAAACATTTCTTTTTCTAGAACTTAGTTCCATTTTTTACAAATATCATTGAACGAGAAATCCTTAAAACCAACTACCTACTCACAGCAATCCATGGGGTACATGAAAACGAACAACGATTAGTTCCCAGTACTAAAAATCAATAGTTTTTGAGTTTTATGTTTTTTTGAGTTTTATGTATTAGACTCAATGAGAAATAAATTAAAAATATGGACTTGCCGAGACTTTCGTAGTTATCCTCTCGCGTGGGGCTGAGCGACGCGAACGCCGCACCTCGCTCCCAGTTGGCGAAAGAACTGTGTCGAACTCGGGTCCCACGGCTGCCAGCCGTGAATAATAACCGTTATACTACAAGCCCAATAAAAACATAAAATACGGCTTTCCTTTAAAAAATTATCTCTCAAACGGCACTGTCCAGAATATAAAATATTTATATACTGCGTGCCGGCGCGTGGATTTTTTAAGCAGTGCCAAAGGAAGCACATTTTTTCCGCTTTTAAGGAAAAAATAATGGTGCTGTGCCCTGCTTAAAAAATGCGCCTATTGCAGGCAGTATACAAATTAGTAAGACTCTGGACAGCGCCTCTCAAACCTTATTTGGTTCAGTCAACTTTAAATATCCTAAGAATAACCTTAAAGATATGAAAGAGGCCAATACACAATTAAATAATACTATCACTTTCTTAAAAAAGAAAAAGAAAGTCTTATTCTTAACAACTTCTAATAGATGGGCAGGAGATAAAGATAAACCAAAGAGTACTTTATTAGCTGAAAAGATTGCCAAAAAATTAGGAAAAAATAAAGTTAAAATCATTGATATTGCAAAATTAAAAATCTATCCCTGTGAAGGTAATGTTTCAACAAGTAAAGGAAATCGGTGTGGTTTACCAGATGCAAAACTAAAAGATAAAAGGAAGAATCCTTCTGGAAATCATTGCTGTTGGGCCAGTATAAATAATAAAGATGATGAACTCTGGAGAGTAAGTAAGGAATTATTTGAATCAGATTGTGTTTTATTTTTTGGATCAGTAAGGTGGGGACAAACTAATTCTATCTATCAAAAATTAATAGAAAGATTAACTTGGATTGAAAACAAACATTCAACATTAAAAGAAAAGAACATTGTTAAAAACATTACTGCTGGAATCATTTTGGTTGGACAAAATTGGCACGGTCAAGAAGTTGTTAATACAGAAACTGAAGTTCTAAAATTCTTTGGTTTTAAAGTAGCAAAAGAACTTTGTTGGAATTGGCAATACACAAACAATAGCAATGACGAAACTCAGGAATCTTATCAAAAAGCATTTCCAATTTTTTCAAAAATGTTCTTAAAATAGTAAGATTATTTTTTTAGTTTCTTTTCCAATAGGGTATACCAATAAAATGGCAAATCATATGTTTTATTGTTCCAATTCTCGAACCAATAACATTCTCCCTTTCTTAAGATATCCCTTTTAGTCCTAACCTTGTAAAGACAATTAGGACATTTATATCTCAAATGCAATTTAGCATTAATAAACTTTAAAGGAATCAAAAATTTAAAAGTCATTTTTCAAACATTTGTTCAATTTCTTTGCTAGTAGTAGCTTGCTCAGCATCCTTATCATCCCTAAAACGGATAAATCGAGGAAATCTTAAAGCTAATCCAGAAGCACAAGTGTGAAATGGACTTTTAGTAATCTCAGCACCAAAGACTTCTACAACAATAGCGGGCTCAAACCAAACATCTGCTTCCATCTCTTTCTTGGCATTAAGCCTAACTGGTTTCTTATCCAAAGTATATTTCTTTAACATTTTAGGTAACTCTTCTAATGTTTCATCAGTTAATCCCGTACCTAATTTGCAAAATGTTTCAAACTGATCTTGCTTCTTGTTGTAAGTAGCACAAAGTAATGCCCCATAATTTCCACTCCTTCTTCCCTTACCATAAAATGCCCCCACTATCACCAAATCAAAAGTATCAACCATCTCTTTAACATATTCTTTCTTCCATTTGATCCAATTCCAACCCCTAACTCCCGCTTGGTAAACAGAATCTTCCGCTCGAGATTTGATAAAAATACCCTCATAGCCTTTATTTAGCATCTTATGAAAAAATACATTAATCTCTTCAACATTATCAGTAAGAATCCTTTCAGTCAACATTACTTCAGAATCTTTCTTAATCATCTTTCCAAGCTCTTTTGACCTTTTAAAATATGGTTGATCCATCCAGGATTTGCCGTTAAGATACAATAAGTCAAATACTTTAAAATTAATTGGGATTTTTTCAATATACGCTTCAATATCATTCTTTCTTCTTCTTTGCATTAAAACTTGAAATGGTTGTGGCACACCTTTTTTATCAACAGCAATAATTTCTCCTTCAACAATATAATCTTTTTCTTGAATCGCCTTTTCCAGATGTTTAACTAAATCTGGAAATTGTTTTGTAATATTATCTAACCTTCTAGAAAATAAAGTAACTTTTCCTTTATTATTTTTATGTGCTTGAATCCTTTCCCCATCATACTTGGCCTCTACTGTAACTTCACCGGGAATCTTTTTCTGTGCCTCTTCTAAGCTTTTAACTCTTTGACCTAACATCATTTTGATTGGTCGACCAACATAAACATCAACTTTCTTCACTTCATTTAACCCTTTTTTTGCTAAAGTCTCAGCAATAATTCCTATGTCCGGACAAATGTTGTAAGCCTGTTCCAAAACATCTTTGTTAGATTTATCACCCGTGTAAGCAATAGCTAAAGCATCTAAGACAGTCATATCACCAACACCCATTCTTAACGTTCCTAAAGCTATCCTAGTTATATACTTGGCTCCTGTAGCGGAAGATTTTTGCAATAAACCTGCTAATAAGTTAGTTTTCAAATCTTGAGAACCAGCCCCAGAAGAACTAGCCATTTTGTGCAATTTTTCAAATAATTCGTGAATTGTTAGCTTACCAAGTGGAACTAAAGTTCTAGGCTTATTTTTCATTACTTCTTCTGCAGTTAAACCAACATCACCACTCTTCTGCATCAGTTTGTTAACTTTACTAGATTCTTGCCCAGAAGCAACAGTAATAGCTTTGAGAACAGATTTTTCTGCCATCCCTAAAACCACGTCTTCATAATCAGAAGCTATCTTTCCAAGAGTTAAATAAGCAACAATCTGAACATCGTCTTTAGGAACTTGCTTAAAAAATTCAGCTAAAACTTCTCTAATCTTATTGCCAGAAGCGGTCTTTTCTAACTCTTCATATACCTGCACTAATTTTTCAAAATCCATCATTGCTTTGATTATTTAGTTTTATTTAAAGGTTATTGTGACAAAAAAGTTATTGCAGCAAAAAGTTTATAACCCTAAATGCTTCCAGAAAAATATGATTGAAATAGAAGTTAAGGCAAAAGTAGATTCTTTAAATGTTTTAAAAGAAAAGTTATTATCACTAAATGCTAACTTAACAAATACAGAAACGCATCTAGATCAGGTTTATGGTTATCCAAATAAGTTTCCCCCTTTGGATGGAGAGATTATTGCCAGGATTAGACAAAAACAGAATAATAAGCTTGTTCTTGAACTAAAAGAGATTAACCGAGAGACTGGAGGGATTGAACTTAAATATCCCATTTCTGAAATTGAGATATATGAAAACTTTCTAAGCAAGATGGGCTTCAAACACTTCTTTACTGTTAAAAAGAATAGAGAAAAGTATCAATTAGGTAAATTTACAATCTGCTTAGATGAAGTAGAAGAGCTAGGAAGTTTCATAGAAGTAGAGAAACTAATTGAAAAAGATATTTTAAAAGAAGAGACAATGCAAGACTGTATCCTACTTTTAAATAAATTAGCTCCAGATGCAGTAATCTCTAACGACAAATATGGTGATATGCTTTGTAAGAAATTAAATATATCTCGCAACGTTTAAACAAGAATATACATTTAAAAAATAATCAAAAATCATAAAAATTCTTAAAAGCGTTCTACCTTAACCTAAAGGAGGGAGCATGATATACAAATAATTTTCAAGAAAACCCGACTTGTAATAAGCGCCTACTTAAGCATATAAACATCTTAATTTTTGGATGAGGTTTAACAAGGACAAATTTTAAATACCATCAATGATTGCTTAAGTGTTAATAGTGGTGTACGGATGGATAAAACAAAATTATTTTTAAAAGAGGTTAAGAAGTATTCTAAAGACAAAGAAACACCATTCTTAGTTTTAAACCTAGATTTGATAAAGCGAAATTATGAATCCCTACAGAAACAAATGCCTTTTGCTCAAATTTATTACGCGGTCAAAGCTAATCCTCACAAAGAGGTTTTATCTTTGTTAAACAAAAAAGGATCAAATTTTGATGTCGCAACAATTTATGAACTTCAAAAATTATTACAGCTTGGTGTTACCGCAGATAAGATTAGTTTTGGTAACACCATCAAAAAACATCAAGACATCGCCTACTTTTATAAAAAAGGTGTAAGACTTTTTGTTACTGATTCTCATTCAGACTTAAAAAAGATTGCTCATTATGCACCAAAATCAAACGTCTTTTTCCGTCTTTCTGTTGACGGAGCTGGTGCAGATTGGGAATTATCAAAAAAGTTTGGTGCACATCACGATTTGATAATTGAACTTGCCCAGGAAGCAAAAAAAGTTGGTTTAAAACCGTATGGATTATCATTTCATGTTGGGTCACAACAACGTGATGTTGAACAGTGGGATAATGCCTTATCACAATGCAAATCTATTTTTAAGAATTTGGAACATAAGGGAATTAATCTGAAAATGATTAACTTGGGAGGAGGATTACCTTCACAATATTTGATTCCAACACCAAGCTTAACACATTATACTAAAAAGATTGCGGGTTATTTAAAAAAATATTTTGGGAAAGATCTACCTAAAATTCTCATTGAACCAGGAAGATACATGGTCGGAAATAGTGGTATAATCGTTACCGAAACCATTTTGATTGCCAAAAAATCTGAATCCCTACCACACAAATGGTTATATGTTGATGCTGGGATTTACCAAGGGTTAGATGAATGTATTGCTGAATCTTTAGAATACCCAATCAAAACAGAAAAGAATTCTTTACACAAAACCGAATATATTATTGCGGGCCCCACTTGTGATAGCCATGATATTTTATACGAACGTCGCAAATATAAATTATCTTCAAGTATTAAAGAAGGTTCAAGAGTTTATTTCTTAAGTACTGGAGCCTATAGTTACCAAGTTAGTTCAATCGAATTTAATGGTTTTCCTCCATTAAAAGTTTATATTTTAGAAGATTTAAAGAGAAGTAAAGACAAAATTAAAGATAAGAAAATAAAAATCAAAAACAAAAAATAGATGTTCTTTAAGTCCTGTTAATTTGTTGATTAATTTAAAAAGAAAAAATATTTATTCTTCTTCTTCCTTTTTTTTCTTCTCACCGAAGAACTCACCTAAGCGTTTGCAACCAACCTGAGCTTTATAAGAAATTTTATTTGAAATCACATCTATCACCCCTTTTCCAAACATCTATCTTAAGAAATCAATAAGTGCCATGCTATATAAATAATGTTGAATTAGAAACTATATTCTCTAACCCGATACCATTCAAAAAGTATACTGCAGTTTTACTACTCGTGAAAAATATGTTGCAGTACTACTATTGAAGAAACATAATTTACATATAGTTTTTAAATAAATCTCTTTCTTAATCAAAAATGGATCTATTTGAATGGATTACAAGACCGGGAAAAGTAACGCTCAAACCATATGCTAGAGACAAACCAATCATTTTAGGAGATGGAATGCTGGTAAAAACTGCCGGGGTGTGGCATCAACATATAGATCTTGGAACAAGGATTGGTGACATAGAAGTAAAAACAGAATGTCCAACAGAAGTTGCCGGACCATATAATTCACTAAATAATGAAGATGCCACCTTAATTGATCAAATTGTAAATTCTGAAGATTTTGATTTTAAAGAAGTAATAGTTGAACGTGAAGATGCCAATGCTATTTTTGGAACAGTGTATGTTGGAGATAGTGAGAAAGATGTTGGACTAATTGTTAGATCCGTAAAAAGTTCAGATCAACACGGAAACGAATTTGTGGGATATGGAACTCCGAGAGTTACTACAAATAATGGCATGAGAAAAAATTTGGATTTAAGAACCAATACTATTAAGTTAAGAGATCTTGAGGAGAAAAGAATTTTTTCTACTGCACTTGGAATTTGGGGAGTATCAAATCCAGAAGGATATGTTAGATTCAGTCAAGGATTAGAGATTGCAACGTATTGGGCTTGCCAATCACAAATGGAATATGGGTCAATCCTTCCAATAGCAGCTGTCGGAACCGCTTATCTGTTAATCAATGTAGCACAATCTCTAAAGAGAGTAAGTTATTTAATTGCAACAGATCCAGATATTGATCAACAAATAGAAGAGATTAGAAATAAAATCGCTAATTCCCCACCAATTGAATATCTTGTTAGTAAGAGAGCGATTGACAGATTAAGAACAACCTATTCTCCTTAATTTTAAAAATCAAACAATCCACCGATAGAAGTTTTGATTAAATATCTAGCCAGTAAAAATAATGGTATCGCCAGTAGGATTAATGGAATAAAATAACTTAATCCTGCTCTCTTTCTACCTTTAGAAATTAATCCTAATAACAAAGAAGCCATAAATCCGTTAAGAGTTAAAAAAGTAATAATAAACTGAATTACAAATGTAGATGTGATCTTGATCTCACCAATGTTTATAGGAAGTGCAGTAGTTGAAGATGAAGGCAAATCTATTTGTGACAAACTACTTTTAAGGATATCAACCAAGAAGGAACTTAATCCAAATAAGAAGGGGGTAATAACCGCGGCGGCGGAAAAAATAAAGATTACATACATATTAACTCCTGCTTTAATCTTCTTATCTACTAAAACCTGTTCGCTGAGAGTGTTAGCAGTAGTTTCTAGTAATATTGCTAAACTTCCTCCAGATTCTAATCCAGAATTAATTAGCTCTACTGCCCTAGATAACCTTCTAGACTTAACCCTTTGCGACATTTCAGTTAGGGCTGCACCAATATTCTTTCCAAGAGTAATCTTTTTACCGATAATATCAAGTTCATCCTTAAGTATCCCAAATTCTGGTCTTGAGCTTAATAATAACGCTTTATCCGGAGTCATTCCAGCTCTTAAATTTGACGCCATCAATTGTAAGGCATCAGGCAAAGATTCTTCAATCAATCTTGCTTTCTTATCAACTTGTAAAACAATCCAAACATAAGAAAGAATGATAATTAGCACTGCTGCAGATGGAAAAGTTAAGCCTAAAGATTGCTGAAAAAAAGTTGATAAAAATAAACCAAAGCCAAATCCTAAAAATATAGCCAGAAATATTATGATACCTACTACTACTTCTGCATCAGCTTTTACAGTAGTGTAACGTAAACTATTTTTGATCTTGCCAAGAACCTTCTTGGGTACAATCTTTGCAAATATTCTATATACGTTCTTCACTTACTCCTCCAATAGGCTGGGCCTTTTTGATTTAATGATTCCCATAAAAATAAACTGAATAAACATAACAAACCCTAAAAGTCCCCAAAATATTCCTTTAACTACTATTTCATCCAGTTCAATAAAAGATACTATAACAACTAAAAATATTATTCCAAGAGCAGGCATAATTACTGCTGCCATCATATAAAACATCGCTACCGGGCTTAACTGAGAACCATACTTTTCAATTTGAACAATTTGTTCTTTGTTAAGATTAATAATAATATTTTCAATAACTTTGTTGATAAGCGAACCTTCTTTCATAGCATTAATAATTTGCCACAATGCTCTTCTAAAATAAGGAGAAGGATTTCTTAAAGCCATTCTCTCTAAGGCATCAATTTGTGGCACCCCTCCCGAGATTTCATCCACAGCAATTTTAATTTCTTTACTTAACTCCCCAAAATCCTGTTTTGAAGTAATTACTAAGGTCTCAAATAACGGAACCCCAGAATTTAATTGAATCATTATTGCTCTCAATGCCCCCAGTAGATCAGCATCAAGCTTTTTTATTCTTCTGTTAGCAAGAATTTTTGGATAATTAGATTGCATAAAAAAAACAAATAAAGACAAGAATAAAGCAATAAATATTCCGCCCAAAACTTTTCCAGACTCAATGAATATTATAGTAAGACAAAATCCCAGAAACAAAAATAAAAAAAACGTGGCAATAAAAGACATTGCTAGATACTGCTTGGCACTAATTTTAATGTTAGCTTTCCCTAACTCTTGTTGAAGGAATGGAAATAATTTTTCTAAGAAAGCTCCCCAATTAAGAAAATGTTTGGATAACCTCTCCAAAATCTTTGGAGGAATAAATGAAAATGGTATAGTTATCATTTCATTTCTGTCCAAGTTCTAGAACCACTTTTGGGTCAGAGTTTTTATTAATCAGAGTGTGAAGATTATCCGCATCAAGATAATACGCCTTTATCACCTTGCCAACAGATTCAATATCTCTAACTTTATGTTTTGCCATCCATTCCAAAATTTTCTTCTTCTTAATTAAATCATCTCTAATCTGCCCATCACTTAATCCAGTATGCCGACTCAATTCTTCAAATAATCGAGTTGGTTTTTGATATTGTTCAACTTTATCAGAAGTAGGATTCCATCGATAAATTATGTTTGGTTTAATAGTAACTTTTCCCTTATCTGTCTGTGATAAATATTCCCCAATCTGATACACCCTTCTGATATTTCTTCTCCGATCTCTAAACATAACCACATTAAGATTGACTGCAGTTAATAAGTTTGGAGGAACCTCAATAGGTGGATTAGTCAATCTTTGAATTGTTGAAAAAACAGAATCTGCGTGAACAGTTGCATAAACACTATGCCCAGTATGCATCGCCTCAAACAAAACCTCTGCTTGATCTCTTTTACGCATCTCTCCTAAAATAATTCTATCCGGCCTCATTCTAAGGGCGTTAATCAATAAATCAATCATACCAACTTCTCCCTTCCCTTCCGGATTTGGTTGTCTAGTAGTTAAAGGCGACCAAAATAAAAATTTTGGCAACATTAGTTCCCGAGTATCCTCAATGCTAATTATCCTATGATTTGGTGGGATAAAAGGCATGCAAACATTAAGTAAAGAAGTTTTTCCAGAACCTGTTCCCCCAGAAATAAGAACGTTTGATTCATATTGGATAGCAAACCAAATTAAAGCAAAAATTTCAGAATTACAAGTGTTATTCTCTATAAAATCAATCATTGTCCATGGATCACGAGCAAACTTTCTAATTGTTAGCGTATTTCCTTTGCTAGATATTGGATATAATACTGCGTTCGCCCTATCCCCAGTAAGTAAATGTGCATCCAATAATGGGGTTAATGTGGTAATTTGCCGTCCAACTCTTCTAGCAATAACATTGAAGTAATCACGAATTTGTGTTTCATCCCTCATCACAACATTGGTTTCTAACCAACCATACTTTTTATGAAAAACTCTTACCGGTTCTCCTGCAGAAAGGATAATAATCTCTTCTAAAAATGGGTCATTAAGTAATACTTCAATATTTCCTAACCCTAACATTTCCTTGATTAAAGTGGTGGTAAGATAATTTTCAGTTTTCTTATCTACCCCTGGTAATTTTGAGTATAATAATTCTTTGGTTTTATCATTAAACCGTTTTTTTAATGCACTAACGCGTTTTGGATCAAGAATCTCTTCCGCAGTAATTCTTACTGAACCAATTAATTCTTGTCTAATGCTGTCCAATAATGCTTTTGTTGCTGGGGCGATGTCATGAGAGATTAATTCATATCTTTTAGTCATTCCTGGTTTACCAAGAATTTTAACCTCGTTTTCTAATTCTTCATCCTTAAAACTATATTTTTCAATAAAAGCTTCAGCCATTCTTCACCTCTTGCTCATCTTTAGGCAAGAATTTAGTTAATACCGGAGATCCAAATGCAGGATAATCAATCTCAATTAACTTATGCTCTTCAAGAACCTTTGCCCATTCAGTCGCCAAATCTTTACTAAGTTTAAGTTCTTTTGCAATATGATCTAAAGACATTTTTTTATTTTTTAAGATTATTTGATAAAATTGATCTATCCCCGTTTGATAACCACCAGTTTTTAGAATCACAGAAACATCATTTTCTTTTTCTGGTTTTGGTTCTATTTTTCGTTTATTTAGTTCCTGTTTTCTCTGACGAGATATCTTTACAATTTTCTTAATCAACTCTCCGCCAATTAATCCAACTAACGCCAACAAAATAATCATAAGTGACTCTTGAGTATAGTAAATAAACGGAGAAGAGATGAAATAATACCCTTGAAGTAAAAAGAAGTTTATTTTAATAAAAATCTCTTCCACAACTGGAAAAGATGCAAATACCCCCGACAGAAATGAAAATATTATCAAAGCAATTAAAAATAATACTGCTATAACACTTATTCTAAACCAATATTTTGGTTTATGTAATTTGTTTAGCTTATGTGATTGGTTTACTTTATGTGATTTATACGTTCTCTTCAATTGATTCGATGAATCTACCTTTCTTAAACCTTTTCTATCTTTGTTTGTAACATTCTTATGTTTAGGCTTATGTCCTTTAACTACTCGCACAGTTCTTGATTTAAAGTTTACCATTGAGGATTCATTTCTTTTAACTTTTTTAACAACACTATTCTCAATACTTTTATTAGTGCTAGTCTTAGTACTTCTCTTATTATTTTTCCTTTTCTCTTTCCTAACAATTAAAGGTTTAATAACTTTCTTAGAACCAGTGAAAACTAATTTAGCCTTACTCTTATTTCTAGATGACAAAACCACTTTCCTCTTTTTCATCAATTATCTCTATTAAATAATAAAAATGTACTTATAAAGGTGTGTCTTAATTTTAAAATAGTAAAATTATAAAAGATAAATAAATTTAAATACAAAGTCATATTAATCTTGATTATAATACTATCAAAAAAAGAGGTGAAGTTGGTTGTCTTTAACTACAGTTAGGAACTTTTCTAAAAAAGGACAGATTAGTATTGAATATATGGCTATAGTTGGAATAGTAACCTTTGTAGTTCTAGCCCTCTTTGCAATATCACAATATTATGTTGGAGGAATTAAAACTACTATTGTCTCTAACCAGGCTGACCAAATTGCCAAGTTAATTGTTGAAAATGCAGAAATTGTTTATTACCATGGTGAACCTAGTAAAATAACGTTAAATGTACAAATGCCTAAAGGAGTAAAAGAAATTAACATCTACGAGAATGAAATTAGTTTTACCCTTATTAGAGGCAATGGAGATATTGATATTTTCTACCCTAGCTCTGTTCCATTACAAGGAAACATTTCTACTACTCAGGGTGCAAGATCCATTACCATTGAAGCTTTAGGAGGATACGTATGGGTGAATGGAACTTAAAAGCCCAGGGAGCAATTGAGTTTATAACTCTTATCGGTGTTTTTCTAGTGGCATTTGCTTTGATCATATCTGCTCTCGGTGTTTCAACAAGCAGAATAAACTCTGAGAAGAAAGATTTGATAGGAGAAGACATCGTAAATAAAGTTCAAAAAGAAGTTCAATTAGCCCACCAAGTAAATTGGGGATATTTTCGAGAATTTTCCTTACCAGAAAAGTTGGGTGGCAAGGATTACGAGATTTCCATTGAGCAAAATCGAGTTATAGTTACTATTGAAGGAGAAGATTATTGGCGTACTTTACAACCAGTCCAAGGAGAAATTCAAAAAGGAGTTAACGTTATTGAAAAAAGAGAAGACGGAGTTTACATAAATGGATAAAAGAAATTCTAAGAAAGCGCAAATTTGGAGTATTGATTTTATAATCGCGTTAGTTCTTTTTTCTTTAGCACTTTATTTTTTTTATACTTACGGAACAGATAATCTCAACATGCAGAATGAAAACTTTCAAGAGATGTATACCAATGCAGAAAAATTAAGTGACAACTTGATTTCTTCAGGGTATCCAATTAATTGGACTAATTCAAGTGTGATTATTTTAGGACTAACTGATGGAAATACAAGACTAGATTCCAATAAAGTTTTAGAATTCTCTAAAATAGACTATCAAACCAGTAAGATATTACTAGCAACAAGATATGATTTTCAAATTTCTTTTAAAGACAGAGATAACCAGAATTTAGAAATCCTAGGGACCACAATATTAGGAAAAAACATTAGTATTGAAAGTCCAACAACTATCGTTCCGGTAACAAGATTTGTTTTTTATAACTCTGAAATAATCAAAATGGAGGTTTTAATTTGGTAAAGAAAGGTGTTCTCTTTACTTTAGAAGCATTTATTGCCGTAATCTTGTTAATGACTAGCCTCGTTGTGTTAGTACATTATCATTCCAATAAAAATGTCAATCCTCAGACCATTATTTTTTCTTCAGATTTAATGCAAATTTTATCAACAATAAGATTATCGGAACTGAACACGGAAACATTAACTTTTCTTCAAAACAATAATATCACAGACCTAAATAAAACCATAATTGAACAGGTTTTAAGATTTCAAGTTGTAGGGGAAGAAAACAATGCCAATCAACTTTTAAACCTAACTTTAGAAAATGTTCTTCCAGAGAAATATAACCTTGGAGTTTGGATTGAGAATTATAATGAATCAGTTTACTCAACCAATTCTGATAATCCCAATAATCTTATTGCAACAAAACAGATGGTTTCTGGTATTGAAAGAAATAGAACGATTGAAGGAATTACTGCTAGAGCACTATTATCAAATATTAACAGAAGAGCAAACTCAGAGATTGTTTATTTTGGTGGTTATGAAGGGGAAGGGAATGTAACTAAAATTGTAACCCTGCCAAATAATATTAATGAGATCAAATATGTTGAGATTGAAGCCAATGTTGGAGGTGATTTTAGTTTGTATATAAATGATAATTTTGCTGGGAATTATTCACAAACAGAAACTCAAGATGCTGATTATTGGCTAGTTAATTCAAGTTATAAAGATTATTTTCAAGATGGAAGTAATGAAGTGAAATTAAATTTTTACTCATCAAGAAAATATGTAGGTGGAGGTTTTGTTAAAGTTGAATACGAAACTAATGAGTTGTCTCAATATACTGATGAAGGAGAAGGACAATACCAGATACCGGGAATAGATGGCATTATTAATGTATATTCGTCATTCTTCGTTCCTGGAACACTAAACAACTTAAGCATGTTTTTGCATTATCAAAGTGAAAACGAAATCTTTGTTAATATTGGAGATAGAACAGTTTATAGTCAGAACTCTTCTGGAGAAGCAGAAATAACAATCCCCAACTCGGAATTGAACCAGTTACTAAATTACAACGAGCTGTCTAACAAAACTGTTCCTATCCGGATTGGGCTAAGAAATGTCTCTTATTCATTTTATGGTTTTGGTGGGACTGCAGATTCCGTTCTCGTAACAGATATTTCTGGAAGTATGGATGAATGTGCAGAATATTCTTCCCCATTGATCTGCAATTATTATTGCTTCTGGGGTGGTGCAAAAAGTTGTCAAGTTGCTTCTCCAGATTTATGTAGCGGAAATGTTTGTGGCGGAAGTTGCTTCTTTGCTTATGGCCATAATTATGAATGTAGTAAAACAAAAATGGATATCGCTAAAGAAGCTGATAAAGAATTTGTTGATATTGTTTTAGAAACTTCAGGAAATAAAGTAGGATTAGTAAGTTATGATGGCTCAACAGATGATACAGAAGGATTAACCAATAATTCTGTCACTCTGCACAATGTAATCAATAGTTATAGTCCTGGTGGTAGTACTTGCATTTGTTGCGGAGTTTTAAGTGCAACCTCAATTTTGAATTCACAAAGCAATAGTTCAAGGGCAAAATCCATGTTAGTTATGACTGATGGAGAAGCCAATGTGGACTGTAATTTGGACCCGGTTCAAGATTATGATCAAGATGGAGATAATTCTGATGATCCTCAAGACCATGCCGTTGAAGCTGCTTGTTCTGCTTATCAAGATTATAACATTACAGTTTATACTGTTGGTTTTGGTGACATACCATATAGTGCACAACAAATGCTAAACAAAATGTCAGAATGTGGAGGAGGAAGTTATCTCTACACAAACCTCACTAATCTAACAACAATTTATCAAGGAATTGCTGCAGAGATTGTTAATTTTAGTTATTCTGCTCAAACAGTTGAATCTTTGATTGACCTTGTAAACACATCATTATTTTCAGATTCGTACATTAATTTTAGTTACACCCCAACATTAAATCAAGAAGAGTATGGAAGAATTCCTATTACAATAGAATCACCTATTTTTGGTAACAATATTAGTGAAGGAAATTTTTCTGTTCCTGAAAATGTAATTATTTATGAAGCAAAAATGATCTCTTATTCTGGTGATAAATGGACCGATAAGGCTGCAGTTAAAAATGGGGGCATTTGGAACTATTTTTATAACCTTTCAGAATATGATTCAGATTATCAAAATTTAGGTGACCCCTATGTTGTTAATATTCCCATTGGTTTACTCTCTACGGGAGAAAATGAAGTTCATATTAGTACAGGAATTAGTGCAATGAATAGTAGTGGTGGATCTTCAGATAACAAAATCATTTATACTGGCGGTATTGAGATTGGAATTAATTACACCGGCGTATTTAGTGTAGCAGAAGGTTGCTTATGGACAATAACCTTTGATGACAACACCACCGCAGACATAGCCATACCCTCTTATTATTCTGGAGATAATGAGTGTACTTATAATCAGAATACTGACTGCGATGAATTTAATGCTGACGCTGTACAAAATGCTGTTTGTAACTTATTAACACAATTAGATCCAGACAGGGATGGTAAATTATTTGTTAAGTTTGGCCCAGAAGATCTTGATATTGAAACCTCTTCGGTAGGCCAAGTTCCTTTTTTGTGGGGACCAACCTTAGTTGAGGTGAGAGTATGGCAATGAATAAAAAAGGAATGTTCTTCACACTAATTGCTATTGCTTTCATTGTTGTTTTCGTCTTCACCTTTACTTTTCGAATAAGTAGCAGATTAACAAATCAAATGCAAATTGTTGATTCTCGAATTAGTGGAGTTAACGAGTTTATTTTAGATCTAGAAAGAGACACCGAAAGGGGCTTGTACATTTCTTCATATAGAACTTTGCTAGCAATGGAAGAATATATCATCAATCAAGGAGAGTTTATTGACAATGTTAACTCTGCCTTTGAAGAATTGTTGATTAACGGAACATTCAATGGAACTACACCAAGCTTGATTAAAAGTTCTACCTTTACTCAATGGACAGAACAAGTTGCCGCAGAAGGAAATAATTTTCATCTAACTACAAATATTGTTTTAGGAGAACTAACAATTGAACAAAATGATCCTTGGAAGATTATAGTCAGCGCCGAGATAGAATATTACATTGAAGATCAAACTGGATCTTCTCGCTGGAATTATTCCAAAATAATCACCACCACTATCCCTATTTTAGGTTTTGAAGATCCCATTTATATCGTTAACAGTTTTGGAAGAATGACTAACATCATTCAAGAAACTCCTTATTCTGGAAACTATAGTTATCAATTGTTGGGAGATTGGTACACAGAGAATTTAGTTTCGCACATCAATTACTCTTACTATGAAGCAAACCCCTCTGCACCAAGTTTCCTAATGCGTTTAGAGAACAACTTAAGCCCTTCTCAATACGGGATTGAAAGTATGGTTAATTTAAAAAAAGTCAGTGATTTTGGTTTACCCATTGATTCAGACGCCAGCATTGTGGATTATATGTATTGGACCGGAAATAATGAAGGAGATTATAGGATCAATAATACAGCTAACTGGGTAAGAGTAGATTTAGCCCATCTTAATTATTATAACTTAACAGAAGTCTCTTTCTTAGATTAATTTTGTGATTGGTAAAAATGATAGTATCAATTAAAAGAAATGGTTTTTAATCAAAAGAAGTGGTTTTAGAATCCGTTCCAAGGTTAATGCTATTACCATCTTTGTAACCAATTAAGGAAACCTTAACTTCTTTATCCGTAAGTAAATCTCCAAGATAAATGGCACTTACTTCTTTAGTGGTTCTTATAACTTGATCATTTTCAACTAGACCAAACCAAATTTGCTCTCGAACCAACCCTTTTTTATCTTCACTATCATTTAAATCAGAGATGTACACCAAAACTTCTAAACTCATTGTTTCAAGATTGTTTCTTAAAGTTAAAGAAAGAGAATTGATCTCCACCTTATTAGGCAGTATTTTCTGATACTTGATTTCCCCTAACCTTATAATTCCAGTAAAAATCTCTTCAGCTTCGGATGACAAAGAATCCACTATTAGATCATTAACAGAATTGGTATTCTGACTATTTTCATCAAAATTAATTATTTTTTCTGTTTCATTCTCTCCGTTAATTATTTGCACATCTGCATTGTCTAAAATTTGAGAATCCAATTGAGGTTCTTCTTCATCCAAATTAATGCTATGGCCCTTTATTCCTAGCAATTGAGGATTGTAAAAAATTAGAGCAAGAAGTAAAATTAGAATAACTAAAACAATTATTAATAAGATTTCATTGCCCCTTTTTTTCATTTAACGAATTTTTATTTTAAAATATTTAAATCTTGTCTTTGTACTGAAAAGTAAGATTTATATAGGAAATGTACCTTATTAGCAACTAATCGTAACTTTTATGATTAAAAAATGAGGTGATTAAGTTGAAAAAAGGACAAGCAGCAATGGAGTTTTTGATGACCTATGGTTGGGCAATTTTAGTTGTTCTTGTAGCGATTGGAGCATTAGCATATTTTGGAGTATTAAGTCCAAGTAAGTTCTTGCCAAGCAGTTGTACAATTGGACCAGGAATGGGTTGTGATGATTTTAAAGTAACTACCACAGACGTACAACTTGTACTAAGAAATGGTTTAGGAGAAAGTCTGACTGCAACAAATGTATCCATTAGTGGATGTACTGCAAGTGCAGAAGCTGACGGAAATGATGCCTGGACAGATGGTGAAGTTTTAGGTAGCACAGATGGTATTACTTTAACATCGTGTACTAACGGCGCTTCTGGAGACAGATTTAAATCAGATGTAGTTATTGTTTACACATCATCTTCTGGAGTAAGTCATACTGTAACAGGAGACATAACTGCAAAAGTAGAATAAATTTAACTTTTTCTTTTTTTATTTCTTTTTTTATCTCTGTTGCCATTTCCCAAAGCATAGAAAGTATTTAACTAAATCATTTCTTTTAAAATGATAATAAGAACATTTAATCAATTAATTGATGTTACTCTTGAGATCAATGACTTTATTAGGGAATACAACTAGGCCTTTCTGACTAATTATCTCAATTGCCATTGTTTTATTTGTATGGTTGGTACCACGCATTTTCAAAATTTCTATTGCTCTCCTTCTCTCCCCCTTCTGTTTAAAATGATAAAGTAAAATAATGCAATCCGCTTCAAATTGTAAAGAAGCTCCTCGCAACTGATCTTCAATTTCTGTTGCTTGTGAAGTAAGTACGGCAGTACATCCCCATTTGTTAATCAACCCAAACAAAGCCAAGCCTGCTTCCTTTTTAGCCAGTTCATCTTGGTATAACAATGAGAATGATGTTACTGAATCAATTACCAATCTAGTGATTTTATGTTCAGTAATAATCTGGTCTATTGTTCCCCCACCCTCTTCAATTAAAGACTTAACTTGCTCAGGATTATATTCTAAATAAAACAATTTCTTTTTCTTTTCGTATTCATCAAAATTCCAACCAAAAACAGTCATGTCATGATACAGTTTTTCTTTCTTTTCCTCGAAAGTAATGTAAATACAAGATTCTCCTGCTTTAAGGCCTTCCATCAAGAATTGCATTGCAAAAATCGTTTTGCCAGAACCGGCACTTCCTACTACTAAATTAATATGGCTTGATTTTAAACCCCCTTGAATTAATGGATCTAAGTTCTTCACACCAGTTTTAACTCTACTAGATTTCTTAATAATTTTAATGGCTTCTATTTTTTTAGAACCAATAGTGTTACGTTTAACAGCTTTCTTACTAACCCCTTTTTTTTTCATTAAGAAAAGAATTATTTTATCGTATTTAAATGTTATCATGATCAACAAATAGTAATGCTTTTATAATAGGAAATATTTACTATTGTTAATAGAGGTGTTAGTAGATGACATTCAAAAAAATTTCAACAGGCATTCCAGGACTTGACGAAGTTCTTAAAGGAGGATTAAGAGAAAATAATTCTGTATTGATTTCTGGAGGACCAGGAACTGGTAAATCCATTATGGGTATGCAATTTCTCATTGAAGGGGCCAAAAAAAAGGAGAAAGGATTGTGCATCTTATACGAAACCAGAAAAGAAGATTATATTACTTATGCTGAGGAATTAGGATTAGGAATTAAAAAATATATTGACTCGGGCATGATTGAAATCGCTCAGCAACCGATAGTAATTAAAAAAATTGTTTCGTTAGACGCCCCATTATCCAAAATAAGAGAAGGCAAGGTTAAACGTGTTGTTTTAGACTCATTAACAATGTTTTCATACATCCACATCTCAGAAGACAGAGATTATCGTAAAAAAATAATTGATTTTTTAGATCAAGTAAAGAATGTAACTTTAGTTGCTACTGCAGAAGCAACAGGACCAAACTTGGATGAATATAATTTCCGACCAGAAGAGTTCTTGTTTGATGGTGTGATACGGTTAACTAAAGTTCGTCTAGAAGCATCTTTTGAACGGGTAATGCATGTAAGTAAAATGCGTGGCCAGGAACATGAAATCAAGGTTTATCCTTTCTTTATTGACAAAGGTGGATTAAAGATTTACCCAGACCAATTTCCCTTTTCTTTAGTAGAAGAAATGAAACCCCAGAAAAGTAAGAATAAAAAATAGTTCATCTCCATTCAGAATGGCCAAATTGTACAAATAAGTCAAAACCATTAACATTAGGGGTATCACAAGCTCCGTAACAGGAACCAGCCCAGAAAGTTAACCTTACGTCAGAAAAATTCTTTTTAATTTCTTCTTGAATTTCCTTTGCTTTTGGTTTTAAACCATCAGGCAATTGAATTAAGATAGTTTTAGGACTACTGATTTTAATCGCTTCAAGAAGTTTATTTAATTCTAAATCCAAAGTGAGCTTACTGCTCATCTTCGTCTTCTCTACGGATAACCTTAACTGCGTCCATACTAACAGTAATAGGAATTGGCACAGCTGCTTCTAACAACTCTACAACAATCTCTTCTTTCTGCTTGTTTACCCGGATAACTTTAGCGTTTTCTCTTTTAAACGGCCCAGAGATAATTTCAACAATATCACTCTTACGGATATTCATCTCAACTTTAACCTGTTCTAGCATATGTTCAATTTCAGGATAAGGAATCTCATGAGGTAAAACACCACGAGCGTAAGGAACACCCTGCAAAGCTGCTTCTAAAGCTTCTTTTGAAGTAGTTTCAGCAAAAACATACCCTCTCATACCATGTGGTCTGATGATAGAATAAACTTCATGTTTAGTTTCTTTCTGTAGCTTTGAAATAAAAAAGTCCACAACTTGGTCTTCTCTGTTGGCAGAAGTCCTTACCGCAAATATTTTTGTATTGTTCATTTTTCCTCTAAAAAAATAACTGTGCAATCAGGAAGATTACAAACCCTAAAGCCCCAATAATACAAATACCTAAACCAGTTACTTTTAGTAAGCTTTTGTATTCTTCCCGGTTAGGTCTTTTAGTAATCCTTAAAACTCTAGTAGTCTCCTTTAAAAACCGTCTTAATTTATTCGGCCTTACTTCCTGTTCATCCATAAAAACCTAAACAAGGTAAGGGATTTATAAATCTTTTCTTTGAAACAGCCAACTTAAAGAAGATAGAAAAATATATGAAAAGATAAAAAAAGTATGGAAAATAGGCTTATTTAACGAATTCAATACCAAGCTCGTTCTCAATTGCTGACCTTTTTTTAGAAAAGTATTTGTTGTTTCCACCAAAAATCTGCTCAGAGTTTACTCCAGTAATGATTAACATTGTTCGAACAGTCTTCTCTAAATCACGATAAATCTGTGCTCCCCAGATGATTTTGGCATTAGGATCTAAACTTTCTGAGATAGTTTCTACAATTTTCCTTGATTCCTCTAACGTTAAATTCTCGCCACCAGAAATATTAATTAAAGCACCAGTAGCGTTAGAAATGTCCACATCAATTAACGGATTTTCTAAAGCTTTATGTACAGATTCTTCTGCCCTATTTTCTGAGTCTGACTCGCCCATACCAATTAAGGCCACTCCACCTTGCCCCATAATGGCTTTAACATCAGCAAAATCTAAGTTAACTAATCCTGCTTTAGTGACCAATTCTGCAATCCCTTTAACTGCATTTGTTAAGATTTCATCAGCAACTTTAAAAGCAGTCTGCAAAGGTAAATGAGGAGCTAGTTCTAACAATTTCTCGTTAGGAATAACTATTAATGTACTAATACTCTGCTCCATCTTTTCTAAACCAATAAGAGCATTTTCATGACGGTGTGAACCTTCCATTGTAAAAGGCATAGTTACAATACCAACACTTAAAATTCCCATTTTCTTAGCTAATTGAGCGACAAATGGTGCACTCCCTGTACCAGTTCCACCACCTAAACCACAAGTAATGAAAATCATGTCTGATCCATCAATTAGTTTCTTAAGATCAGCTTCATTTTCTTTGGCTGCCTCTTCGCCTATTTTTGGATTAGAACCTGCACCAATACCGTGAGTTAATTCCCTGCCGATTAATAGTTTTTTATCACAATTTGTGTACAATAAATCCTGGGCATCAGTATTAATAGCAATCGTTTCAACACCTTTAATGCCAACTTCAGCGATTCTGTTAATAGTGTTGTTTCCTCCTCCACCACAACCAATAACTTTGATTCTAGTCTTTTGAGCTGCTAACATCCGTTCTAGTTCTTCATCTATCTCAATGTTTGCCCGTTTATTAGAAACCTCTTCAGCACGAAAAGAACTAGAATTGTTAGGACTATTGTAAGTCTGACTTGTCTTATTGTAATTATCCATCAAAAATCTCCTCCACCCTTTTTTACTAAATTTCAGAATAGTATTTGATTTATAAAGATTATTATGCTCTAAAGATAGTATAAAAAATATAGTTAAAAACAACCACTTTTCACCAATTTAATCAATTTTACAAAAAGTTTTTAAATTATCTATAGTCTCCCACCTATAGCCACTATAGAAAATGGAAGAAAAGCCAACTACACTTTGGATTAAGCCAAGTACTAAGAAACTATTAGAAGAATTAGGTAGTAAAGGAGAAAGTTATGAAGAGATTATTCTAAAATTGTTACGGAAAGAAAATCCCCTATTAGATTTTGATTTTAAAGGCAGAAAATTATATCGCCAAGGAGTAGAAGCCAGACCCTTATTTGCCTACAACCCATATTTTATTGCATTTAAAAATTTTGGTAGGAAAAGTTCTATGGGCTGGTTTTATGGGAACAAAAACTATAGTTATTGGGATGAAGACATAGTAACAAAAGAAGCAAGAATCTGCTTGGAAGAACATATTAAACAAACAAAAACTCTGTCAGAAATTATTCAAAACTGGGAAGAAATAGTCACTAAACAAAAAAAAAATAGAAAAGAACATTACCAATCTAAAAAATAAAAGCAACGAAGAGATTTTAAGTTTGCTAAAAGAATTAAGTAAATTAATTGATGGTGGTTGGGAAATTGGTCTTACAATAGAATTATTTGACCCAGATAGTGAAGGAATCATAGAAGAGATTCTGAATAAGTATGATAAATCAAACCTCAGTTTAAATGATTTTAAGATCTTATGCTTACTTGAAGAAACAACATACATCCAAAAAGAAATTTATAGTCTTTATTCGATTGCTAAAGATAAAACATACGACAAATTAGTAGATCATACAAAAAGATTTTTTTGGATAGGAAATAGCTGGGCTGATGCAAAAATCTTAACCTCAGACTTTTTCAAAGCAAAAATTAATCGTCTAGAACAAGAACAGGTTAATTTCAAAAAAGAATTAGAAAAAGCAGAGAATAATACTAAAGTAATAACAGAACAAAAAAGATTAATATTGCAAAAACATCCAAAATTAACGTCAGAAGTTCAGAGCGCAATTAACTTTTTTCAGTTAATGACCACTTGGAGAGAAAAAAGAAAGAAATGGGCCTTAATTTCTGCTCATTACCTTAATGAATTAGTTAAAGAAATCTCTAGAAGAACAAATGTCCCAAGAGAATTATTATTATTTTCACAACATCACGAATTAACCATTCCCCTAGACCAAAAATATGTTAATACATTAAAAGCAAGAACAGAATTTTGTTTGATGTTTTATGACGGTGAAAATCGAAGATTGATTACAGGAGATAAGGCTAAGCAATTTGTTGAGAAAGTTAAGTCTGAACAACAAAGCAGTGGAGAAAGACTTTACGGAAATGTTGCCAATCCTGGAAAAATAGAAGGGATTGCTAAGATTATTTTTACAACTGAAGATTTATATAAAATGCAAGAAGGAGATATTTTAGTTTCTCCTTGCACTCGTCCAGAATATGTTTCTGCAATGAAAAAAGCTGCAGCCATCCTTACGGATGAAGGAGGAATAACTTCTCATGCAGCAATTGTTTCCAGAGAATTAGGTGTTCCTTGCATTGTGGGATTAAGACAAGCTACCGATCTGATTAAAGATGGAGATAAATTAGAAGTTAATGCTAACCATGGGATTGTCACACTAAAAAGACAATAATCTATTCCTTTTTCTTATTTTGACCAATAAAAGCAAGAAATAGTTTAACTATTTCTACCACACCAAAACATCATCAATACAATTGATGGAGACAAAGATGACTTTAACAAAAATAATTGCTAGTGCAATGCTAGGGATAACACTGTTAGCAGGTTGTAGTAGATCTACTTCGCAACCAGTAGAAAGAAAAATCGAAACAACTATTGTAGATGTAGCAAAACCAGAACCCTGTGTTAGTGACGTGCATATTGGAATTGTAGGTTATGGAAAATATCGTCCTGGTGTAACAAATCCAGTAGTATATTGCAAGGATTCAGATAGAACAGAATTAGCTTGTTTCACAGCAAGATATGATGAAACAGATTTCACTACCTGTTATAAAATAAAAGAATAAAATAATAAGAAAAATTTAACTTTTTTTATTTTAATTGTTTTATTTCTCTCCAGGTTTAGTTGCAACAGAATTAACAAACTTAACTTCCTTCAATTGAACTACATCCGCTAACTTTTTAGCGATTTCCTTAGCAATTTGTTCCGGAAATTGTACTGGAAGTCTAACCTCTGCCTTATCTTCTTTAACCTCTACATTAATTTTATCCGAAGGGATTCTAAATGTAGAGTTAAGGAAAGAGACTAACTTTTCCCCTACGTCAGTTAATCTTCTTTTGATAGTAACTTCATAAACAACTTCCTTACCAGCAAGAGGATGATTAAAATTAACGATTACTCTACCACCAGAAACCCTAACAATCGTACCCATTTGACCATCAACATCAATCTGTAATCCTGGTTGTGGCTGTACCTTATGTTCTTTAAAAGTATTCATTGGCACAATTCTTAGATTTTTAACATCTCTTTTTCCAAAAGCTTGTTCTGGTTTAAGATTAACAGTAACACTTTTACCAATTTCTTGATTTTCTAAAGAATGGTCTAATCCAGGTAAGATTTGTTTTTCTCCAATACAGACCACTGCAGGAGCATACTTCACTTTATCAGTAGGCAAACCAGCTTCTTTAGCAACATTTTCCACAGTGGTATCAAAAACAGTTCCGTCAGTAAGCCTACCAGTGTAGTCTACTTCAATAAAATCATGATGTTGAGTTTTTTCTGCCATCTGTTCTAATTTTATCTTATTATTTATAAGCTTTATTAGTCTTCTAATAGTTTTTTAGCTGCTAAGAAGTAATCTAATCCAGATATGATTGTGAATAAGGTAGCGATCAACATAAACCACCAATTTAATGGCAAGGCCATAATGGCAGCAATTACTGCAATAACTTGAGATACTGTTTTTAACTTACCTAAACTAGATGCCTTGATAACAACATTCTTTTGTATCGCTATAATCCTTACACCCATAACTAAAAATTCTCTAGCTATGATTACATAAGCCATCCAAGCTTCTACACCATGACCAATCAAAAATACTAATGCTGCCGTGACTAATAGTTTGTCTGCTAAAGGATCAATAAACTTTCCAAAAGTTGTAATCTGGTTTCTTTTTCTAGCCAAATAGCCATCTAAAGAATCCGTTAAAGCCAAAAGGACAAAAACACCCGTAGCAATCCAATCTTTATAAGGAATGTTTAAGTAAAGAATAAATACAAAAATAGGGATAAATAAAATTCTTAACAAAGTTATTTTATTGGGAAGGTTCATTTAAATATTTAATCACCTTTTCTGCAGCTTGTTGTGCAGTTATGTGTGTTGTGTCAACAACAAAATCGTAATTACTTTTGTCTCTGTGATCAGTGCGGTATAACTTTATGTAACGCTCAGCGTCCCTAGCTTCTCTTTCTTCTGTTAACCTTAAAACTTCATCAAAAGAACCTGCTTGTTGCTGATTCCTAGCAGCACTAACTTCTTTATCCTGTAAATCCTTCCAAATCCTTTCCGCACCAGTTTTAGGATCAACATAAACATAAACTTTCTTTGATTCTGGCAAGAAATGATATTGCACTCTGCCTTCTACCAAAACATTCTTACCTTCTTGCTCCAAAAGTCTGGCTTTATCTCTAACTCTAGTATCAACTTCTTCATCAATCTGCGGATTAGTCTCTGCACTTTGCATCAATGCTTCAATAGTGATACCTTTCTCTTTAGCCATTTCTCTAAGAATACCACCAGCATAAATTCGTTCATAGCCCAACTGTTGAACCAATATTTTAGCAACCGTACTTTTCCCACTTCCGGGGTTACCAGAGATTGTAATTATCATAAACTAATCAAGAAAAGAAGTAATATAAAAAAGTATTGTTCTCTTTCTAGAAAGTTTAGCTTTCAGGCAAATTAGCCAAAAATTCAGGATTGTTTTTAATCATCACAGCGGTTAAGAAAATAAATCCAATCGCTAACAACAAGAATATCCCAACCGGAATTAAGTACATTAATATTGCTTTCTTTCTAGAGATGGAATGAATTTTCTCTGTTCCGACCACCAATAAAATTAAACTGTAAACCCATGCAAAGAGACTAAAGAAAGGAATCCAGCCAAAAACAAACGACGGGGTTTTACTATAAACATATAATTGGTAAGTCTTTTCATAATTCTCTTTGCCGCTAAATACTAAAATCCAAGCATGCAATAATCCAGCCCAAATAAAACTTAGTAACAAACTAAGTAACCAAAATGATAAAGTAGTAAAGATAATTGTACTTTGACTTGTCTCTGTTGGTAACGTAATTCCCATAAACTTCTGTAATAAAGAAGTTGCCATCGTCGGCCAGATAGCGTTAATAATTAAGCCCATCACTACCCCAAATAATGAAAGAATCAAAAAATAAAGAAAGGAACTTTTAATTCCTTGTTCTGATCTCAGCTTATCAAAGAAAAGTAATGGTTCCATTAATACTAGTTTGATTTTATGAATAATAGTGTTTAAGATTCTCATAAATACTTAAAAAGAAAAAGTATAATATAAATTTATCGAATTATTTTACAATCAAATTATTTTACTATCGAATTCTTTCATACTCAGAATCTTTTAAATCACTAGTATAATTCTTCAACCATTGCCTGACCCAAAAAGTTGTCGCTTTAATTAATCCCCATTGATTGAATCTGCGCATGGATGTAGTTACAGTAGTGTTTAAACATTTAAACTTACCTCCATTTCTTTTTACATCAATAATTAATTTGCGATGTTCCTTAACAGCTAGTTCTGGATAACCACCAACTTTATCAAAATCTTCTTTTTTGCAGATTAAAGCACCACTACACCCCTGGTAAAGATTAGTACGATGATAAAAATTTTTGAACCCCATAGCAAATCTATACTTCAGCTTTTTTTCATCGGGTAAAACTTTAGTGGTGGCGATAGCATAATCCTTTAACTGCAAATGTATCTTTTGTAAACTATTAACTTCCAGATGAGTATCTGCATCCAAAAACAAAAGAACTTCTCCTCTCGCCTTTTCGGCCCCATAATTTCTGGCAATACTTACGTTAGCTAGTGGGATAGAATAATGTTTTAATTGTTCATTAACTCTTTTGTTAACAATCTCTTCTGTTTTATCAGTACAACCATTACTCACTACAATAGTTTCAAAATTTTGGTACGTCTGGTTCTTAATAGAATGTAACGTTTGCTTGATATAATTCTCTTCATTATTGGCAGGAATGATAATAGAAAATTTTGGTTCCATTTTTAATCTATAATGTTAAGTAGTTTGCTGCCCAAATCATTCCCACATCACAATAAACAAACGGACTACTCCATGGTTTTTCATTTGGCAAGAATACTTCCAAATAATTTTGATTTTTCTCTATCACTTGAGCATACTTTTCTTTGTATTCTTTAGCTTTATCAAGGTTAACTTGTTGAACAAGTTTGATAAACAAAGGGCCCATATGTGTCCAGACACTATCACTTTCATAATTACGCAAAAATGCTTCCTGAGAAATAAAATTTATTCCTTCCCTACTAGCAGTATACTTCAAAGGAAAAGGTTGATCCAGACCAACAGATTGTACTTTTGATATCGCCTTCTGCATCATCTCTTTATCACTAATAATTCCTATGATAAAAGGAAAAAGATTAGCATCCCCTGCCACATAAGATCCCTGAGCTAAATCATCATAAAAATAATGACCATTCCAAAAATGTCTTTTTATCAATTCTTCATAATCAAACTTATTAAATGGATTATCTAACTTCATTCCTTTAAGATCTTTAGCTAACATCGCCACCATACAATTATCGTAGCAAGAGCTTTTTCTCTTAGCAAAATCTTTCATTGAAGATACATGTAAACTTGGTTTTATTAAACCAGTATTATGATCAATAAAATTTTTATAAAATTTGTTAATCTCTTTATTTATAAATACCCTATAAGTATGATAAGAAAATTTAGAAACTTTGATAGCATGGATAAACCAAGGTAAGGAATCTACAGCTTCAATTGGAAAATCGTAAGCTTTTCCAGCAGGAGTGATCGTAGTAGTTATTTTGTTGTACTTTCTGAAACGATTTAAGGCGTATCTTAAGGTCTGCTGTACTTCATTTGCGTACTTTAACTTTAATAAAGAACTTACGGTCCAACCAAAATCTCTAGTCCAGAATTGAGCAAAGTTTCCAGTAGAGGTCTGAAAATAACGTCCATTCCAACAATCCTTAACTACTTGCTGACAGATCTGTTCAGCATTGCCTTCATACTTTTTAAAAGAAGAACGTCTCTTTAAAGAACTCAGAAATATTCTAGCTCCTTCTGTTAAATAAACCCCAATACCCACCATACCCTTTTATGATAAGAAGTACTTTATATATTTATTGGGTTACTTTCCTAACTATTCCGGTGTTGGCATCCACTTCTACAAGATCTCCATCTTTTAAGACCTTAGTTGCATTTTTAGTACCAATGATACAGGGCTTTTTCATTTCTCTAGCAACAATAGCTGCATGACAAGTAATCCCACCCTCATCCGTTATAAAAGCAGCTGCCTTTTGCATACCAGCAACAAAATCTGGAGTAGTCATTGGCATAACTAATATGTCGTTTTCATGAACCTTTATTAGGTCTGGTTTATCAACTACCACCCTAACTCGACCAATAACTTTTCCAGAATAAGCCGCCGATCCTTTAAGTTCTGAAGTAAAAATCTCTTCTTCACAATACTTCTCTTTTAATTTGTTAATCTCAATAATATCCGAACTAAACAAGGTTTTTTGTGGCTCAAGTGTAAACAAAGCACAACAATCTCTTCTAAAATCAGTTTCTTTCTTAGAAACAATGTTCCCACTTAAAATCTCATCAATACGATGATAGATTATCTCTTGGTAAGAAAGACCATAACAATTGGCAATATTTTGTAAAAGCGGTTTAACGTTAAATAAAATAAAATTAAGATAATCAGTACGATAAGTCCTAAAATATACTAATTCCTTAGCATAGTTAATCCATGAGATTAATTGTTCATCTGCATTTAACTCTTTAAGCAGATGTTGCATTTTGTTATGGTTAATCTTTTTTAATTCTGATAATTCTTTTAATCTTACGTCTGCATTATCAATCGTTTTTAAACGGGCAAGAATGTCCTCTTTCGTCCAAGATCCTTCCATCATACCTCTCGCACCAATCCAACCAAATTGTTTAATATGCAAATCTATCTCATCAAGGATGGATTTTGGCAAGTCCTCAAAACTGTTAATGTTATTTCTAATCGTAAGTAAATTTTTTGCTTCTAAAGCAGAAAAGTTTTCTTTTTCTGGAAATGATAGGATTGCTAATTCCTCTTCTTTATTCTTACGATGAGACAGATATAACTTCAGTTTTTTTTCAATAGGAAATTGTAAATTAAAACCCATCAAAGAAATAGCAAAAAGATCATAATCTTTAACAAAATCTGAAAAAATAGAAAGTAGTTCTTCCTTTTTAAGATTAGAATAATCAATGTTACGAATAACTAAGGACTTTTTCAACAACTCCTCACCCAAAAAATAAATTTTAGGAAATAATTGCCCTAAGTATTTTAGAAAATCGGGCTTAGTTTTAACTAAAAAATCTCCAAATTGTGCAGCTTCTGGCCCATAATAAAAAACAGGAGTGATGTAACAAGTTCGCGTATAATACTTACAATCAAATACTTTCTCAAAGTTTTCAGGATGAGAATAAGTGCTGATAAATAAATCAACTGCAAGTAAACAATATCTACGTGTAACAATTGGTTGTAACTTGCCCGCGTGAATATCTTCCATCTTTACAAAGTAGTTATTGGCCTGCTTTGAGTGATATAAAACTCTTCTTTCTCTAAAGCCCATTCGATGTCGCAAGGAAAACCATAATGTTTCTCTATTTTGATGATTAATTCCGCTAATACCAAAACTTGCTCATTTGTTAACTTCTGTCTTTCCTTCAAATCTTCTGAAATATTCACCCATTCATTTCCATCAATACCTTTTTTGAACAACCCTTTCTCCTGTTCAGAAACATTGATATCAATTATAGTGCTATCTTGCTTATCAACAATGTAACTATCTGGAGTAATCTGTCCAGAGACTACAGCTTCTCCTAAACCATAACCTGCTTCAATAATCATTTGATTTCTATCTCTAGTAACTGGGTGAACAGAAAAAGCAATCCCAGCAACCTCGCTTTGTACCATTTTTTGTACAACTACCGCCACAGAGATGTGCTGTTTTTGCAACTCTTTCTCAAACCGATAAAAAATTGCTCTCGGCGTAAATAATGAAGCCCAACATCTTCTTACATTTTTTAATAAATTTTCTCTAGTAGTATTAAGATAAGTATCTAATTGACCTGCCCAAGCAGCACTACTACTATCTTCAGCAGTAGCAGAACTTCTCACAGCAACAAACTCTACCCCTAATTGGTCAAAGAACTTTAATATTTCTAGAGAGATTTCTTCTGAAATTTCTGTGTTTTGAATAATCGCTTGAATTCTTTCAGAAGCATCCTCAATGGTATGAGTAACTTTATGATCGACAGAATCAAGAACAGCATCAATCTCTTCTTTCATACCTTCAGAAAGTTCAACAAACTTTTCAAAAGTTGTAGATAGAACAACAAATCCAGGAGGGACTTGTAAACCTGCTTGAGTCATCTCTCCAAGAGAAGCACCTTTTCCTCCAGCAAGAGGAACATCATTCATCGTTAAATTATCAAAAGTTCTAGCAATTTCCATTTTAAGAGAAACAGACTACAGTCATTTATAAAATTTTGTAGTCTATCTTTGTTCTTTGTAAAGTCTTGCTTCTAAGAAATCATCAACAAATTGCTTGGCTTCAGGCCGTTCTACAAACGGATTTTTTCTTCGGTGAGTTTCTTCACAAAAAGTAAACCCTAACAACTTAGCGGCAATAGATTCAGCAAGTTCTTCATTCACAGCCAAAATAGGATTATATCTTTCATCAGAACTTTCAAACTTACCATCTGGACCACGATAAGTAGCAGCATAATGAGAGATTGCAGGTAAACCTTCAACCATCTCAGCAAACTTCATTACATAATCAAAACCATCAACAATCTCTCCAGAAGCTAACCTTAATTTGTAACCCTCAACACTTAGCGCTGGTTGAATAATTGTGTGAGCAACCTCATGCAATAAACCCTCTGCATGAATTAACTTTCCAACAGTTGGAGTAACAAAGATTCCTGCCATTCGGTAAATATTTACATCAGCAACTAATTGATCATCAACTTTATCATAACCAACAAAGGAAGGAACCATTGCTGTAGGGGAAATTGCATCTTGAAAACGATTTGTCACATTTATATCAAACGCAGTGGATTCTTTCTTAAACCACAATTGTGGCTTGCCATTAATACTCCTAAGAACAGAACGTTGCATCGCAGAATCTGGAAACAAACGCATCAATCTAAATAACTCAAAATCAGTTAGATGAAGATGTTCTCTTCCCTCAATAGTATATCCAATATGATCACTTCCGATAGGAAATTGTAACTTTTGATCTAAAGATGCAGTAAGATCAGAACTATTTTGAATGTACCAAGAAATAGTCTTACGCATGTCTAATCCGGATATTTTTGTCATCTCTGGTTTGGTCATCTTTTATTTACTCCTTAATTTTATCGTTAACTTTTTTCTTAGCGATCTTATGAGATATATGTAACGGTTCGGGCATCTTATGTGGCGGAAGAATAATCTTGCTAACCAAGTCTAAAGCAGAACCTAGACTAACACCATGTCCCGGAGAAACGTAAACCGGATTGGCATGTTCTTTTGTAGTGATTTCAAAACCAACAATATCATTTTGAAAAATGATCTTTCCTTTCTCAACCTTCCCAACAATATTCTTTTGTGTCACCCCAATAGTGGGTTGATTTAATGCTAAACCTAAGTGAGCAGCCATCCCAAATTTTCTAGGATGATTTATTCCAAAACCTTTAACTAACAAAATATCCGGCTCTTCACTAAGTTGATTGTACGCTTCCATTAATGCCGGCATTTCTCGATAAGCCTGATATCCAGGTTTATAGGGTAAAGGACTAGATAGAAGATATGTTTTTTTTTCAATCATCTTTAAAGAAGGGAATTCACACACAACTACTACTGCTAAAATTTTCTCACCTAAAGCAATACATTCAGCTCCGCCGATAGTTTTAATCTTATCAAAAAGGTCTTTGACTATAATTTTATTAGCCAATTTACTTTGTTCTTTCTTTAACTCAAATGTATCCATGATTAAACACCACTTTTGTAATAATTAAACCAAGAAAGAGATTATTTATAAATGTTACTCCTTACGGGTTACTTTTTGGGTTAAAAACGTTCATGTTGAGGGTGTTCATGACCCTTACGTTTGCGCTCATTAAGGTTTTTTAGATGAGTCATTTTCTCCTTAAGGAACTTATTGATACTAAATCTATTTGTCTCTATTAAGGTAGAGATATGTTTTCCTCCCAAGAAATGAGGCATGATAACATAAGTTGCTCCGACATCATATAACTTCATAGCATCATCAATGCGGTGAGATACAACAGCAATAATAATTTTCTTATTTTGTGATCTAACTTTATTAACCAACAATAAATTTGTATCTAGCGTGGAGATAGTAGAAACAACCATCTTGGTTTTAGACATGTTCAGATCATTCAATAACTCTAAATCATCAGCATCACCATATTTACAATGAAAATCATCTTTAGAAAGTTCAATTATCACATCGGGATTATAGTCTACAACCAAAAATTTTCTTTTCATTTTCTTTAGTGATTCTAAAATATCAAAACCTATCCGACTATAACCAAAGAGTATAATTTCATAACTATTTTCATCATGATAATTATGTTCATCAACTTTTCTTCCCCGACGCTCAAATATAGATATGAACTTAGAGAGTTTTGAGTACAACCTATCAGAATAAATAATGAGGTATGTAGAACCAGCGATAGTAATCAATCCCACAGCAGTAACTAGTGATAGAATATCAGAAGAAACGTGGCCAACCTTTACTCCTAAAGCAACAACAATTAAAGAGAACTCACTAATCTGTGCGACGGTAAGACCGGCTAAAAAACTAGTCCGTTTAGTGTATTTCAATAGGGTGCTCATCAAGACCATAACTATTAAAGGATTGCCAACAAGGACAAATAATGAGAGTAATACTATTGACAACCAATTAGTTGAGATTTGTGTAAATGTCATCTGTGATCCAAGGAGGATAAAAAATATGATTAAGAAGAAGTCGCGCAAAGGCTTCATTTTTGCACTGATTTCATGATTATAAGGAGACAGTGATAAAGTGATTCCTGCCAAAAGGGCTCCAGCTTCTATAGAAAAATGAAAGAAATAAAAGATAGCAGATATAATAAAACACCAACCAACTGAGAATAACAATAAAAACTCTTGTGATTTAGCAATAACTCTAGTTATAGTTGGCAAGACATAAACTGCAAACAAAAATAGTAACACCAAACCACCTATCCCCGCCAAGATATACCTCAAGGCTAAAGACCCGACACTGATACCATTACTAGACGAGGAGATTATCAATAAGACAATGATAGCAATAAAATCCTGGACTATCAAGAACCCGATAGATATACGCCCATATAACGTATCAACATCCTTTTTATCAGAAAGTAGTTTCATAATGATAATTGTACTGCTAAAAGCTAAGGCAATGCTAAGATAAAAGGAAGTGATATTAGAGAAACCAAACATTTTAATGATTAAAAAACCAACTAACGTAGTGAACAATACCTGCCCTATCCCAGTTATTAATGCTGGCTTACCTATTTCTTTTATAACTCTTGGATTTAAATTAAGCCCAACCATAAACAGTAAGAATGCTATTCCTATCTGAGAGAAGGTTACTAAGGTCTCAGTAGATTGAATAATATTTAGTAATAACGGACCAACAACGACCCCACTTAAGATATAACCAATAATCATCGGTTGTCTAAGAAAATAGACTATACCTGAAATAACAATAGTTAAAATTAATATTAAACTTAATTCTATATATATTGAAGTGGCCATCCTATTTTAATTATTCCTAAGAAGATTTATTATACTACTAGGAGTGACTACGCCTAAAACAACCTTATCATCATTAATTACAGGTATATACCGGAAACCTGCTTTATGGACTAATTCAACAACTTTATTGATAGGAGTATTTAATTTAACAAGATGTTTATGTTTATTCATCAACTCTTTGGCTGATTTGTAATGAAATTCACGCTTATAACCCTGGTTGATCATCTGTACTAATGGTTCGGTCTTAATTTGTTGGATAAAAAGATGGATAATATCTTCTTCACAAATCTCACCTAAAAAATGTTTATTCTTGTCAACTACTATACAGGCATTAACATTCTCATTCTTAAGTTTACTTAATATTATGTTTGTACTATCTTCGGGATATAAAAAAACGGGCCTGATCATGGCATCCTTCGCACAAAGCTTTTTGATCTCTTGATTTCTAAAAATAAATTGTAAATGTTCTTTTCTTAAACGATTAATTTTCTTATCCACCAGATTAACACCTCTTTTATAAAAATAAGAGATTTTACATATTTAAATGTTTCTTTAACTTAGTGCTCTAGTTAACTTAGTGATCCAGTATAGAGAAAAGTATTTATACCTTAAATAATTTAGCTATCTTAAAGGTGTTATGATGTTTAAACTAAGAGAACAAGATAAACATTTTTTATGGTCCCTATGGGCAGGTATAGGAGTGATCTTTGTCTGGAAAGGACTATGGGAAGGTTTGTATGAAATCCCGTACTTAGGCAATGAGTGGGTTGCTTTATTTGTTGGATTAGCTATTCTAACTTTTTCTGGAATGATCTTTAGAGAATTCGATCCATTAGGAAGTTTAGAGGGTTCTATCAACAAAGTTATGAAAACTGTTAAAACTCATTCTAAGGATGGAACTTTTATAGTTAAGTATTATGACAAATTTCAAAAAAAAGAAATAAAACTCCCTGCTCGATACATTTCTAAATTAGATAAAGGCACACTAATTATTGAGGATAAAAGAAATAAAGAAGAGATCTTCATTCCTACACATAGAGTAACTGAAGTGTTAAGAAATGGAAAAACTTATTGGAAGATGTAAAATGAACTTAACAGATCTATTTCATGAATTTTTGTACAATTTTAAGAGATACTTCTGGTCTTTTTTAGGAGTTCTTGGAGTGGTCTGCTTTTGGGCCGGAGTTTGGGATGGAGTTGGATACTTACCATATTTAGATAATCCTTTGATTAGTTTATTTGTCGGCCTCATAATCCTTGCTTCTAGTGGTTTAATCTTCAAAGAGTTTCAACCACTTTCAGATCTTAACAAAGAAATTAATTTAGTCTTATACAAAGTTATTAAACACCCCAACAAAGAAAAATTTGATATAAAATATGATGACAAACTAAGAGATCGTCACATTATCGTAAATGCAAAAAATATTCATAAAGTTGAAAAAAATTCATTTATTGTAATTCATGATAAAAATAAAAAGGAAAAGTTTATTCCTATTGAAAGAGTTAAGGAAATATTACACCAAGGAAAATCTCATTGGAAACCTAAGCACGGATAAGAATGATGAAGAAAAAAGGTATAACGCCAATAATGGCAACAATATTATTAATCTCCTTTGCCGTAGCTTTAGGTGTAGTTATTATGAGTTTTGGACAGGCTCAGGTTGAAGAAAGTGCTCAATGTCCAATTGATATTAATCTAAAATTATCTACCATTGGAGGAGAAGATCAACTTTGTTATGATTCTATTAGTAAGGAAGTTCGCTTCACCTTAGAAAATGGAGTCAACATTAAGGTGGAAGGTTTGGTCTTCAATATTATTGGAAGCGTAGAAGCTAAATCCTATGAGTTAAATGATGCTAAGATTGGAAAAGCAGGGAATTATATGGGGAAAGTAAGTTATGATGCTACTTCTAGTGGAGAAATTAAGCAGATTAAAGTTACTCCGATCATTAATTTGTATGATGAAGAACAAGTTTGTGCTGAAAAAGCTTTAGTTGTTGAAACCATCAAGGCTTGTTAAGAAACATTTTTAAGAACCAGCACAATTATGGGACCTATGGAGATTGAGATTAATTTAAATAAGTCTGTTGACGAAAATGCTGGCATTTACTTTGATCTAGCTAAAAAAGCTAAGAAAAAGTTAGAGGGAGCTAAGAAGGCTTTAGCAGATAGTAATAAAAAGTTAGAACAATTAAAAAAACAAGAAGAAAAATTCTGGAAAGAAGAAGAGAAGAAATCACAAAAAAAAGAAAGAAAGTTAGAATGGTATGAAAAGTTTCATTGGTTTATCTCTTCAGAAGGATTTTTATGTATTGGTGGCAAGGACGCTACAACCAATGAGATTATTATTAAAAAACATACAGATAAAGAAGATTTAGTCTTCCATACAGATATGGCTGGCAGCCCTTTCTTTGTTATTAAAAATGGTCAAGAAGCCAGTGAAGATACTCTTAATGAAACTGCCCAAGCCGTAGGAGTTTATTCTCGAGCTTGGAAGATGGGACATACTAGTGCAGATGTTTTTTACGTAAAACCTGAGCAAGTTAGTAAAGAAGCCCAATCGGGAGAATATATGTCTAAAGGAAGTTTTATGATTCGAGGAAAAACAACTTATATTTATCCTAAAGTAGAATATGCTATTGGTTTAATAGGGGAAGAGATTATTGGCGGCCCAGTTACTGCCATAAAAAAGAAAACTGCTAATTTTATTGTAGTTATTCCAGGAAAAGAAAAGAAGAGTTCCCTAGCTAAAACCATTAAATCTAAGTTAAAGGGTGGAGATTTAGATGAAATCATTAAGTTCTTACCTGCTGGCGGTGCTGAGATTAAGAAAACCAGATAATTTTTAAATAATCAACCTATTTGTTTAAAACATGCCCTTATAGTCTAGCTTGGATACTTAACATTGTTAATTAAGTGTTAGCCAGAAAGGACGCGGGATTGCGGAACGCAAAACATCTGTGATACAAAAATCCTGTAACCGGAGTTCAAACAGTTCTTTCGCCAACTGGGAGCGAGAAGCGGCGTGCGCTCACGTTGCTCGCTTAGCCCCTTGCGAAAAAACCTGAAAGTCTCCGTAAGGGCATATTTCTCTTATTTTTTCACACAATAAAATAGCTTTAAATACAAGTAAAGCATCATTTATCATTATGGTAGACTTCATTTATACAACACGCTCAACGTTAAAAACACGTATGTTAATGCTGATTATAACGGTCGTTGCTTTGTTGATCATAGGAACATTTGTGTACCATGCTGTTGAAGATTGGAGTTATATGGATGCTTTTTACTTTTCTTCAATTTCTTTGTCTACCCGAGGTTATGGTGAATTGCATCCAACAACAGCATTCTCTAAAATCTTCACCGTGTTCTATCTATTCATCGGAGTTGCTTTTATTTTGTACACCATGTCCAGCTTCATCGGTTATTTTGTGCAACAACATGAACCAAAACTTCATAAAAAAGTAAATTTGATCAAAGATTATTTTGCCCCACCAAAAAAAGATAAATGGGTGGTGATAGATCATTCCAAGAAAAACCAAGCTGAAGAAGAATTCTCTCCTAAGCGAAAAATAAAATGGGAGTAAGTATTAACAATAAACAAAAATAATCCTATTTTATCCTCTTAGAGACGGGTTTAGGCGTAATTGCTTTTTTCTGGATAGTTAATTTTTTAATTTTCCTTTTAGCAACCTTAACTTTATTATTTTTTACTTTATGTGTAGCTGCTTTTTTAGTTTTGGCTTTAGTACCCTTAACTTTTGCAAATTTCCTCTTCTTTGCTCTATGCATCTTCCGTTTTAACTCCAACTTTTCTTGCATCTCTTCTTTAAGCTCTTCTAAAGGGATAAAATTAGGATTTTTCTTAATTTGTTTCTGAATCTTAATATCATACTCTTTTTTATATTTAGAACGCCTTAATACTTTCAAAAATTGTGAAAAAGATAAAAACCCCTTAATCCTATGATGAATCCGCTTATGTAAAGATAACTTAACAGATTTAGATTTGCTGATCCTCTTTTTCATGGTTAAGATTAAAAATTCCTAGTTTATAAAACTTACTTTTCAGAATACAGGTCACAAACCCACTGGTCAACCCCACAAAACCTATTTAAAGCAGCCAACCACTAAGATTTCAATGCAAATCCAAAGAGTCAAATATAAAGATATTGAAGAGATACCCAAAATACAAATTAATAAAAGTTTTAAAGATAATTTCTTTGGTTCTTCTCCTGCCCCTTTCGTCGGACGTTACGGTTATCCAAATATAAATATTGGAGTTCTTAGCCCACAATTCTCTGGAGACACATCTCATTACGACTCCCCAAAATTATGGAGTAAAGGCAATTTTAAGATTGGTACAATTGCTACGATGAGGTATGGATTAGTTAATAGCAGAACTAGCTGTAATATTAAAGATGTTAATAAACAAAATAAGTTACTACAACTTTGTCAAGAAGTGGGCATGGCAAAAAGTTCTGTTGAACTCGAAGTAAATCTGCAAAGCAAACCCCAATTAAGATTATCCGCAGAAAAGGAAATTATTCCTTTCGGACCACATGGAGAAATTAAAAGAGCTAGAATTACTTCTAATCCAAAGGTTGATTCCAGAATAGAAAGAGTTGTTTCTGATACAGACCTAAAAGCAGCACCAGCTTTACGATCATTATATCAAAAAGGGTTTGAAGAGACTTTTCTTAACAAAATTCTCTCTGTTGGCAATCTCGGACTAAAGAAAAATCGTATTTTAGTACCAACCCGGTGGAGCATTACTGCGGTTGATGATAATATTGGAAAAGATATTATCAAAGAGGTTAAGGATTTTCAAACAGGAGATTATTCTTTACACTTTGGAGGTGGTTGGGGAAATTATTACTTGATTTTATTTTTTCCAGAAATATGGAGTTATGAGTTATTTGAAACTTATCTTAAAAAAGATATTAATCCTTGGAGTAAGAGTAATTATGCTTATTCAACAGATTATGAGAATTATCAAGGAAGAAAAACTTATGCGGAAGAGTGTGCAGGAGGTTATTATGCAGCTAGACTTCCGGTCTTAGAAAAGATGAGAGAAAATAAAAGACAACAATCTGCATTAGTTCTGCGTTTTATATCAGAAGAATATAATATTCCGCTAGGAGTATGGGTATGTAGAGAAGCAACCAGAAAATCTTTGCTAGAAAGACCGCTATCTTTCTCATCAGAAGAATTAATGTTAAAGTATGCTCAAGAATTAATAAAAAACAAATTTGGTTTTGATTTAAATCTACTTTTGAAAGAAAGTAAATTGTTAAAAAATAAAAATACACAAAAGAAGTTGAGTGAATTTACTTCCCTCTAACACCAAAAAATATAAAAATAACCTCTTACTACTTTACTTTGATTGACCTTGAACGTACTATTAATTTACCCAAAATACCCAGACACATTTTGGAGCTTTACCCATATTTTAAAGTTTGTTTCTAAAAAAGCAACATTTCCCCCATTGGGATTATTAACGGTAGCATCAATCTTTCCTTCAGAATGGAATAAGAAACTAATTGATGTTAACGTTAAAGAACTAACGAATAAAGACATTGAATGGGCAGATTTAGTTTTGATCAGTGCTATGATTGTGCAAAAAGAAAGTGCACAAGAAATAATTGATCGTTGTAAGGCAAAAGGAAAAATTATTATTGCTGGTGGACCAGTATTCACAACACAACATGAAAAATTTAAAAATGTCGACCACTTTATTCTAAATGAAGGAGAAATTACCATTCCTCAATTTATTTCTGATTTCAAAAAAGGCAAACCCAAAAAATTTTACACTTCTACAGAACGTCCAGATATTACTAAAACTCCTTTACCAATGTGGAAACTAATCAACTTTAAAGATTATGTTACTATAGCAGTTCAATACTCCAGAGGATGTCCCTTTAATTGCGAGTTTTGTGATATTATAATTATGAATGGAAGAATACCGAGAACAAAAACTCCGGAACAGATGATTTTAGAATTGTCCACGTTATACAGGGCAGGTTGGAGAGGTTCAGTTTTTGTTGTAGACGATAACTTCATCGGCAATAAAGTAAATGTAAAACAATTCTTGCCTCTGTTAATTAATTGGCAAAAAAAGAACAACTACCCTTTCAAATTCCTTACTGAAGCGAGTTTAAATCTCGCTGATGATTTAGAACTGATGAGGTTGATGAGCAGAGCAAACTTTCATAAGGTGTTCTTGGGATTAGAAACACCACATATTGATAGCTTAAAAGAATGTGGGAAATTTCAAAATTATACTAGAGATTTGGTTAAATCAGTTCGTATAATTCAACAAAATGGAATGCAAGTAATGGGCGGATTTATTGTTGGCTTTGATAAAGATACTAAATTAATCTTTGATGCCCAAATCAAATTTATTCAAGAGATTGGAGTAGTTACTGCCATGGTTGGTATGTTAATGGCTCTTCCTCAAACAAGATTATGGCATCGCCTTAAAGAGGAAAATAGATTATTCTCAGAAGCCAGTGGAGAAAACACCGATGGCAGATTAAATTTTATACCTCGGATGGGTACAAAAAATTTAGTGGAGGGATACAAAAAGATTCTAGCCACAATTTATTCTCCAAATAATTATTATAAAAGGATTGATACGTTCATAAGACATTATAGACCAACTGTAAGAGAAACACCTTCCCTATCTGGATTAAAGGCATTTGTTAAAAGTGTCTGGAAAATCGGCATCTTCTCTAGATCAAGAAGATATTATTGGAGATTAATTTTTAAAACACTTTTCACCAAGATTAAAGCATTTCCCACAGCAGTAGAGATGGCCATTTGTGGTGTACATTTTGAAAAAATTACTAAGAAAGTTCTGAAGAGTAATATGTCTTGAATCTAAATAGTATATCAATTAAAACAATTACTTAAATCTCGATGTAACCATCTTCGGTTTCAACTTTTCTTTTCTTACGTTTGATTTTTTTAAATTTGTTAGCAAAAGGAATCTTACCAGTCTTATAAACGTAAGCTGCAACCACCAATAATATACCAAAAACTAAAGCACTACTAAAATAATTATTATCATTAACCAGAATCTTATCAGGATATTGATGACATTTGTAATCTGTACTACAATATGCATTATCAGAACAATCTCTATTGCTAAAACATTCTCTCTCAGCAACTGAAACCAAAATGTAAGCAAGAATTACTAACGCTAAAACAATAATCGCTGCAATTAACCCCAAACTCCCTTTTTTATCCATAAGCAACTTTCCAGATCGGAACTTATTTTTAAAGGTTTTGACAAACATATGGAATATATGTTGTTCTCCCCTTGAGGTTAAAGAATATTAATACTTATTGAACCAAAGCTTTTTAAAGGAACTATAGTTTTATTGTATCATAGCGGGGTAGGGAAGCTAGGAGTACCCGCCGGGCTCATAACCCGGAGATCGGTGGTTCAAATCCATCCCCCGCTACTCCTTTTTTTAAAAATGGAAAACTGCAGTCTCTGCCATTCAATAAAAGAGAACAAATTTAGAATATTCTTAGAAAATGAACATGCTATTGCAATGATAATTAGAGAACCACAAATTGAGGGCCATTCTTTAATTTTGCCCAAAAGACATGTAGAGGAGATAGTTGAATTAACTCCTAAAGAAATAAAGTCCTTGCAAAATCTGGCAGAAATGGCAGTAAAGTTAATTGATGAAAAATTAAGTAAAGCAACTTTAATAGTGATGAATAGTCCAAGACAAAGATCACAAAAACATATTCATTATCAACTTCTGCCATTAGATAGAAAATATGGAATCAGAGATCTTATTGGAAAGATGTATGGTGTGCCCCTTTACACAAGTAAAACAGAAGAAGAATTAGAAAAGATGACAAATTGTTTAAAATAATTAAATTAAAAGATTAAAATCTTTGTTCTAACCCATCGTAAGCCATTAAAACGTTTAGAGATTTTCCATCATTCTTTACTAACTTAAGTTGTTGATCCTTAAAGTCTAATGCCCGCTCATAAACCTTATCAAGATCAAAATCATTTTTATCAGGACTATGATGACCAATAACAACAGTACTAACATCAGCAGCTAAAGCATTTCGGATTGCCCATTCAAAAGTGCTGTGTCCCCAATCTAAACGATTTATACCTACGTCTCCTCTGTATTCTTCCGGAGTAAATTGGCCATCATAATAAAGGAGATCTGCTCCCTTCGCTAATCTTACCAATCTGGGATCAGGAGAATCTTTATGCTCAGTATCTGTAGCGCAAACAATTGCTTTTCCATTAACGTCAACACGATAAGCTAAAACTGAATCTGGATGAGTTAACTCTTGAAATTTGACTACTGTCCTTCCTAACTGAATATCTTCAGGATTCATCCGACCCAACTCCCTATACGCTTTTGTACAAGGCACATCATCCCAGATTATTGGAAAATTAGGATATTCTTGTTGTCCATGTAAAACACCAGAGAGAGTTTTTCGAGCGTCTCTCTTACCGTAAAAAGTAATATCTAACCTTTTATCGGACATATTAACAAAAGCAGGTTTAAAGAAAGGAAAACCTTGAATGTGATCCCAGTGATAATGAGTTAAAAACAGGTGCAATTCTCTTGCAGTAGCTTCATCTGAACACAACGGATTAAGGTGCTGTCCAGAAAATAGTCTTGAAATTAATGTATTACCTAACCTTCTTATTCCAGAACCAGAGTCAATAACAATCAACGGAGAGTCTCTAGCTTGAACTTCAATACAAGTTGTTTCTCCACCATAAGTTCCCGAATAAGATAATGATAATCCTGCTAAATACTCTTGAACCCCTTTTCCATCTCTAAAAAGTTTGTCTGTTCCACCATCAGCAATAATTCTTTCAATTAACGCTAATTGTTTTTCTAAAACTTGTCTAGAATCTAAAGGAGCTGGCAAACTGCCTCTTGTTCCCCAAAACTTAACGACTAAATCTTCTTCAGAGCTTAGTTGTGTCATCTAAAATTAGTATTCTTACAAAATATATAAACCAAATGACACATTTTACATGACTTAAATGTCCCACTTTCTTTAGAAACAAATTTAAGTTAAAAGTCCCTTAAAAGATTATAAAATGAAGAAGGTCTCACTAAAATGAGTGATGTTGCTCACGAAAATTTACAGGCTTATGCCAGAATAATGGATTTATCTAAATATGGCCCCATGACACAAGCAATGTCAGATTATGGAATCAGAGCTTTATCCATGCCATCTTTAGATACACCATCAAGCAGAGCGATTGGATCAAATATCGCAGACATGTTAAGACTAGCTCCCAGTACAACTTATCAAAATAGACCAACTACTTCAACTCAAGCAATTATTCCCTATATTCCTGGAGGCATAAGCGGTGGTTATTCTTGTCAGGGATCTTCTTGCGGTTACCGGTAAAAGAAAAAACAGGTTTAATTTAGTAATCTTGGTTTAACGTAAAAATAATTAAGCCCGGTAGAGACAAAAATAATTGATTACTCCAAAGTAATGAATACCGCAAAAGATTTATAAAGAGTTGATGACTCTATAATCTTATGAAATCAGATGACATATTTTGTAAATTGTATGATGTATGGAAAAGAGATGGTAAAGTCATTTTTGAAAATGATCATGCCTATTCAATCCTATCAGTTACACCTGCAACTCCCGGACATGCTATTGTAATTGCAAAAGACCATGTTAAATGTCTTGAAGAATTACGCGGAATAGCATTAGAGGGATTCGTTGATGCAATACCATCTACGTCATTGGCAATTCAAGGAATTTATAATTCTAATCCTGAAAACATGGTACGATTTTATCAATCACTAAAAGAAAACCCACCTGTTCCACCTTCTGCTGATTTGGCTATAAGAATGTTACAAGATAGAAACCTAAGAATCAAACCAGACACGGCCTATAATGTAGGAATAAATGTTGGTGGCTACGCAGGACAGCTAGTAGACCATTTACATGCACAATTATTCCCACGAAGAGAAAAAGGACCCGGCATGGTAACTGCAATGGAAAAGTTACTCCAAGAATAATTAGTGGGAATGTTAACCAAAATTTTTAAACTTACTCACTAACGTTCATACTCATACATAAAGTATAAGAAACATAACTTTGATATTAAAAAAAATAATAAAAAATTAACAAACACAAATTTTTCCAACACTCTTAGCAAGTTCTTCTAACTTCTTAACTAACTCCTTAGCAGTTTTTGGTTCTATTCGAGTACTAACGCCTAAAACTTCTTCACTTTTATAGACCATAATCAAATTAATTAAATCTCTTATCTGATCTTCAGTGGCAGTACTTACTTTTTTGGAACAACCACAAACTTTAGCATTTCCTTTACTTGCTTTTCCTTTCAAGGGAAGAGATTTAAGGGCTGGTTTTTTTGGTAAAGATTTAGCTGGTTTCCCAGCTGACAATTTAGCTTGTTTCTTAGCAAATAGTTTAAACATTTTATACACCTCTTTTTTTTACTTTTTCACTTTTATTCCTGTAAAAATGCCCTATAAAATAGATAGGACGTGTAAACATCAATCTTGGATGAAATTTCACACGGAGAATGCATACCAAATACTGCTGGGCCAGCATCCACACAATTCATCCCATAACGAGAAAGGTACATACCAATTGTTCCTCCGCCACCAATATCAATCTTACCCAACTCACCAGTCTGCCAAGCAATCTTATTCTTGTCCAAGATCTGACGAACGTAATTCATATATTCAGCACTAGCATCGTGGGTAGAATATTTTCCACCACCACCACCATACTTTTCTACTGAAATTCCGAATCCTAAAACTGGGGCGTTTCTTGCATCGTGTACATCCTTATAATTTGGATCTAACCCAGCAGTAACATCAGCAGAGATAGAATTTGATCTCTCAAAAAGAGCAGACTTAATTATCTTTAAACCAGTTAGATTAAGATAGTCATCAGCAAAATTTTGTAAAACAAAACTAGCTGCTCCAGTATCGCCAACAGAACCGATCTCCTCTTTGTCAACAAAGAAACCAACTGCAGTATGTTTTGGGTTTTTAACATCTAACAATGCCATCAGAGAAGTAAAAACACAAATCTTATCGTCTTGACCATAGGCCCCAATCATTGAACGATCAAAACCAACATCAATGGGCATAGTGGAAGGTACTAACTCTAACTCGGCAGTGAAAAAATCTTCCTCAATAATACCATATTTTTCATAAAGGTAATTTAAAATAGTAAATTTAATTTGCTCCTTTATTTTCTTGTCATCAACCGGAATACTCCCAACTAAAATGTTTAAGTCTTCTCCTTCAACAACATTTGGGGCTTTACGTTCCATCTGATTTCTAGCTAAATGTGGAAGTAAATCTGGAATTACAAACTTAGGATCATTAACATTATCACCAATGTTAATATTTACAATCTTTCCAGACTTAGTGTGAATTACACCATGTAAAGATAATGGAGTATTAACCCAATGATATTTCTTAATCCCACCATAATAATGTGTTTTCATTAAAGCAACACCAGCATCTTCATAGAGAGGAATTGGTTTCAAGTCTAATCTTGGAGAATCGACATGACTACCTATCAATTGCCACCGGTTATTATCTTTTCCAACTAAAGCAGCAATGATACATTTTCCACTAACATTCTTGTATATTTTGTCTCCAACTTTAACACTTTTCATTCCTGCAATGTCCTTAAAACCGTTTTTATTCAACATGCTAACAATGTTTTCAACACAAACTCTTTCAGTTTTACTTTTACCCATAAAGTCTTTGTACTTATCAGAAAAAGCAAAAGCCTCAGCTTTTTGTTTCTCACTATACTCTGACCAAGAACTTTTCTTATCTAAAAATAACCTTTTTTGTAATTGTTCGTTTTTTGATTTTTCCTCTTTTTTTGCCATGATAAGCCACCTCAATTTATGATTATAATAAAATAAATTAATATTTTATAGTATTTAAGTGTTTTGATGTATGACAGTGCGTCTAAAGCGTCAGATTAATAAATGAGCAGTATTTTCCATTTATTGAGGTGAATAAAAATGTTTAAATGTCCTAATTGTAAGAAAACA